>CAYWSQ010000247.1:0-5501 GCA_964460925.1 uncultured Flavisolibacter sp. | reverse complement strand
GAAAAAGCCAATGAATGATATCATTGGCTTTTTTGATTGGTATGGTTAATCAGGAGGTTCCAGTTGAAAGTTCCCAGTTGAAAGTTCAAAGTCGGAGTCATGAAAGAATGAGATGAACTAAAGGATCTGAATTTGATAGTCAGGTTTATTCTCCATTCACTATTACAACCATGCACGAGATCTCGCCGGCGCAGCACATTCACCATTCACCATTCACCCAACATTCGCTAAAGCTTGCGCCTCCGCTAAAGCTTCAGCGGCACGCGGACGGCTGGCGAACGACTCACCATCACACCGCCGCTTCCACCTGCATCCTGATGCGGTGATGCAGGAATTCTACAGGAAAAGGTTTGGTGACCATATCATCGGCGCCGAATAAAAAAGCCCTGGACGGACTGAAATCGTAGCCGGACATCATAATGACTTTTGGATGGTGGAGAACAGGAGAGTTTTTCAGCTTCCAGCACAATTTTCTTCCATCTTCTCCTTTTACATTAATATCGAGAAGGACTACAGCGGGCATAAATTCATCGATGATTTCCTCGGCTTCCGGGAGACTGGCTGCCGTTTCTACGATATAACCCTGTTTCTGAAGACTTCTTTCCAACAGCATGAGCAGGTCAATATCGTCGTCGATGACCATCACTCTTTTGATTTCTTGCATAGCACACATGACCTAAGGCGTTAAGGTTAATCAGGAGGATTAGCAACGGCTTTCAAGGGGTTTTTCCGGATAAATTTTACACGAGGCTTTTTACAAGGAATTGGATAGGATTAAAAAGAAGAAGTTGACTGATATTGGATTTTGGTTTTTCGATCTCTTTTGGAGACCACTAGGACATGGATTTCAACAAAAACTTACTGGACGGTTTCTAGGACATTGGATGGATTGATTATATCAATCAACTTCTGATACAAAACTACCCCGGCAAGCCGCCCCGTACAAGAGCAGAATTGACCGTTTTAAGGGTTATGGATTTTACTGAAATGATGAAGGATTATTAGGAAGAATACTATGAAATAGGTTGGTATAAATACGTTTTTAAACAGCCAGGAGAGAGGCTTATGGCTATTAGCTGTTGGCCATTGGCCCTGGTGCACCAGAGAATGTATATTTTACTCCCACAGAGTTCTTTCTTTGCGCCCTTTGCGCACCAATCAGGTTGATACCAAAAGCAAGTGGGCATTCTTTGCGGTCTTTGCGTTTAAATTTTTTATGATGAAGGCCAGTAGCGCGGGCTTTGTCCGCCGTCCGCGTGCGCTGAAGCTACGGCTGACGCAGTAGGTAAATAATTTCATTAAAGTGTGAAGTGGACTACAGACTACCAACTTCAGACTAAACAGTACATCCCATTCTCTAACGACTCTGACTTTGAACTTTCAACTATGAACTATGAACTGTTCCCAATCAGTTCCAGTTAATAGAGGCCCAATCCAGCTTATACGGCTCCGAGGGCCAGGTGGCAATTTCTTCTTTGGCCATTGCATTCTGGTCGCTGGTGTCCAGGCTCATTTCCCAATTGGTGATGTGCGTATCCATGGCAGTTTATTGATTTGACGGTTCCTGGGGGAATAAGGTTTACTGTAAAACTAATTACTCCCCTTTTAAAACGACGCAATTAGCATTTCATTTTGTTCAGTTCAGGATTACCAGAGATGAAAGCCTGGATTTTATGGACGAAAGCAAAAAAACAAAGGACGCTAAGCGTCCTTTGCCTTGAGATATGATTCAGAGGTTGTTTCAACCATTAATTACTGCTGCTCTGTAAAAGGTCGTCATTCGTAACCCCTTTTTTCTTGCTCACATTTTCCGTCAGTTTTCCAAAATTCCATGACAAGCTGAATGAAATACCGCGGTAAGGCATAATAGTGGTGCTGGTATAAGTAAAGGCAGGGTCAACCGTTTTCAATTCCCACTTTCTTTCTTTTTCAAAGAAGTTGGCCAGCCCTACCGATAACGTCAGCTTTTCCTTGAAAAGTTTATATCCTGCATTAATGCCATACCAGATATTGAGCGGGTAACTGGTCTGGATGCTTACCCCGTTCCGGAAGAAACCTGCATAACCGCTGGTTACAAATTTTTTGCTGATGGAATAGCTGGTATTGAGATTGGCATTGCCGCCGAAACCACTGTTCTTCTGGCCTGGATCCAATTTATTCTGTACATGGTTGTAGCGTATGCTTCCGTTAATGAACACGCTCCAGTCAGGATTGATCTTGGTGCTGATATTACCCTGCGCACCGATCACTGTTTCCTTACCGAGATTGGCACTGGTAGTGCTGGTAACTCCCGTTGCCGCATCAAAGCTTGAATACTGCACGATCATATTATCGCTGTACGATCCGGAGAAAGTAATGCCGGCAAAGGTGCCGCCCTTCATATAACGCGTCTGCACCGACAGGTTGTGAATCACCTGGGGTTCCAGGTCTGGATTGCCATAACTTATGAAGCGCGGATCATTATTATTCTTGAACGGATTCAGGTTCCAGATAAAGGGACGCTGTAGCCTGTCGCTGTAGGTGACCACCAGTGTAAACCTGTTGTTGAATTTGGTGGATGACTGGATATTGGGAAGCACATTGGAATACCCCTGGTCAACCCTGGTTTTGCTGGAAACAAAATTGCCATCAATCTCTGTGTGTTCAAGACGGGCACCCAACCTGAAGCTGGTCTTCTTCATTTTAAAATTATAACTGCCATATACACTGTACACATCCTGGTCGTAACGGAAATAATCGGTGTTGTCCTGGTTCAGGGAATAATCTTCAAGATTGGTAGTACGCTGCAGGCTTTCAAAATCGGAAGTTGCCCTGCGCAGAATTCCCTTTACGCCGGCTTCGAGTTTACGCCCGTTTCTCATCGGGAAAATATAATCTGACTGGATGGTGTACTGCCTGTTCTTCGCCACGCTGTTGTTGATCACATAGCGGTCGTTCTCCATGGGATTATCCATAAAACTGTTGAGAAAAGTATTGCTGTTTCCAAATTCTGAGTTGAAGCGGATGCTGAATTCTTTTTCCTTGTTTGAGCTGAACTTCTTTATATAGTCCGCACCTACACTTGTAGTGGGGTATTCATTCCTGCTGTTAAGATCGTAATAGCTAATCGAATCTTCACCACCGGCGAAAGAAGTTGTGATCACCTGGTCGAATATTACTTTATTCTTTCCACCACTGATATTGCCATAAAAGCTCAGCGTGTTCATGGTATCGAGTTCCCAACTCACCTCGGCATTTCCAAAATTCCAGAAATTGGTCATTTCCCTGCTGCCACGCAAAGATCTTTTAGTGAAATAGGAAGGAACCAGGGGAAGGGTCTCCATCCTTGAGCGGCCCATGATCCCGTTTGCACCATTCACACCGTAATTGGCTGTAATGCCAATCTTGCCAAATTTCGCGCTGAAGTTAGCATTGAGGTTGGTCCAGCCAATGGTGCTGGTATGTGTATTGAGCGAACCATTATAACCCACCACTTTCTTTTTGGTAATGATATTGATAACCCCGCCCACACCTTCAGCGTCATATTTGGCGGAAGGTGAAGTGATCACTTCAATCTTTGTGATCAGTGCGCCGGGAAAACCTTTGAGCGCTTCCTTTACGTTCTGCGCGAACATGGCAGTTTCTCGTCCATTCAACAGTACACGAAAACTGCTTTGTCCGTTTACTGAGATATTATCCTCCCCATCCACGCTCACAAAAGGTGTCTTGCGCAGAATATCAATAGCAGTTTCGGTTTTAGTGGCCGGGTCATTCTCCACATTAAAAACGATCTTATCGTCCTGTTGTTCAATCAGCGGTTTCCTGGCCCTTACCACGATGCCCTGCATGGTGGCATCGGCTGGTTTCATCGTCATTTCTTCCAGTACCATGCTCTTCTGGCCATTCATTTCAACCTCATGAAGCAGTTCTGCAAAACCTGTATGGGTGATCAGCAACTGGTACCTGCCCGTATCAATGCCAGCAATGGCAAACTGGCCCTTGTCGTTTGTATAAACAGATTTTACCGGCTGCCCGTTCTTTGAAAGTTCAACGGTTACATATTGAAGTGGTTTTTTAGATGCATCATCCTTAACAGTGCCGCTGATAGTACCTGCCTGCTGCGCGAAAACAAAAAGCGCTGAAAAGCATAAGCAGGTGAAGAGTAACAAATGTTTCATGAGCGTTGGTTGTCGTTGGTTACGAAATCTGTCGTAAAATTCTTCAATTTCCAACCTGCTCCTTTTTAATTAGTATAAATGGATGGATTATATGACAGAGGTATGAGCGGTTATTATGTATGCTGACGCGTGGAAATTGTTAAAGGCTTTAAGAATCGTTTGAGAAGTCCATGGACCATGGTCCATAGTCCATTGTCCTTTAACATAAACTTACCTAAGCCCCGTTAATCTAAATATGGTTTGAAGCTTTCTCATTCAGGAACGATCAAACCAACGTTCGCCATTCTTTATGAAAAAACAATTTTTACTCTTTTCCTCTTTAATGATCGGTGCCTTTGCAATGGCGCAAACCCAACCTTCATTCACGATAAAGGCCGGTGTAAGTTCTTCCACTATCAAGGGAGATGCTGCTAACAGCCTGGACCAGTTGATTGATTATACGAATGGACATATCACTACTCATAACAAGACAGGATTTTTTGGCGGGGTGAGTGCCAATCTTCCCCTCGGTGGTAGTGTATCGCTGGAACCCGGCATTGGATATACGCAACGTGGTTATGAAATGAGAGGTGAGCTGAGCATCAAAGGGATGGAATTCCTTGGCGCCAATGCCAAAGCACAACTGAATTCCCATTACGTGGATGTTCCGGTTCTGCTGAAAGTGAATATGGATGGGTTCCAGGTTTTTGCCGGTCCCCAGGTTTCATATCTCGTTAAATCTGATCTGCGCACAACAGCTGGTGTACTTGGATTTAACCTTCTGAATAAAACCTTTGATGCTACAGAGCAACTTAACCGCTGGGATGCAGGCATCACTGGTGGTGTTGGCTACCAGTTTCAGAATGGTGTGAACATCTCTGCTTCTTATGATCATGGTTTGTCAAGGGCAGATGCCAATAAAAATCTTAATGCCTATAACCGCTCATTCAAGGTGGGACTGGGTTTCAATTTCTAAATAAATCCCTTTGAAGCTGACCGCTCCTGGAATGGAGCGGTTTTTTTGTTTTTTGCGCGGAGAAAGAAGGAAGTTTATTCTTGGTTGATGGTGGAAAACTGAAAAGAGAAAAGAGGGATCGCTTTGCGATGTTGATCGAAAATATTGATCTCAGCAAGAGTTATTATAATTCAAATTAAATAGCCGGTAAAACGGGAAGGCGGTAAGTAGAGGTTGCGATAATTATTTGTACTAAAGATTCTAATAGTGCTTGAATCTGTAGTTCGCTCAAAAATTTGAGCCACTACTTACCGCCTTCCCGCCTTATATGTTTGTTTTTCTAATAAATAGCTATTTTCTAATCAACTTTGATGATAAGGAGGATCGACCCGTCCTGGTACATGATACCG
>CAYWSQ010000246.1:0-5505 GCA_964460925.1 uncultured Flavisolibacter sp. | reverse complement strand
CTTTTCGCAGCAAGGGCTCTCCTCCGGAAAAGCCAAATAATAGAAGACCGGCATCCGCAAGGTCATCAATCATTTGAAGCGCCTCTTCCGTGGTAAGTTCGCCTGATCTATCCACCCTTGGACCCGATGAAGAATAGCAATGCAGACAATACGCATTGCATAAAAGTGATGTCTCCCAAGCTATATATAGGGGAGCGTCAAAAGCAGGCTTATGTAGAGTATACATAAAGATATCTTTATATAAAAGTGGATTATAATGTTTGCTAAAAGTGCTGATAAAACTCACCTCTTGATATGAGATTAGTCAATTCAACAAACTCTTATGAAAAAGATAAGCACCTGGTAATGGTAAGGAAATTGCCTTTTCATTTAGGAAAATTCACTCCTTCTTTATTGATTCTTAGAATATCGAAATAGGGGGGCCAAGCTTTAGAAAACATGTAGGCCATCCCTCTTGTCACTTCATTCTTATTTTTAACTGAATAGGATCGATTGCTATGTTTTTTATTATCCATTTTTGGTTTACAGGAAATAGGGATAAATCTTCTTAAATCATTCATTTTTATGATGTATGAATATCAAGTCAATTTTAAACTTCTGATATTACCTAACGTGCGCCTGTCAATTCCTTTTCATACTTTCGGTCTCTGCTTTATTCACGTCTCCCCTTAAGGGTGTTGTTCAGCCAACGGCCATTAGGCATTAGCATTGCCTTCTCAATGCCTACACTGGAATGACTATTGTATAACTCCGCTATGCAGTATCAACCTATAGAAAATTACGGGATTATAGGCGACCTGAACACTGTGGCATTGGTAGGTCTTAACGGTTCCATTGATTTTTTGTGTTTCCCTGATTTTGATTCACCCAGCATATTTGCAGCTTTGCTTGATGCCGAAAAAGGCGGCCGCTTTCAGGTCATTCCCGCCTTCAGGGAAATGAAAACAAAACAGTTGTATCTGCCCGATACGAATGTTTTGCTGACCCGCTTTCTTTCTGAAGAAGGAGTGGGTGAGATCACAGATTTTATGCCCGTAGAAGCATTGTTCAATGGAAAGGAACTGATCAGGCGAATCACCACAATCCGGGGACAAGTAAAGTTCAGGGTTGTTTGCCAGCCCCGTTTCAATTATGGAAAAAGTAAACATAGTATCGAAAGGAAAAAGGACAATGAAATTCTTTTTATCAGCGAAGGAGAGGACAAAACAATTTTACGGCTGATCAGCTCCGTTCCTTTGACCATTGAAGATGGTGACGTGGTTGCTGAATTCACTTTATCTGCTAATCAAACAGCGGACTTTCTGCTGGAGCATATCTTAAAAGGTCATTCTGATGAAAGAGATTTTGAAGCTTTTATCACTGACAGCCTGTTTCAGACAGTAAACTACTGGAAAGAATGGATTGCCCAAAGTAATTACAAAGGCCGGTGGATGGAAATTGTAAACAGGTCGGCCCTGGTTTTGAAGCTACTTACCTCTCATAAGTATGGTTCCATCATAGCTGCCCCCACATTCAGCCTCCCGGAAAGTATTGGGTTCAAAAGAAATTTTGACTACCGGTACACCTGGATCAGGGATGCGTCTTTTACTGTTTATTCCCTGCTGCGTATGGGATATAGCAAGGAGGCTGAAGCTTTTATGAACTGGGTGGAAAAACTTTGCCGTGATATCAAAGACCACCAGCAACTGGGTATCATGTACAGTATAGATGGTGACCGCCAACTGGAGGAAAAAATTCTCGATCATTTTGAAGGGTATAAAGGATCTGCACCGGTTCGAATCGGAAACAATGCCTATAATCAACTTCAGCTTGATATCTATGGTGAACTTATGGACGCTGTTTACCTCCATAATAAGTATGGCGGACATATATCGCATGATTTCTGGAAGGACCTTGAAAAACAGATGGATTGGTTAAGCATGAACTGGAACCAGCCCGACGAGGGGATCTGGGAAGTAAGGGGTGGCAAACAAACCTTTCTGTATTCACGTTTGCTATGCTGGGTAGCATTTGATCGTGCTATTAAAATCGCTGAAACACGTTCATTTCCTTTGAATGAGAACTGGAGAAAAGAGCGTGACATTATTTATGACAGCATTTATTCAGAATTCTGGAGCGACGAGCACCAGGCATTCATGCAATATCCCGGTGCATCCACGGTTGACGCTTCTTCACTGTTGATGCCGATACTTCGTTTTATCAGTCCAAAAGATCCACGCTGGTTATCAACATTAAAGAGGATTGAAAAAGAATTAGTATCAGATTCATTGGTCTACAGGTACAAGCCTGATGTGGCAGCTCCTGATGGTTTTGTAAGTCATGAAGGTACTTTTTCCATGTGCACTTTCTGGTATGTAGAATGTTTATCAAGATCGGGACAACTGGAGAAAGCAAGATTTTATTTTGAAAAAATGCTGGGTTATGCCAACCACCTGGGACTCTATGCCGAACAACTGGGATTCCAGGGTGAGCACCTGGGTAATTTCCCCCAGGCATTTACACATCTTGGTTTGATCAGCGCGGCCTATAACCTCGACCAGCAATTGAATGACAGCAGGAATAAAAATATAAACTCTAATATATGAAGGTAATATCACTGATTCCCGGGACTACCAATGTTTCATTAATTGATGTGGAAGAACCCGTGATTACAGCATCTGATGAAATCAAGATCAAAGTGTGGCAGGTAGGTATTTGCGGTACTGACAGGGAGCAGGTAGCAGGGGGAAGGTCTGATGCACCTGAAGGAAAAGAAACCCTGGTAATTGGCCACGAAATGTTTGGACAGGTAACGGAAGTGGGTGCGGAAGTTACTTCAGCAGTTGCAGGTGATTTTGGAGTGTTTACGGTACGTCGTGGTTGTGGTAATTGTCTTGCCTGCATGAATTTTCGAAATGACCTTTGTTATACAGGCCGGTATACAGAAAGAGGCATTAAAGGTGCTGATGGATTCCAGGCAGAGTATGTGGTAGATAAAGAAGCTTTTTTTGTTCCGGTGCCTGATACTTTGAGAGATATTGGTGTGTTAACAGAGCCTATGTCAGTAGCTGCTAAAGCCATCGATGAGGCATTGACCATTCAGGGTGCCCGGCTAAAACATATCACTCCTTCTGAGAACTGGCTGGAAGGTAAAAAAGCGATCATCGCAGGAATTGGCCCCATTGGCCTGATGGCTGCTTTTGCATTAAGGTTAAAAGGTGCTGATGTAATTGGATTAGACATTGTGGACGAAGATGCTCTTCGGGCCCGTATTCTGAAAGAGATCGGGGGAACTTATGTGGATGGGAGAGTGGTTGAAACAAAGAACCTTGATGAGGTTTGCGGTGAGGCTGATTTTATTTTTGAAGCGACGGGCATCGCCAAATTGCAAATCCAGTTGATTGATGCGCTGGCGGTAAATGGTATCTATGTGGCAACCGGAATACCTCATGCACACAGACCCATGACTATTATGGCGGGCGATATCATGCAACAACTCGTACTTAAAAACCAGATTGTCCTTGGTTCTGTAAATGCAAGCCTGGAACATTATATTATGGCAGTGACCAACCTGGAGGCCTGTAAATTGAGATGGCCGGATGCTTTAGGGCAGATAATCACTGAAAAAATTCCTTATACTGATTTTGCTACAGCCCTACATCAACATGATGCAGATGAGATTAAGGTTGTGGTTGATTGGAATTCTGAAGTCTGAACCGTGATTTTAATTCATAGGAATAGCCGGGAAGGATTTGGAAGTAAATAGCAAATAGCCGGAAAGGCGGGAAGGTAACCTTCGCTAAAGCTTCGGCTACCAAGGACGGTAAGTAGCCTCTAATTTTTTATAGCTGTTTTGACATCCAAAGTAGATAAGCTTTATGGAGTTTATGTAAACTTATTTTGCGTCTTCTTTTCTTAGCGGCTTTGCGTGAAATAGGCCAAAGGTCAATAGCCATTAGACTCTTCACTGCTTCCTCTTCCCTGGCGCTGAAATGCCTTTTCTTCAATCAATGAACTGCATCTGTACCGCAGCCCTGATGAGGGATGCCGTGTTCTTGACACTAAATTTGGAAAGCAGGTTTTTCCTGTGAGTATCTACGGTGGTACTGCTGACAAAAAGTTTTGCCGCAATTTCATTATTGGTCATTCCCTGGGCGATCAGTTCAAGAATTTCAGTTTCTCTCCTGGTAAGCACCACTGAATCATTTATTGTTTTTTTGAGTGTTTGTCCTGCTTCAAAACTTAAAAATGTTTTTCCTGACACCACGGTTGTAATCGCTTCCATCAATTCTTCCTGGGTGGCGTTCTTTAAAACATAACCGGAAGCGCCATTCTCCATCATCTTTTGAATGAAACTTTTTTGATTGAAAGTACTCAGACCGATGATAAATACAGATGGATGTTTTTCTTTTACTTCCCGGCACAGATCTATCCCGTTTTTATCCGGGAGGTTGATATCCATCAGGATCACATCCGGCCGGTCATGCTGCAAAAAACTCATGCAGGAAGAAGCACTCATGGCATGTCCCTTCCATTCTATGGATTTCTCATCCTGCAGCAGGGAGCGGATCCCTTCGATTACCATGTAATGGTCATCCACTATAAATACACTGATCGCCATCATACATTCAATTCAATATGTACTGAAGTTCCTTTCCCGGCTTCTGACTGTACATCCAGTTTCCCGTTCAGGTAGCCAACCCTGCTCTGGATATTATTCCAGCCCATTCCCCTTCCTCCTTCAAGCATAGCGGTATTGAAACCCCTGCCATCGTCTTCAACAGTAATGGTGATGGCAGGACCGGTCTTGCTCACCTGCACGATGGCTGTCCTGGCAGAAGCATGTTTCATGGTATTATTGATCAACTCCTGCACGATGCGGTAAATGGTGATGGAAGTGGTCTGGTCAAGGTGCAGGTCCTTAATTCCAATGGATTGATAATTTACCTGTAGTGCACCTGTCTGGTTCACATCATCGCAAAAATCACTGAGCGCTGTATCCAGGCCGAATTTCACCAGTGCCTCGGGCATCATATTATGTGCCACCCTGCGTAATTCATTAATGGAACTGTCAAGCAGGTCAATGCTTCTTTCAAATGCCTGCTGGTTCTCGGGGGTCATGATCTGATTCTTTTTCATAGTCAATAAAGAGTATTTAATGCCCGACATCATTCCTCCCAGTCCGTCGTGAAGGTCTTTTGCCAAACGTGAACGTTCCTGTTCTTCTCCTTTGAGAATAGCTTCAGTGGCCGTAAGTTGTCTTGTTTTTTCCAGCTCGCTGATTTTTTGCTGCTGGATTTTCTGGCGCTGCCGGTAGTTGCGGTAGGTGAGCAGGGAAACAATCAAAAGGGCCACGGCAGCCCCCACGGCTACATAGATCAGCGTCTTCCTTCTCAAAAGCTGCGCCTGTTGCAGTTTGATCTGCTTATCCTTTTTTTCTGATTCATATTTTTTCTCCAGCTCTGTCGCGTTTTTTTTAGAGGCCAGGTTCAGCACCGAATCATTCAGCTCCTTGTAAAGCCAGAG
>CAYWSQ010000245.1:0-5530 GCA_964460925.1 uncultured Flavisolibacter sp. | reverse complement strand
CACCGGTTACTTTATTATTCTCGATCACCAGGCGGGCAATGTGATTGCTGTTAAGCCCCGCGATGAACAGGTTATTTTTCCATTCTGGAATTTCATTACCGGTGTAGAAGGTCATGCCACTGGGTGAAAGCACGGGATCCCAGTAATACACCGGCTGCTCCATGCCTTCTTTCTGCGTAATGCCTTCACCGATCTTTGGTCCTGAATATTCCACTCCATAAGTGATCACGGGCCAGCCATAATTTTTACCAGGCTGCACCAGGTTCAGTTCATCACCGCCTTTCGGACCAAATTCATTTTCCCAGAGATCTCCGGTTACCGGGTGAAAAGCGAGTCCCTGTACATTCCTGTGACCATAACTGTATAACTCTGGCCTCGCACCTGCACGGCCCGCGAAAGGATTACCCTGGGCAGGCTGGCCATCAGTGGTAATGCGTACGATCTTACCCAGTGCTGAATTCAGATCCTGTGCCTGCGGACGGGTTACCAGGTCGGAACGTTCACCTGTGCTCACAAAAAGATTACCTGATTTATCAAATAAAATGCGGCCACCATAATGAAGATTACCCTTGTAAGCCGGGGTAGCGCGGTAAATAACCGTAACATTTTCCATGCGGCTGTCATCAGCAGATAATTTTCCCTTAGCCACTGCCGTTAGGTTGCCTTCGGAAGTATTTTCAGAAACCACCCAGTATACCATACGGCTGGTTGCAAACTGAGGGTCAAGCGTGATGCCCAGCAAGCCACCCTGTCCGGCAGGATTCACAGCCGGTATGCCGGTGATGGCAGCGCTCAATTGACCAGTGGTGGTAGCGATCCGCATGGTGCCTGCTTTCTCGGTGATGAGCAGCCTGCCATCAGGCAAAACAGCAATGCCCCAGGGGTTCTTCAATTGATCGGTTAGCGCACGTGTTGAATAATCTGATTTTGTACTCACACCTTTTACCCTCGTCTGGCCGGCGAAGGCTGGCTGGTATGCTGTATTGGGTGCCCTTGTTTCCACCGGGGGTAGATTTACAGTATCACCCGAAGTGTTGCCGGGAGGGGTATTGTTTGAGTGCGTACCGCAGGATGCCAGCAGGCAGGCGGCCGCTGCGGGTAGAAATAATTTACTGAACATGGATGTATGGTTTTGAAAGTATGATGTAAAGTTAAGTGCACGAAAAATTATACCATCGCATTAAACACTATAGGTCTCTTCTATTGTTCTTTTGGCAATACCAGGCTGAATTCCGCCCCTTCACCAGCTTTGCTGCGTGCAAACACATAACCGCCATGGTTCTCCGCCACTTTTCTTACAATAGACAAACCAATACCCGTTCCCTTGTATTCCACGTTGCCGTGAAGCCTTGTAAATACATTGAAGATCCTTTCCGCGTTTTCCTGGTCAAACCCTATCCCGTTATCGGCAAATGAAACCAGGTGAAAAATCCGCTGCTGGTCATCCATGGTAAGGTTCAATGGCAGATCGGTGCCCTTTACCAGGGAACTGCTGATGGTGATGAGCGGATCGCTATCCTGTTTTTGAAATTTGATGGCATTGCTCACCAGGTTCTGGAAAGCCTGCTGCACCTGCCTTTTGTTGGCAACGATAACGGGCAGATCATTCACAACAATTTTTGCCTTTTTTTCCTCGATCTCTATTTCGAGATCGCCCAACACCTGCCGGGCAATATCGTTAAGATCCACCTCGTCGAGCATCCTGGGTTTCACGCTCACCTGTGAATAGGAAAGCAGATCATCTATCAGGTCACCCATACGCTTCGCGGCTGCTTCCATTCTTTCAAAATACCTCAGTTCATCAGCCTCGAAACGGTCGCCCAGGCTATTCCTGATCTTATCGGAGAAATAATGGATCTTCCTGATGGGCTCTTTCATATCATGGGAGGCCGCATAGGCAAAATCTTCCAGGTTGGCATTGCTGCGTTTGAGGTCATCTACATATTTCTCTAACTGGAACTGTGCTTTTTTCAACTGGGTGTAATCAGTAAATGTAACCAGCACTTCTTCACCCATCCTTACACTCTGGAGGTCAAGAAATACATCCAGCCCGTCAACATTATAATGAAGGTCCATACGCTGGCTTTCGCCGGTTACGTAGGTCTTCTTATACATATCAAACACCCCGTTATTCATATAACCGGGAAACCATTTGCTGCCCAGGTCCCCGTTCAGCTTCTCCGGTGTCTGACCCACGTAGGAAGCAAACATAGGATTGGTAATGACAAAACGGAAATCAACTACTTCACCCTTTTCATTTTGGATGGGACTGAAGATGAACATGCCCGATTGTGAGTAATTGAATACGGCACGCAGGCGCTCCGAAGATTCCAGCACCTTGGACTGAGAACTTTCCAGTTCCAGCGTGGTAAGCTTCACCTTGTTGGTCAGTTCTTCCTCGAACATTTTGTGTTCATGAATATCAGCGCTGGTGCCGATCCACATCAGCAGTGCATCGTCCTTATCACGCTGGGGAATAGTACGGGTAAGATGCCAGCGGTATTCATTATTGCGGTTGCGCAGCCTGTGGAGCAGTTTGAATTCTTTTCCGCTCAGCAAGGCCTCTTTCCATTTTGTAAGGTTCTCTTGTTGTTCATCAGGGTGTACGATCTGCATCCATCCTTTTTCCTTCCAATCGTCCTGATCAATGCCGGTATATTCCACCACGGCCTTGTTGTAATAGGTAAACACACCATCGTTATTGGAAGCCCATACAAGCTGGGGCATGGAATCGGCCAGCAGCCGGAACCTCCATTCACTTTCTTCCACCTGTTGCTTGGCTACGTTGAGGTCCGTAACATCCGCGGCAGTGTTCATCACACCATAAACTTTTCCTTCAGCGTCAAACAATGGCGTGAAAATGTAGTTGAAATAAAAGACCTGCTTTTTACCATTTACCACCAGGTCTATCCTGCGGTTCTTGGCCTGGTAGGGCACTCCTGTTGTGAACACTTCGTCGAGTTGCCCGTACACTTTCTGATCTTTCAGTTCGGGCAACACTTCAAAATATGTTTTACCAACTACATCATTGCCTTTGCCCCAAACATCCAAGATGGACTGGTTCACAAATTCAATGCGCATCTCGCGGCCTATGTAAACACCAATCGGGAAAGGAGCATTTTCAATGATAGCTCTTACCCGCTGTTCATTTTCCTGGATCTTTTTTCCTGCTCCCACCTGGGCAGTTACGTCCGTGGCCACAGCCATGATGCCTGTGATCGAATCATCTTCCTCACGAAAGGGTTCATATACAAAATTCACATAGACAGTTTCCATGACCCCATTCCTGAGCAGCAAAATGGGGACACCATAGGCTGTATGCGTTTCACCAGTTGTATATACTTTGTCCAGCAACTCTTCAAATCCCTGTTGCCTGGCTTCCGGAAGACCTTCGAAAAGTGGTTTGTTCAATATTTCATCTGCAGGCTTACCCCAGATGGCCAGCATTCTTTCGTTGGCATTTTCAACAGTATAATCCCGGCCTCTTAAAATGCACATGGCCACAGGTGCTTTCAGAATAATATTTTTAAGATTACTTGCGCTCTTTTCCAGCTTCTTTGCCGTGCTAACGTTACGGGTGGTTTCAAAGCAGGTAACAAACACGCCATTGATCTTTCCGTCATCATCATAAAGAGGACTATAGCTGAAGGTCCAGTAGATCTCTTCCAGCTTATTGTTCCTGTAAAAAGGAACAAGCTGGTCTTCAAAATAAACCGGTTTGCCACTTTGCAACACCTGGTCAATCAGTGGGCCGATAAACTCCCAAATCTCGGGCCACACTTCACTGGCGGATTTGCCCACAGCAGGATGTTTACCTTCTGCACCCAGGCTCGGGCGGAAAGCATCATTGTAAAAGCAGGTAAGGTCTTTTCCCCAGAACAGGAACATGGGAAAGGCCGAATGCAGCATGATGCCCAGCGTTGTTTTCAGGCTTGAGGGCCAGCTTTCAGGTGTACCAAGTTTGCTGGACTTCCAGTTATAATTCCTGATGATTTCTCCCAGTTCACCACCTTCTTCCAGGAAGTACAGGCGTTCTTTTTCCAAAACTATTTCCAAAGTGTTTGATTGGTGTAATGAATGAATGTAAGGATTTTCATAATACGGGCGGAAGTGATTTTATTGCCGGGACTGGTTGCAATATTTATTTAACGATTATGTAATAACGTTACGTGCGGCATCCTCATTAAAACCAAACGTATGAGGAAGATGCTACTGCTGTTGCATACGCTATTCGTATGCCTGCTTGCGAACGCCCAGGGCCGGTTGCTCGACCAGCCCATGAAGATCAAAAAAATTTCCATGTCGGTGAAAGCAGATTGTTTTACCGCGGTCAGTTTTATAGAGATGGAATTTTACAACCACCGGGCACAGGAAATAGAAGGTCTTTTCCGTTTTTCCTTACAACCCGGGCAGGTAATTACAGCATTCCAGCTCGACCTCAACGGGAAATTCCGTGATGGCAGCATCGAAGAAAAATGGAAAGCCACCAATGCCTATAATACTATTGTTGGAAAACGCATTGACCCGGCTCTTATCACTCAGGAATCAAAAGATCACTACCGGCTGAACATTTACCCGGTGCCTGCCCGCAGCAGCCGCCGGATCACCATGACCATTCATGAAAAGCTGGTGAAAGAAAATGGCAGGCTTTTATACCGTTTCTCCTTCAATAAAAAAGATACAGCCCGGCAGTTTGACCTGACTATAAAATCAGGCTGCAGTATTCCCCGCCCGGAAAATGGAATGATCCGTAATCAAACATTCACGGTTGAACAGGATGGCGGGTTGCTGGAGTGGAAGGCCGGGAAGCAATCCCTTGACCAGCCCATTGCTTTTTCATTGGAGACAGGATCAAATTTGTATTGTACCCAGCAAAAGGATGGCAAAACTTTTTTCGCGGCAAGAATTTCACAGCAGGTGCCGGAAACTTTACCATTATCACCTCGAAAATTACTGGTGTATTGGGATGTATCAGGATCAGGTTTGAAAAGAAACCTTGCCCGTGAAACCAGTTTCCTGAAACAATACATGAAACGTAACAATACAGAGATTCTTACCCTGGTTACGTTTGGCGAAACTACCTCAGAACCCAGGATTTTTTATCCCCGCAACAGCAGGAACTGGATGGACTTTATCAACCAGCTTCAATATGATGGTGTGACCAGGATGGACCAGTTGAACCTTGCCGGCAAGGATCATGATGCGGTGATGGTTTTCAGTGATGGTTTCCAGTCTTACGGGGCTGCACTGCCCGGCAGCGCCTACAAGCCACTCTTTACAATTTCTTCTTCGCTGGAAAACCATACCCAATTCCTGAAAAATCTCCCGGGAAACAGTGGAGGAAACTTCATCGACCTTTTATGGTTAACAGTACCGCAGGCCATTGAACAAAGTTCGCTTACCAGTAATAAACTGTTGGATATTCAGTCATCCAATGGTTCAGCAGTTTTTGAATACAGCCGCAATACAAATGAATGGCTGGTATATGGTGAACTGCAAAATGATGATACGCTTACATTTATTTATGGCA
>CAYWSQ010000244.1:0-5531 GCA_964460925.1 uncultured Flavisolibacter sp. | reverse complement strand
TTTTCCTTCATCTCCCAATCATTACGACCAGGCTTTGCGCCGCCTGAAATTTGAGGAATTGTTCATAACCCAGTTGCGACTTGCCATGGTCAGGTCTGAACGGCACCGTAAGTCGAAAGGTGTGGTATTCGGAAAAGTAGGTGATCTCTTTAACCGTTTTTATGCGGATTACCTGCCATTTGAACTGACCGGTGCCCAGAAAAGGGTGATCCGGGAAATCAGGCTCGATACGGGCAGTGGTCACCAGATGAACCGCCTTTTACAAGGAGATGTGGGGAGCGGTAAAACCATGGTAGCCCTGCTTGCGATGTTGCTGGCGCTCGATAATGGTTACCAGTGCTGCCTCATGGCGCCAACGGAGATCCTTAGCCAGCAGCATTTTGCCACGCTTTCTTCCATGCTGGCTAACTTGCCTGTAACCATGCACTTGCTTACGGGATCCACTCCTGCCAAAAACCGGAAAGCGATCTTGAAAGAACTGGAAGAAGGTACCGCACATATAGTAATCGGCACGCATGCCCTGATTGAAGAGGTGGTAAAATTCCGCAACCTGGGATTAGCCGTAATAGACGAACAGCACCGTTTTGGCGTAGCGCAAAGGGCAAGGCTTTGGAAAAAAGGAGCCATTCCGCCTCACATCCTGGTGATGACCGCTACACCTATTCCCCGTACATTGGCCATGACTGCTTTTGGTGACCTGGATTACAGTATTATGGATGAACTACCTCCCGGAAGGCAACCCATTACCACAGTGCACCGTTATGACGACAGGAGATCGCAGGTGATGGATTTCATCCGCAACGAAATTGACGCCGGGCGGCAGGTTTATATCATTTTTCCTTTAATTGAGGAAAGTGCCAAACTGGATTATGAGCATCTCATGGGAGGGTATGAAAATGTGAAGGCATTTTTCCCCGAGCCCAAATACTGGATCAGCATGGTGCATGGCCGCCAGCCTGCCGATCAGAAGGAAACCAATATGCAGCGCTTCGTGAAAGGAGATACCCAGATCATGGTGAGCACCACGGTGATTGAAGTGGGAGTAAATGTGCCCAATGCCACGGTGATGGTGATTGAAAGCGCTGAGAAATTCGGTTTGTCCCAATTACACCAGCTAAGAGGAAGGGTAGGAAGGGGCTCGGAAAAAAGTTATTGTATCCTGATGACCTCCAACCAGATCGGTGCCGAAGCCCGGAAGCGCATCCAGATCATGACTTCTACCGTAAATGGTTTTGAGATCGCTGAAAAAGACCTCGAGCTAAGAGGTCCGGGTGAAATAGAAGGTACCCGGCAGAGCGGGGCATTGAACTTCAGGCTTGCCGATATTGTACAGGATAAGCTGATACTCGATGCCGCCAGGGATCTCGCGGAAGAAATTATTGAAAAAGACCCGGAACTGGAAACGGCCGAAAATTTGCAACTGAAAAATTATCTCCGGTCATTACATGGTAAAACTCCGTGGAGCCGGATATCTTAACATTCATTGCACAACAATTTTAGCCATATTTAGTTTAATTTGACAAAAGATTGAGCTACAAGTTTTCCATACTTTTCTTCTTATCCTGCCTTCTTGGAATCAGTGTGAGTGCACAGAACATTGAATTCGTTGAAAACAAAGGCCAGTGGGATGAACGTGTCCGTTTTATGGGCATGATCTACAATGGTGCTTTCTTTATTCACGAGGATGGATACACGGTAATCAAACACCATGATGGTGACCTGAAAAAGATCACGGAAGATGCCCACCGGCGCACACCTACCGACCAGAGACTTCGTTCACATGCCTTCAATGTAAGTTTTGTGAATGCAAGTCCCCAGGCCCGGATCGTTGCTGATAAGGCCCAGGTGCATTACAATAATTATTACCTCGGTAATGATCCCTCTAAATGGGCCACGGGTTGCCGCATTTATATGGGCATAACTATTAAGAACATCTATCCCAACATTGACCTGCGGTATTATTCTGATGGGGGTACTCTTAAATATGATATCATCGTAAACCCTGGTGGTGATGTTTCTGATATACAATTAAAATATACCGGTGTTGACGGACTTCGCACCAAGGGGAAAGAATTGCTGATCGCCACTTCTCTTGGTGATCTGCAGGAATCGGCGCCTTTTACTTACCAGTACAATGAAAAAGGTAAAAATGAGATCGCTGCCAAATATGTAGTTGGTAAGAATAATACCCTGCAGTTTGATATCAAGGCTTTCAATAACAAAATTCCACTGATCATAGACCCTACTTTGGAATTTTGCTCTTTTTCCGGAAGCCAGTCGGAGAACTGGGGATACACTGCTACTTATGGTCCTGATGGTTCCATGTTTGGTGGTGGTATCGTCAGGGGCCAGGGCTTTCCTACTTCAACAGGCGCTTTTGATATTACTCATAATGGCGGCGAATGGGATATTGGCATCATGAAATTAAGTCCTGATGGAAGCACATTGCTTTACAGTACTTATATCGGCGGCTCCAATATCGAACAGCCACACAGTCTGATTACAGATCAGCAGGGCAACCTGATCCTGGCAGGCAGGTCCAATTCTGTTGGTGCCACCCCTGCCAATAATTATCCTGTGATTGGCGGTGCCATAGGTACACCCACAGGTTATGAAATTGTTGTTACAAAATTCAATGCTGCAGGCACTGCGCTTATTGGTTCTAAAACCATCGGTGGTTCAGGCTTTGATGGTGTCAACATCCGTGATGCGCATGAAGGCGGTGACGACAGGTTGATACAGAACTATGGTGATGACGGAAGAAGTGAAGTGAATATCGACGCAGCAGGAAATATTTACGTGGCCTCCTGTACCAGGTCCAATAATTTTCCTATCGTAGGCGGATTTCAATCTGTAAGCGGTGGTGACCAGGATGGGGTGGTACTGAAGTTCAATCCTTCGGTGAACCTTTTATTCAGTTCATACCTGGGTGGCAATGGTGCAGATGCAGCATACGTTCTATCCATAGCTCCCGATAATAGCATTTATGTAGCAGGAGGTACCATGAGTACTGACCTTCAGACTAAATTCAATACCGCAGGCACCGTTGGACCCACCAGCAGGGGCAGTATTGATGGTTTTGTAGCCATTATCAGTAATGACGGTTCCAGTCTGACCCGTTTGGCACATATTGGAACAGCAGCCATTGACCAGATCTATGGGATCAAATTCGATAACAAAGGATTTCCTTACGTGGTAGGAACCACACGCGGTACATACCAGGTTTTTAATGCGCCCTGGAGTCAGCCCAACGGGAAACAGTTCATATCCAAACTTCAGCCCGATCTTTCGGCATTTATCTATTCCACCACTTTTGGTAAGGGAGAGGCGGATCCTGATATATCCCCTGTGGCTTTCCTGGTCGACCGTTGCGAGAATGTGTATGTGTCAGGATGGGGCGGTGACTCCAATTTCCCTAACGCCGGTGTTCAGGGATTGACAGTAACCCCCGATGCCATCAAAACAACGCCAGATATTTTTCCCAATGGCCTTGGAGGTGATTTCTACTTTTTTGTTTTGAAAAAAGATGCGGCTTCACAGTTGTATGGAAGCTTCTTCGGGCAGAATAATACTTCCACCTATCATGATCACGTGGATGGAGGTACCAGTCGCTTCGATGAGAATGGGGTTATCTACCAGGCTATGTGTGCAAGCTGTGGCAACAATGCTGCCTTCCCAACCACACCTGGTGTATTCGCGCCTCAGAAACCTGCTTCCGCATTCTGTAATATGGCCATGGTGAAAATTGCTTTCAACCTGGCAGGTGTTGGCAGCGGTGTGCAGTCCTATATCGATGCTACTACAAGAGGTAACAGCGGTTGTGTTCCGCTTACCATAGATTTTGTTGATACGGTATTGTCAGCTCAAAGCTATGAGTGGTATTTCGGCGATGATCCCACTGCGCCGCCATTGATCACCGATGTTCCCAATGCAACTCATACTTATACATCTGTGGGTGTGTACCAGGTGATGCTCGTAGCAATTGATTCCAACAGTTGTAATATCAGGGATACATCTTATACTACTATCACAGTAAGTAATCTGAGGGCCTTACTGGATTATAATGCAGTTAAGCTGAATCCCTGTGATTCATTTAAATACAGGTTTGATAATATTTCCATTGCTCCGCCTGCAAGGCCTTTTGGCCCTACCTCCTTTATCTGGGATTTTGGAGATAATTCTCCAAGGGTTACAACCGGCGCAGGTCCTGTTTTCCATAATTATGCAAGCCCCGGAACCTATACCGTCAGGCTTTTCCTGAACGATTCCGTGTATTGTAATTTCCCGGATACAGTTGTGAAACAGATCAGGGTGGCCGCGCTCGTGGAAGCTGATTTTGATACACCTCCATTGGGATGCGCTCCTTATACCGCCCAGTTCACCAATGAGTCACAGGCAGGTTCTACGTTTATCTGGAACTTTGGTGATCCAAATGATCCAACGCCTTCCAACCTGGTGAATCCGACGCACCTCTACTCGCAGCCCGGAACCTATACCGTTACCCTCATTGCAATCGATTCGGCAACCTGTAATATTTCAGATACCACTTCATTCACCATCAATGTGCAGGGTAAACCGACTGCTGATTTTACAGCTTCGCCCCAGCCTCCGGTTGTGAATACGCCTATTTCATTCACCAATAATTCATCGCCAGACGCAGTAAGGTTCAAATGGCTTTTTGGTGATGGTGATTCATTGGAGACGACCTCAAGGCAGGTGGTGCAACATGAGTATATTTCTTCTCAAACCTATAATGCCTGCCTGATCGCCTATAACCAGGCCGGCTGCCCGGATACCGTATGCAAGGATGTGAGGATGCTGATTGAAGCGGCCGTTGATGTGCCAAATGCCTTTACACCAGGCAAGGGTGGTGTCAACAGCCAGGTTTATGTGCGTGGCTTCGGAATTGCAAAAATGCATTTTACCATCTATGCCAGGTGGGGTGAAAAAGTCTTTGAGACCAATAGCAAGCATATTGGCTGGGATGGATATTATAAAGGCAAACTGCTTCCAATGGATGTGTATGCTTATACACTGAGTGTGGAATTTTCGGATGGAACCAAAACAACTAAAACTGGCGATATAACGTTAATAAGATAGTTGTGGTAAAAACATTCACCTCATATGGTCTGAAATCGCTCCTCGTGGCAGCGTGTTTCATGTTTGGCCTTAGCAGCCGGGCACAGGATCTTCATTTTTCCCAGTTCTTCAATTCCCCGTTGACCACCAATCCTGCCAACACTGGATTTATTCCTGACGGTGATTACCGGCTGGGCATCAATTACCGGAACCAGTGGTCTTCCATTATGACCGTTCCGTATAAGACCATGAGCGCCTTCGCTGATGCGCAGATCCTGCGCGACCGTTTTGAGAATGGCTGGATGGGTGTGGGTGGTGTGATCCTGCGGGATGTTGCCGGCAGCGGAAACCTTACCTCCACCAAGATCTACGGGTCGGTGGCTTACCACCAGATGCTGGGATTTTCGAGCCTGCTCAGTCTTGGTTTTAATGCAGGATGGGCCAATAAGCAG
>CAYWSQ010000243.1:0-5564 GCA_964460925.1 uncultured Flavisolibacter sp. | reverse complement strand
ATACACTTTCAGATGTAAATAAATAGGGCATAATGCGAAAAATTAAGCAGTTGTATTAAAATAATTTGCGTGCAAATATAATCACCGGAAATCAGAGGTTGGAATATATTATTCTCAGGCGTGTACGCCTGGCCGGATCAGGATAACTACCGCCTCCCAGCACTACCCTGCCTTCACCAATGCGGGGTAGCACATTCAATGGTACATCTGTATTATAAGGTCCTACATAAATCAGCGTGCGTAAAGGAGCATGCACCCTGAGCGTGTCATTGGGCTCATTACGGGTAACTATACCCTGTACATACCTGGTGATATTGAATTTATAGGCACCGGATTTAAGGTTGCCTCCAAAAATATCATAGTTGGCTACCCAGTTATTGCCTGTAAAGGAAATGTTCAGGTCATTGTCAAAATTCAGCGCCTTATTATCGCGGAAGCGGTCAAGGAACAGCCTTTGAGGAGCGGTGAAAATGGGGCCAGCGTCAACTACTGGAGAGATCAGCTCTGCGCGGTGGATCACTTTGTTGCCAAAAGTGCTCAGGCCGGGAAAGAAAATTTTTCCATTGGCGCCTGAAGGAGAACCGTTGATATACATCTGGTCTGCCGCGGGATTGTTGATCGCTGCCGCCCAGA
The DNA here is from genome assembly GCA_964460925.1 of uncultured Flavisolibacter sp. GTDB lineage: Bacteria > Bacteroidota > Bacteroidia > Chitinophagales > Chitinophagaceae > Flavisolibacter. The sequence continues at coordinate 4,931 of CAYWSQ010000243.1, read as the reverse complement.
GTCCGCCCTGCTGCACATTTACATAATTGGCCTGGCCAAAAGAGGAATGTATAAAAGATACGGAACCTACCGTATCGGTACCATTGTGCTTATACTTATAATAAACTGTGAGCCTGGTACCTGAAGCATCCGCAAGATTATAATAGGCAAAAGCATTTCCTGAATTGGAAGCTTTTACCGATAATCCAGGGAAGTAAACTTTGAACAGGGAATCATTCCGGAATCCATTGATTGGTCCGTTAACAGAGGTATCAAAACCCGTGAATTTGAGCCCGAGTGAATTATTCAGTTTGATCCTCAGCACATTCTTTACCCAGGAAGCAGCCGTATCTCCCGGCTCCTGAACGAGGGCAGAATCCGTATCATCTTTGATGGAATAGGTACGCGTCCCCAATAGTGATCCGTTGAAATCGGAAGCAGGATCGGTATAACGGTAAGAAGTATCACTTCTGAATCCTTCACTCTGGCCGATCTCGTAAACCGAAATGGTCTGGATGCCATTGCCCAGCGTATCGCCATAAGCGCCTGCGTAGGCCAATGAAAGAACCACTGAATCAATCGTATGAATGGAATCCTTTTTGTATTTGAAGGGCCAAACTCCATAGGTGGAAGCAAGGCTCATGCTGAATGCGAAATTCGCATGCATATTGCCAAACCGGGGATCGTTGATATCTCCAATTGCAACCGGATCGAACAGGCCTACCCTTGAAGAATCATTGTAAACCTCGTTAAGTGTATTTGCTGCAAGTTCTACTTCAAATGTATTGACATTATCAACCGGTGGTATCAGTCCGTCACCGATTTCCGTAGCCTCATTGATCTTGGTGCAGGAAAAAAAACTTAAAAAAGCGAGAGAACAAACCAAAGAAGCCAGGCTATACTTTTTCACTAATGTCAATTGTAGCAGTTTGAGAATTACTTATTTGCAAGATCACCATACAATTGTAAATAGTCTGTTAAATCAGATTCCGCATTATAGGGCAAGGTCTTTTTACCACGCACTTTGGAAAACTCATCAACCAGTTTCTTGTCAATCTTTTCAGCGCCGAAAGTGATGGCATCTGCATAAGTAGCGCCACCACGGAACATGGCCAGGTTGTTTGATTCCTTGTAAGGTTCCAGGTCTTTTTCCTTGATGGAAGGATGGATCACGGCCTTGGAAATAAAATCGCTGCCAAGTTTTTCTTTGAATGTATTCTGGCCAATGGTATAAACGATCTTGCTATGGGCAAAAACAGGTTCTTTTTTATAAACTGTTTTGAGATACACAGGGATCAGTCCCGTCATCCAGCCACTGCAATGAATGATATCTGGAGGCCATCCGAATTTTTTGACTGTTTCCAGGGCTCCCTTGCAAAAGAATATGGTCCTGAGCCCGTTGTCATCGAACCATTTTTCATTATCATCGGTAAAGATGTGCTTCCTTTTAAAAAGGTCTTCATTATCTAAAAAATAAACCTGGAGCCGGGCATTAGGCAGGGATGCCACCTTAATCTGTAAAGGGAAATCCTCATTGTCGATGGACACATTGATCCCTGACAAACGCACTACTTCATGCAAACGGTGCCTTCTTTCGTTGATGGCGCCAAAACGGGGCATGATGCAGCGTACTTCGAAACCACCATCATTTGACTTTATCGCCAGCTTATTGACAACTTCAGAAAATTCAGTGAGTTCGAGATAGGGAGACATTTCATTGGCAATGAATAAAATTCTTTTCTTTGCTGACATTGTTACCGTTTTAAAATCGGAGAAAGGTGTGCAAAGGTAACCATTTCCGGCCAATGGCCCGCCACCGCCTTCATTTCAACTGACTGTATGACCATTTTCAAAAAGCAGGATGACCTCTCTCCTTTCATTCAGCATCATAAAAATCAAGGCAGGTCAACAGGTTTTGTTCCCACCATGGGAGCGCTTCATTCAGGACATATCTCGCTGATCAGCCAGGCGCGCAGGGAAAATGACCTCGTGGTTTGCAGCATTTTTGTAAATCCCACTCAATTCAATAACGCGGAAGATTTTAGACTGTACCCGGTAACTATTGCGGCCGATATAGAAATGCTTGTGCAGGCGGGTTGTGATGTTTTGTTTCTTCCCTCTGTTTCGGAAATTTATCCTGGTGATTACCAGGCAAAGAATTATGAACTTGGAAATATTGAGCGGGTACTGGAAGGTGCTTTCCGTCCCGGGCACTTCCAGGGAGTGTGCCAGGTGGTAGACCGGCTTGTAAATATTGTGGCCCCTGATAAAATGTACCTGGGCCAGAAAGATTTTCAGCAGTGCATGGTAATAGGCCGTCTTCTTGAGCTTGAAAAAAAGAATGAAGAGGTGCAGCTTGTGATCGCTCCTACGCTGAGGGAGCTTGATGGACTGGCCATGAGCAGCCGAAATCTCCGGCTTAATACTGATCAGCGTAGCACCGCAACAATTATTTACGAAGTGCTGAAAAACATCCGGGACCAGTGGCGTGAAAAACCATTGGAACAATTGAAGACGGAAGGCCGGAAGAAACTGGAGGACGTGGGTTTCGTAGTAGATTATGTAGAGATCGCGGACCAGCAAAGCCTGATGCCAGCCAGTAGTAATGACCCATCTCCGGTTGCACTCATTGCTGCCAGCATCGGCGGCATACGCCTGATCGATAATCTTATCCTGAATTAACAATCACTTCACGCGCATCAGCTAACTTTGCAGCCGCTATGAATATTTCCATACTCAAATCTAAAGTTCACCGTGCCGTGATCACTGAAGCCAACCTGCATTATGTAGGCAGCCTGACGCTGGATGAGGACCTGATGGATGCTGCCAACATGATAGAAAATGAAAAGGTGCAGGTGGTGAATGTAAATAATGGTGAACGGATCGAGACCTACCTGATCAAAGGCAAGCGTGGTTCAGGGGTATGCTGTCTCAATGGTCCTGCAGCCAGGCGTGGCGCGGTTGGTGATATTGTGGTGATCATTTCCTATTGTACCATGCCATTTGATGACGCGAAAAATTTTAAGCCCTGGGTTGTTTTTCCCAAAGAAGGCAACAGGCTTTAACCTACTCACGAAGTTAAACATCCGGCATGCATGAGAGGTGTACCAAATGCATCCTGTTTCATCCATCAAATTCTGTTATTATCTTGGGCCTCTGAATGAATAAGCCTGTTCGCACCATACTCCAGTACCTTTTCTTTCTGGCATTGGGAATTTTGTTTGTCTGGCTGTCAGTAAAAGACATCACCCCTCAGCATTGGGAACATATCAAGGAATCGATAAGGCAGTCGAGGCAATGGCTGATCATTCCAGCATTCCTGCTCCTCTTCGTTGCTCATTACAGCCGTGCAATCAGGTGGAAGATCCTTATGGAACCCCTGGGATATAGGCCCAGCAACTTCAACACATTTGCTGCAGTAATGATTGGGTACCTCGTTAATAGCGCGGTTCCCAGGCTTGGGGAAGTTGTGAAATGCACTTTGCTTGCGAAGTACGAGAAGGTACGGGCTGACCGCCTGGTAGGTACTATCGTGATTGAACGAGCTGTGGATCTGATTTGTTTGATGCTGGTGTTTATTGCTGCCCTGTTTTTCCAGGGTGGAATAATAGGCAAGCAATTGTCCGGTGAATTTTCCGGGATGTTCCGCGACCAGGCCGGAAAAATGGATACAGGAAAATTGGTTTTACTCGGTGCAGGAGCTTTGGCCCTTGTTTTTGCAGGTTATCTTTTACTGAAAAAATTCGGGCATATAGACGCCGTTGCAAAAATCAAAAATATTTTTAAAGGTATTCTTCATGGCTTGAATAGCATAAGACTCATAGAACATAAAGGTCTCTTCATCTTCCACAGTGTTTTCATTTGGGTTCTGTACCTGGCCAGCACTACAATAGGTATTTACGCTTTGCAGGAAACGGCTCACCTGGGAATTGGAGGAGGATTGACCACCCTGGCCGTTGGCAGCGTTGGAATGATCCTCACCCCTGGCGGCATTGGCGCTTATCCCTTACTGGTAGCTAAACTGATGGGCTGGTATGGAGTGGATGAAAAAACCATTGGTAATGCACTTGGCTGGTTGTTATGGTCGGTGCAGACACTTATCATACTCATCGGAGGCCTTATTTTCTTCGCCCTTTTATCCCACCACAATAAAAAACGCAGGCTGGTATTAGAGGAACCGGAAATCCAACCAGGACCCCTTGTTTGATCCAGGCAATATAGATAACACTTATCCATGATCTGAAAGCTGAGCATGGATGTTGCATATATTTATGCCAGAGAACAATAAAACCGGATGGCAAATCAGAAACGCAGAATCATTCCCAGGGATATCAGTTGGCTTTCATTCAATGCAAGAGTGTTACAGGAGGCGGCCGATCCTGATGTGCCATTGAGGGAGCGCATTCGCTTCCTGGGGATTTTTTCCAACAATCTTGATGAGTTTTTCAGGGTACGGGTGGCCACACTCAAAAGGATGATCCAGTATGGCAGTAAGGGGAAGATGCATATGGAGCATAATCCCGAAAAGCTGATCGAGGAAATCCAGATGACAGTGCTCAACCACCAGAATGAGTTCAACCGGATATGGGAAGAGATCGTGGAAGAGATGCGGGAACAGAAGATCTTCCTTGTTCACGAAACAGACCTCAACGAGGAGCAGCAGGCCTTCGTGCGTAATTATTACGAAGAAGAAGTGAGTCCTAATATCATTCCCCTGATGATTGAATCGATCCAGGAATTTCCTTTCCTGCGCGATAAATCAATTTACCTGGGCGTGGTGATGTCGAAGAAAGAAAGTGCTTTGAAAAGAATGTATTCCATCATTGAGGTTCCCACCAGGGTACAAAGCCGTTTTGTGATCCTCCCCTCTCCGGTAAATGAACACCATATCATTTTACTGGAAGATGTGATCCGTTTCAACCTGCCAGATATCTTCAGCTATTTCGGGTATG
>CAYWSQ010000242.1:0-5575 GCA_964460925.1 uncultured Flavisolibacter sp. | reverse complement strand
ACCCTAATACCAGCATGCACACGATAGCTGGCATTGCGTGCATGAGCATGAGAAATTTTGAACGGAAATGCAAAGAACGTTTAGGTATGCCGGCCAAGATGTATGCAAGGATCACAAGGTTTCACATGGCTTATAAAATGCTCGAAGCAAGGCCGGCGATTTCCTGGACTGACCTGGCTTATGAAGCGGGATACTTCGACCAGGCACATTTTATCAAAGATTTTAAGGAATTTGCCGGGCTCACGCCAACCATCATACAAAAAGAATTAGCGAACGAACATATACAGTTTCAGCTCGATTGGGACAGTCTTTGACTTTGTCGTTTTTTTCCTATCACACCACTTGTCGCATACATAGCTTAGCAGCCTATAATTGATGCATTATGAAAAAACTATTTTTTTTACCTGCTATGCTATGCTTTATGCTCGCGAAAACCCAGGCCCAGGATGGCCTGTTCACACTTTATCCGGATTCAGCAACACTAGTCCGTGATGCCAGGCCCATGGTGGCTGATTTTAACGAAAAGGTAAATACCATCAGGCCTCAATTAAATTATAAAGTGGGTTTCGTGGTTTATACCACACCCGGTATGGTATACTATGCACCAAAAAGCAAAAACGTCGTTACATCCCTGTATCACCAGCTACCCGAAACTCATAAATCTTTTTTTGCCACTTATTCAGACAATGATGCCGAAGCCAAAAGGTTCTTTGCTCTATTCTTCAATGGGTTTTATATAGCGCATGAACTGGGTCATGGACTGGTAGCTGCTTACGAACTGCATGACCCGAAAGCCATGTACCAGGAAGAGTTTGAGGCCAACCTTATTGCCATGAAATACTGGTTCAGTGCAGGTAAGGAGGCAGAGCTGGAACAGTGCTACCGCTTTGCCAAAGCTTTCCTGGCTAAAGTACCAGATCCCGTGCCTGCAGGTGAAAAAGACCGCCTTGCCTGGTTCAATACACATTACTGGGAATTGGGTCCCCAACCTGAAAAGTATGGATACTTTCAGTTTAGCCAGTTTGTGGACATTTATGAAAACTATGAAAGAACACATATTGACACTTACCTGGAAATATATATGAAGCAACTTGAAGAGCGTAAAAAAGAGTGATCTTACCTGAACTGACACTTACGGAAAGGCCAGTTACGAAAACCAGAAAGCATATCATCATAATGTTTGCTATTTTTTACCGGCCCATCAACGTTATGGCCAATAGGCCATTTAGTTACAGAAATCAAATAGACCCCATTATTGAGTAACTATAAATATTTTGTAAATTGTTGTATAAGGGATCTTGCTTCACAGATAACAAAATAAAAGGTTGCTTACCAATAATATCCTAATCGTCCTTACAATGCAGCAAACATTATCAATCAATCTTCATGAATAAACTTTTTCTTTTTATTCCAGTTTTCATAATCTGCGCTTTCTCACTTCAACCTAAACAAAAAGTATTGCTTGCAGTATTTGCGCACCCTGATGATGAAATGGCCATAGCCCAGTTACTGACAAAATACAGCAAAACCCATAAGGTTTACATCATAATCGCAACCGATGGAAGGCTTGGAGTCAAACCTGGCTTTCCCACCGGTGATAGTCTGGTTAAACTCAGGGAAGCCGAAAGTATTTGTGCCTGCCAGAAAATGGGCATTGAACCACCAATTTTTTTAGGCTATGCAGATGGATTCGATACCCGAATAGGTGTAGGTGAATATTTTACACAGTCAAAAGAAATGAAAGCCAGGATTACTGATAAAATAAAGGAATTAAATCCAGATGTTATTATCACATTCGGACCGGATGGGGATACCGGACATTCCGACCACCGGATGATCAGCAACATGATGACGGAAATAATTCTGAGAGAAGGATGGGTAAATAAGCATCCCTTATACTATATCGCATGGACGAAAAGAGACGATGAAAAGTTCAAGATGATTGGAGGCCTGAACACGGTGGATACTAACTATATAAACCTATCCATACATTATTCAAATGAGGAAGAGAAAAAAGCACTGGACGCTGTTTGGTGCTATAAAAGCCAGTTGTCGAAAGAAGAAATGAATGATTGGGTGGATATTGAAACAAAAGATACCACCAACGTCTTCCATTTCCGTAAATTGTCTGTGGAAAAATTGAAAACACTGGATTTTTAATTTTTTCGAACTGTTTATTCTGTCATAATGATTTCATTGTATTTGCAAAATTGCCGGTAAATGGCGCAAGTTCAATTCGCATTGGATTCACCTAATTTTGTAAAACTGCCAAAACCGGTACCATCAATTATGTCATCTCCTTCAACATCATCTACTAACTATTATCTCCAGGAAATTACCAGGATCAAAAATGAATGTTATTCCAACAAGGGACAGCTTGAAACTGTAATTGGAACCAGGCATTATATCAATAATCATTTTGACAGGGAATTGAACCTCAAACTTCTATCGCATATCCGGTTTACTTCTAAATTTCATTTATTGCGCCTGTTCAAAAGGTATTACGGGCAGACTCCCATGCAATACCTCACTGATAAACGCCTGGAGCAATCTAAAATATTCCTGAAGAAGGGTTATAGTGTTTCCGAAACCTGTTTTGATATTGGATTTGAAAGCCCGGCTTCCTTCAGCACCCTGTTTAAATCCAGGTTTGGCCTCAGCCCTACAGCTTTTCAAAAAAAGCAATTTTCACAAAGCCGGTGAAATGATGTTTTTTAAAATTTGACTACAAAAATTTAAAAAACATGAAAGTAAAACTGATCAGCATTCCCGTACTGGACCAGGAAAAAGCCCTGCAATTTTATACCGGCAAACTGGGTTTTGTAAAAAAGATTGATGTGCCGCTGAGTGAGGACAGCAGGTGGCTTACCATTGTAAGTAAAGAGGACCAGGATGGTCCCGAGGTTTTGCTGGAGCCCTCTCCCCTGCATTTTGAACCTGCCAGGATCTACCAGAAAGCTTTGTTTGATGCCGGAATTCCCTATACCCAGTTCAATGCTGAAGATGTACAACAGGAATTTGAGCGGCTGGCCAGTGCCGGTGTAGATTTCAGCGTAAAACCTACGGAAATGGGAACAGTAAAGATTGCTGTGTTCAACGACACCTGTGGGAATAATATCCAGATCGTACAGATGCTTTAACTGGTGTCCCCTGGTTGCAGAATAGCTTTGTGATCCTGCGAAATAATTTCATAGTTTCACAAAGCTTCATGAAAAAATATTCCTTCCTCATTATTATCATGATTTTAACCTGCTATGGCCAGGCAGTGGCCCAGGTTCCAAAAGATTCACCCTTATTCCGCCAGTTAAAAATGCAAGACAGTATTTTCTTTGAACGAGGATTCAATCAATGTGACCTTGGCTACCTGGAAGCTGCCATTGACAGTGCGCTCAGGTTCTACCATGATAAAAGCGGGGTGCAAAACAAAGCCCAGTTCCTGGAGAATACAAGGAAGTACCTATGCGGAGACCTCACCAGGAAACCTATCAGGAACGTGGATGAAAGCAGCCTTGATGTCTTTCCCCTTCATAACAACAATATACTGTATGGGGTTGTTCAAACCGGCACCCATCAATTTTTCATAAGGGAGAAAAATAAACCAGATGTACTGATAGGCAAGGCGAAATTCATTCACCTTTACGTGCTGATCAATGATAAATGGATATTGAAAGAGGTAATCAGTTTTGAACACCAGTCACCAGGCTGAGTTTTTACTTCCCTTTCTTGAATCACTGAATAACCCACAAACTGAAAAAGATGAGCCTTCTATTGAAGTTCCATGCAATTGCACTCCTGGTTTTGATACAATATCACACCCACGCGCAAAAAAACTCAAACGGTATAAAGATCATCGGCGCCATGAAAAATGTGATGTGGAAAGGGCAACTTTCCGGTAACATCAACCTGGACACCATCGCAAATAAAACTGGCTTATACGGCCTGGGTCCTGTGGAATACCTGGCAGGTGAGATACTGATCATTAACGGGAAATCATACAAGTCCAGTGTTGCTGCAGACAACAGCATAAAAGTGGAAGAGACTTACCATATCAAAGCTCCGTTTTTCAGTTATGCAAATATTACCAGGTGGAAAGAACAGGTACTACCAGATAGTATCCGTACCATAAAGCAGTTGGAAAGGTATATTGAATCTATAACCCGTCAATACCCGTATGCATTTTTATTCAGGCTTCATGGAACTATTGAAAAAGCAATTATTCATATCGTAAATCTCCCGCAAGGGTCAACTGTGAGTTCACCTAACGATGCGCATAAAGGGCAGGTCAATTATGAGATCAGCAATGAGCAGGCTGATATCATTGGGTTTTTCTCCACGCAACACAAAGCCGTATTCACGCACCATGATACTTTCGTTCATATGCATCTGATCACTACTGACCTGAAAAAAATGGGACATCTTGATCAACTCTTTTTGGGGAAGGCCATAAAGTTGTACCTGCCAGTGGATATAGATGAATATCCTGATAAAATGTAAAAAACGGGGAAACGCTGCAGACCCTTTTTTGATGAACACTCAAATAGCTGCCTGAAGAATTTTACCGCGTTGCCTTCAGCAAAGCTGTCAATACCGCTTTTCTCAAGGGATTGGGATTGTAATAAAATCCTGATGGCTGTAAACCCATATTCTGCCTGTTGACCAGAAGTATCAGAGATAATTTCATGGAGGGTATCACCACAATGCTGGTACCTGTAAAACCGGTATGCCCAAAACTTCCCACCGGCGCGTTCCACAGGAATGATTCCCTTGTATCCATCATCCAGCCCAGACCATTTTTGAATTCATCAGGCGTTAAGAACAATTGAATGGTTTTTTGAGAAATAAAGGGTTTACCATTAACTATTCCATTATCCAGCAACATATCCACCAGCTTCTGCAGGTCATCTACAGTGGAAAATAAACCAGCATGGGCACTCACACCTTTCATGGCATACCAGGCATTACCATCATTTACCTCCCCGCGCAGCGTATAGTTGCGCCAGCCATTCCAGCCGGGTGGACTGATCTCTTTATAAACAAATCCAAGGGAAGTATCATAGACCATCCTTTTTTCATAAGGATTTCCGTGAGATGTTGGTGCGATCATAGTGAACTTACCCTTTGCCAAAGGGTTGTAAGTGGTATGATCCATTTTCAAAGGATTGAAGATATTTTCCTGCACAAACCTTTCCAGCGGCATTCCTGAAATTTTTTCTATGATCTCTCCCAGCAGGATAAAACCAAGATCACTGTAATGCCTGCCTTCTCCCACGGTATACGCAAGCGGTAATTCACCAATTAATTGGTACACCTCTTCCCTACTTGATGCCCTGTAATAAAGAGGATACCAGGTGATAAGTCCCGCAGTATGAGTGAGCAAATGACGGATGGTGATCTTTTTTTTATCACCAGCATCAAAAACAGCGATGTATTTGCCGGCAGGATCATCAATCTTCAAAAGTCCGCGATCTGCCAGTAGCATGATGGAGGTAGTGGTAGCTACAACTTTTGTAAGAGAAGCGATATCAAACTGGTGATCTGTGGTCATGGCTCCCGGGTTACTAATAAGCGTATTGTC
>CAYWSQ010000241.1:0-5584 GCA_964460925.1 uncultured Flavisolibacter sp. | reverse complement strand
TTGCCTGCCTTCGAGCTGCACTTTCATCTCATCTTCTCCAGATAAAAAATAAAAGGACCCCACACTGTAAGCAGCAAGGAAAAATGAAGCGATGAGGCCAAGTTTCAAAAAAGAAAAAGCAGGGCTCTTTTCCGCGAAACGTTTATAGAAACCATTGAGGGTATAATAAAAGAATACAGCGCTGAAAAGAAAACTGAATAACTGGCTCACTACAAATTGCCAGTGCATCATGCGGCTCCAGTCTTGCGGCTTATCGGTTGGCGCTAGAGAGGCGAAAGCAATGCCCACCAGCATAAAAAAAATATAGATGGCCAGCACTACCCAGAATACCCGCCAAAACTGGAATCTTTTACTTGTATCCATATTCACTGCAAATCGTATTGCAAAGTCAACAATTTATAAAACTTATGTGATGAGCCTGGTCATACAACGTTCAAAATAATAAAGCCGGGCCCAGGGTACCGGCTTTACTATTTCTATTTATTTATTACTGGCCAATGCCGATTCCTCCGCCACCGCCCTGTGTTCTTTTTGCTTCTTCTTCAGCCCCGGTGGTACGGTTGCGGGCAGCCTTTACCTGTGCGCTACCGAATCGGAACACCAGGCTGAGTTTAAATTGCTGCGCTTCCCAGTTGCTGGTAAATACAGATCTCTGCCCGGCAAAATCTGTCTGCCCCCTGAATTCAAGTGTTCCAAAAACATCACTCATGGAAGCTTTCACCGTGCCACGGCCTTTTAATACCTGCTTCTGGATGCCTGCATCCACACTCCACAAGGCACGTCCACGGAAGCTGCCCATATAAATAGTAGGTGCATTATAAAAACCTGTCAGTTCGGCCGTCCATTCTTTGGCTTTACCAAATTTCAAACTATTCTGGGCAAAGAAGTTGAAGCCGAAAGCATCAAGATCAACTTTTCTTCCTTCACCAAAATCAGCCTTATACCTGCTGTAGTTGGTGCTGATGTTTCCAAACACTGTATATGATTTATACATGAATGGATAACTGATGTTAAGATTAACCACGTCCTGTGTTGCCAGGTTTCTTTTGGTGATGAAGGATTTTGATTTTTCCGCGGTGTCGATCCATTGCGCGAACATATTTTCAACATGGCTGTAATTCAAAGTAGTATTCAGCCTGTATTTATAGGTATGGGTGATACCAAAGCTGTTGGTATACTGCGGTACCAGGTCAACATTACCTTTCTGGAAGGTGTATTCATCCAGCTTGAACTCAAATGGATTCAGATCCTGGTAAGCAGGCCTGTCGATACGCCTGCTGTAGGTAAGGCTCAACTGGCTCATTGGGTTTTTGTTGAAAGTAATGGCGGCACTTGGAAAGAGGTTGGTGTAATTGCGGTTGAAACTGGTGTCGTATTTTTCATACCCTGCACCATTCTGACGCTGTCCTTCCGACACACCTTCGGTGATGGTATTTTCCAGACGCAGGCCTGCCTGGATCATAAATCCTTTGAAGGGTTTATTATAGTTCACATAGGCCGCGTTGATATTTTCGCTGTAATTAAACAGGTTGCTCCTGTCCCTATCAAGCACCATGGTATTGCCATACACATCATAACGCTGGAAATCATTATCGGTCCTGATCATGGCAGCCTTACCTCCAAAACCCAGTTTGCCTCCCTTGAAGTTCTGTTCCCAGTCAGCCTTGATAGAGCTGATCCTGATATCAGAAGGGGCAATCATGCGGTAAACGACTGACCGTATAAGATTACCATTGGCATCATAATAAAAATTGGGCTGGTACTGGTCGTTCTCAATTCCATAATCTCCATGATCCGCGTTAAGGGTCAGGCTTTTTCCATCAGAACCATTATAGGTGTAATTTAGGTTGAGATTGATATTATCCCTTCTCATTTCTGACCTGTTATCAGCTATCAGCGTCCTGTCGAGTGTATTGGTTGGGATATAGGTGATTGGAGTTGATGAATAATTGGCGATGCGCGGGTTGGCGATGGTACCGTTAACCATGGCACCAAGCGTGCTTTTTTTGTTAAGAAAGAAATCAGCACCCAGTTTATAATTATGCGAGTTGTTGGTGATAGTCATCTTGCTCACCTGGTCGAAGAGGGTATCCAGCACCGTCCTGTTGATGGCCATGCGCTGCCGCGTTCTTCCCTGGTTGGTATTGTAATTACCAAACAGGTTCATGGTTTTATTCCGGTAGTTGAGTGCAAAGCCTCCATTGTATTTGGGCAGTATACCAATATTGTAACCGGCAGTAACTGATCCGTTGGTGCCCAGGGATTTATTTTTCTTGAGCCTGATATTGATGATGCCCGCGTTACCAGCCGCCTCGAAACGGGCGGATGGATTGGTGATCAGTTCAATGGCTTCGATATTATCAGATTGAATTGTTTTCAGGTAGCTGGCCAGGTCCTGCCCGCTCAAAGGCGTAGGCCTTCCATCAATATAAACCTGTACACCGTTCTTCCCCGCCAGGCTCAGATTCTCATCCTTATCTACCAGCACGCCGGGTGATTTTCGCAACAGTTCCAGGGCATCAGAACCAACGGCATTGATGGTTCCTTCCACATTCAGAATTGTTTTATCGGCCTTCACTTCCACGATTGGCTTACGTGCCGTGATTACCAGGTTCTGCATATTGCCTTCTGCTTTCACCATCTTAAGTTCTGGTGCGGTGGCTTCCGTTCCATCATAAGTAAACACCGGAGAAACAGAGGGCTGGTATCCCACAAATGAAGCGCTTACACGGTATTTGCCTTCAGGTACATTAATGAAAGTATATTCTCCCAGCTCTTTTGATACAGCCAGCTTGATAACCGCCGAGCCGGTATCTTTCAATAAGCTGATGGTGGCGCCAATCACGGGCTTGCCATCGGCATCTTTTGCAGTTCCGTTGATTTGCTGGGCATTGGTGGTGAAAGCCATGGCAGTCATCACCAGCATGAATAAGATTCTCATAAACTTGAAATTTGAAAGTGAGGTCAATTGGTTCTGTTTCATCTGGGCACAAACCTAGCATCCCGCCCATGCAGGGAGAAAAAAGTTATACGAAACAGGTCTTGGGAATGACAAACCCCGGTCACATGAAGATTTTCAAATGAAGAACCGGGCGATCACTCATTCCCGGTTGTACATCCAGGTCCAGTTACGGAGCAGCCAGCCCGCATGGCTATTCACCTGGCCGGGAAGCAGGCGCCAGGCCCAGTTGTTTTCACCGGAAGCGGGTGTATTCATGCGGGCTTTTTCATCAAGATTGAGTACGTCCTGCATGGGCAGGATCACGATGCGGGCCACCGATCCATAGGCCATCCTCGCTAGTACCGGGTTGATCTCGGCTGCGGATACCGGGCGGCCCGCATAACGCTCTATGGCCTGCAATGTTTCCTCACCCGCTTCCTGAGTGAACCATCCGCGCGTGGTGTTGTTATCGTGTGTGCCGGTATAAACTATAAAGTTCTCGCTGTAATTATGGGGAATGTGAACTGAACGGTTCATGTCATTGCCAAAGGCGAACTGCAACACCTTCATGCCGGGTAGCCGGAACTGGTCTCTCAATGCATACACAGGTGCGTCTATTTCACCAAGATCCTCCGCCACAAAAGGTAGTTCACCAAGTTGCTCCTGCATGGCTTCAAAAAATCCGGCGCCGGGACCTTCAATCCATTGACCATTTTTTGCCGTTTGCTCTCCGGCAGGCACTTCCCAGTAAGCACTGAAAGCACGGAAATGATCGAGTCTCACAATATCAAACAACTCGATATTCTTTTTGAGCCTGCCGGTCCACCAATGATAATTTTCTTCCCTGTGTTTTTCCCAATTGAATACCGGCATGCCCCAGAGCTGTCCGTCGGAGCTGAAAGCATCAGGCGGAACACCAGCCAGGCCTGTACGGTTTCCGGATTCATCAAGGGCAAAAAGTTCGCGGTGAGCCCATACATCCACCGAATCATAACTGATATAAAAAGGAAGGTCTCCAATGAGTTCAATGCCCGACTGGTTCGCATGATCTTTCAACGCATGCCATTGCCTGGAAAAAATAAACTGCAGCCATTTGATCTTGCTGATGGTTTCACCTTCTTTTTCCCGCAATTGTTTCAATGCTGCTTCTTCATGAAATTTATAAGCATCCTCCCATTCGTACCAGGGCTTACCACCATTCCCTGATTTAAGTAATACGTACAATGCAAAATCATCCAGCCATTCCTTTTCAACTTCCATGAAATTTTCAAATTCATTCAGTAACGGGTGCGCATCACTGCTGTTGAAATGTTGCCAGGCTTCTTCAAATAATAAGGACCTCACTCTTTCCGCCTCCGCATAATTGGTTTTTGATTCCACCGGAAGCTGGTAATGGTGAAGCCCTGCCGGATCCAGCAAACCATCACGGGCAAGCAACGCGGGACTGATAAATAAAATATTTCCTGCCCTGCTGGATATGGAGCTGTAAGGCGAATGTCCCTGTCCTTCTTCCGTTGGATTCAAAGGAAGAAGCTGCCAGTATTTCTGACCGCTGTCCTGTAAAAAATCAATGAAGGCATAAGCTTCCGGGCCCATGTCACCAATGCCGTAGGCTGATGGCAGCGAAGAAACATGCAACAGGATGCCGGCTCCTCTATCATTGGCAGCTTTTTGTCCTTTCAATATGGCAAAGGGCAGACCGGCCAACAGTTCTCCAACCTCAAATCTTTTTGGATATGTTTTTTTCTCAGCCCTGGTAATGTCATCCCATTCTTCGTGTGCGCCTTCGGGTAAGCTGATGGAGGTATCCTTCCAGTCGATAGAGGTCAGCTCCACTCCCTGCTCCCTGGCAATCACTGCTGTATGCAGGGGTATGGCCACCACCAGCATTTGCCTGCGGTAACTACGGGCAAAAGCCAGCACATGATCCTTGTAAATTCCTTCCACTTCCAGTGGCATGTAACTGCCCGAACCAAAAAGTGAGGGATGCTGCCTGCGCAACTGGAAAAGTGTTTGCGTGAGCCATAACTTGATGGTGCCATCATAACGGTGATCCCACAATGAAGTTGGATTCGCATCACCCAAACCGTCCAGCAGTTTATTTCTCTTGGCGTAATCAACAGCCCTGCGGTTGTCAGGATCTACCAGGCTCAGGTCCCAGAGTTCGCAACCCTGGTAAACATCCGGGATACCGGGACAGGTAAATTTGAGAATGAGCTGGGAAAGACTGTTTACAATTCCGTGGTCTGCAATGGTATTGAGAAATTTTTCCAAACGAGGGAAAAAACTTCCTGGTCTTTCAAGCAGTCCGGCTACGAAATTCTTAACCGCTTTTTCATAGGCTTCATTGGGACTGGTCCAGTTGGAATGCGTTTTTCCTTCCCTCAATGCTTTTTCAAGATAGGCCTGCATACGGTTACTGAAATCGTCTTCCTGCCCGGGAAAGGGATGAGCGCCAATGACTGACTGGTAAACAAAATAAATATCATTTACATCCACCAGATCATTAGTGAATCCCCAGTCATTAACTGCTTTCAGCCATTCTTCTTCCACATCGGTTAATACATTCAGGCGTGCTCTTACATCTTCACCTCTTTTAGTATCATGGGTTGAAGTGGCATTGAGGCTGTGCGGCCAGTGCTG
>CAYWSQ010000240.1:0-5600 GCA_964460925.1 uncultured Flavisolibacter sp. | reverse complement strand
AAACAAAGTGATTTATGCCAAAGGTTTTGGCTTCAGGGATTTAGAGCAGAAATTACCAGTAACGGTGAATACCCTTTTCCCGATCGGTTCCTGCACCAAGGCTTTCACCACTTCTGTACTCGGGATTTTGCAGAAACAGGGTAAGCTGGATATTGACAAGCCGGCGAATCAATACCTGAAGGAACTGAATTTTTTTTCCAATGAACTAACCAACCAGGTAACGTTGCGGGATATGATGTCGCACCGTACCGGGCTTCCCCGTCATGATATTTCCTGGTACCTTTTTAATACGGCCAGCAGGGATTCGCTGATGAAGCGCATCCAGTACCAGGAACCTACATTCCCTTTACGCCGCCAGTGGCAGTACAACAATTTCATGTTTGTGGCGCAGGGGGCTGTCGCGGAAAAGATCTCCGGTAAATCATGGGAAGACCTAACGCGTGAACTGATCCTTTCTCCATTAGGCATGAACCGCAGTAATTTTTCAGTACACCAGATGGCAAAAGATAAGGATGCGGCTTTGGGATATGGTTTGAGAAAAGACAGTTTTCTTTATAAGAGGGATTATTATGATATCAATGCGGCGGGACCTGCCGGCAGCATCAACAGCAGCGTGATGGAAATGAGCAACTGGCTGATGGCATGGATCAATGATGGAAAATTCAAAGGTGCTGAGGTACTTCCTTCAGCATTTGTAAAAGATGCGATCAGTTCACAGATGGTGGTGAGTGCGGGTTTCCCATCAAAGGAAAAACCCGGACTGCATCTATCCAATTACGGTCTTGGCTGGTTTCTTTCTTCCTATAAGGGACATTACCGCGTGGAGCATGGCGGTAATATCGATGGATTTTCCGCCAGCACCAGTTTTTTCCCAACCGATAGCATTGGCATTGTGGTGCTGGTAAACCAGGATGGATCCAGTGTGCCCGGCATCGTAAGGAATCTTATTTCGGACAGGCTGTTGAAGGAGCCCTATTTTGACTGGAACGGTGATTTGCGCAGGGCGCATGAAAAGAGCATGCAAACCAACCGTGACGCGGAGAAATCAAAATCAAAAACCGTTGCAACGAATCTGAAACCTCTTCATCCCCTAAAAGATTATGAGGGCATTTATACCCATCCCGGTTATGGATCACTGGATGTTTTTGAGGAAAGAGATTCGCTGTTTTCACTCACACCCAACCGCAGGATCTGGCTAAAGCACCTGCACTATGATGTGTTTGTGCCTTACATCCAGCAAGACAATCAATATGACACCTCCGACGCCGCTAATATCTGGTTCCAGTTCAATACCGGTATCGGTGGTGAAGTGGAATCCATGAACGCGGTAGGTTTTGAAGCGCCTTCCATCAAACTTGAATTTAAAAGATCACCAAGGGCTAAAGCCGTTGCCACATCAGTATTAGAAGAATATGCAGGCAATTACGAGCTAGCCGGTACTGAAATAAAATTTTACATGAAGGGCAGCACGCTTTACATGTTTGTGGAAGGCCAGCCGGAGTATGAACTGGTTCCTGTAGAGAAGGATAAATTTTCATTGAAGATCATTACAGGTTATGCAGTACAGTTTTTGCGTAATGAAAAGAATGAGCTGGAAGCCATTAACCTGGTACAGCCAAACGGAACCTTTAAAGCAAACAGGAAAAAATGAATATCAGGATCAGGAAAGCGGTGAGAGAAGATTGTACGAGGATCATGGAGCTGGTGCGGGAACTGGCAGTGTATGAAAAAGCCCCGAAAGAAGTAACGGTATCACAGGAGCATTTTGAACAGAGCGGGTTTGGATACAAGCCGGTATGGTGGGCCTTTGTAGCCGAAGTGGATGGAAAGATCGAAGGTTTCGCGCTGTATTATATCAGGTTTAGTACCTGGAAAGGACAAAGAATGTACCTGGAGGACCTGTATGTAACCCAGGAGATGCGGGGCAAGGGACTTGGTAAACTTTTATTCGATAAGCTTCTGGTGGAAGCCAAAAGGCGCAAGCTGAACGGGATGATGTGGCAGGTGCTGGAGTGGAATGAGACCGCGATCAATTTTTATAAGAAGTATGATACGCATTTTGATCCTGAGTGGGTGAACTGCGGGATCTATTTATCTGAAGGTTGAGTGTCGAAATGGCCAATGGTCAATAGTCAATGGTGAATGCTTCGCCACCCGCGCACGCTTTAGAGAAGAAGGGGTGAATAGCTCCGGCAAAACTGTTCATGAAAATTGCGTCTTTGCTTTTTTGCACTGTGCAGCTCTGGCTTACCATAAGCTGATCTTTTCGTGAAACAATAAACAGGAATAAAAAAGAGGTTGCTCATTTGAACAACCTCTTTTTTTATATGCTGATATGATTATTCACCTGCCGACATGGCGATGATCCATAGTACGAAGAATACCAGGGCCGCTAAACTCGCGAGGTATGCGATGTACCATAATGGATGCAGTACAATACCTAACAGGTACAATACGATAGAACCACCAAGGAGGAGCAACCAGAGTTTTAAGTATTTGCGGGATTTTTCACCTGCTTTTTGCGCCTTCATCATTTGTTTGTCAGACATCTTCACGCTGATGCTGCCGTCTTCTTTCATATTATTGTTCAGGTATTTTTGCATCATCCTGAATTTCATTTTCTCACCGAATTTTAATTTTCTTCCGGCGGCCTGTTCAAAATCTTTCATTTTGATGGTAGAAAGATCTGCAAGAGAGATTGACTTACCGGTGCTACCGATAGGGATCATCATTGTGTGGCCGTTGATCACAAAGTTTTCAGATTTGGGAGCGGAGCTGAAAGTAATCGCGTAGGAAATAGCTGCAATCGAAAACGAAACAAGTAGTAGTAATACTTTTTTCATAAATGTGGTTTTGTGGTTTATGAAATGAATTTATTAAAAATTCATTCATATCCATCAAAAACATAAAAAATAAAAAAGACCTCCCGCACCGGGGAGGTCTTTTGTTCAAAGCAATTGGTTGGGCTGCTACTCTTTTATAGACTGGCTGTGTTGATCTCTACATCTTCACGGATGATCTTGACCAGGTAAACACCAGGTGACAACCTGGAGATATTCAGTTTTGTATTTTCATTACTGGTACGTTGCTGAAGCACCAGCCTATCTCTGCTGTTAAGAAATACAGAAACCGCAAAGGACGCAAAGATCAGACCTATAATGATTTTTGTGAGGTTAGGCGCAAAGGAAACGCAAAGGAGGATCGACCATACTAATCTGCATTAAGATACTGCTGAGCCAATAGGAGGATCTTCGCAATTACTTTGCGTTTTCTTTGCGTTACCCAAATAGAGCTTTAGCGAAGGATGGCCTTTGCGTGCTTTGCGGTTAAAAAAACAACCGCAAAGGATGATCAACGTGTCAGGAGAAAACTCAATTCAGTGTTACAACTAGCTAACACCTTCAGTCTGCATCTCTTTATTAATCTTTAAAATCAATCCCTGTAAAACTTTTCCAGGTCCTGCTTCTGTAAACCGCGTGGCACCATCAGCAATCATAGCCTGCACGCACTGGGTCCATTTAACGGCACCTGTCAACTGGTCAATAAGGTTTTGTTTGATTTCTTCTTTATTGATGATACCTCTTGCTGCCACATTCTGGTACACGGGGCAGGAGGGGAGATGAAAATTAGTTTTTTCGATCGCTTCTTTCAATTCCCTGCGTGCAGGTTCCATCAAGGGTGAATGAAAAGCACCTCCAACAGGAAGCAACAGCGCTCTTTTCGCCCCGGCTTCTTTCATTTTTTCACAGGCAGCTTCCACTCCTTTGATGCTTCCTGAGATCACAAGCTGGCCGGGACAATTATAATTCGCTGGCACCACCACCTCGCCGGTTGCTGCAGCCACTTCTTTACAAATACTTTCTACTTTTTCATCTGCCAGTCCCAGTACAGCCGCCATGGTAGATGGTGTAGCCTCACAGGCTTTCTGCATAGCTGCCGCGCGGATGGAAACCAGTTGCAATGCATCTTCAAAACTCAAGGTGCCATTGGCTACCAGAGCTGAAAATTCACCAAGAGAATGCCCGGCCACCATATCAGGCCTGGCGTTTTCAATACTTTTATAAGCGATGATGGAATGAATAAAAATCGCGGGCTGCGTGATGTTGGTCTGTTTCAGGTCTTCTTCACTGCCACCAAACATCACATCTGAGATTCTGAAACCCAGGATGTCGTTGGCCTGTTCAAATATTTTTTTCGCGAAAGAACTGTTCTCGTAAAATGATTTTCCCATTCCCGGGAACTGGGCACCCTGCCCGGGAAATACATATGCATGTTTCATTGAGCAATTTTACTAATTAATCGAGATCGGCAGCAATTAGTTTCAGGAATTCATTCCTGGTCACATGATTGTTGAGGAATTCCCCGTCAAATGCCGAAGTGGTGGTCACTGAATTTTGTTTTTGTACACCCCGCATCATCATGCATAGATGTTTGGCCTCGATCACCACTGCCACTCCCAGGGGTTGAAGGCTTTCGCCTATGGCTTTGAGAATCTGGGTGGTAAGCCTCTCCTGCACCTGCAGTCTTCTTGCGTACACATCCACCACGCGGGCGAGTTTACTCAGGCCTGTAATGTAGCCGTTTGGTATGTAAGCGATGTGGGCCTTTCCAAAAAAGGGCAAAAGGTGGTGCTCGCACATGGAAAACAGTTCAATATCCTTCACGATCACCATTTCACTAACCTGTTCTTGGAAACGGGCGCTGTTAAGTATGGCCACCGCATCCTGGTCGTAGCCATGGGTCATGTACTGCATGGCCTTGGCCATACGTTCCGGTGTTTTTATGAGTCCTTCACGGTTCACGTCTTCGCCGAGAAGACTGATCACTTCCCTGTAATTTTTAATGAGGGCTTCCGTTGGTTCTTTGTCAAATCCTTCCTGTTTATGATAAGCCATAATTATTGATTGAATGTTCCGGCCGGGTATTCCACGTAATTGCGCGGTGTTTCAAACAGCCGTATGTAAAGTTCTTTTGTTGGTTCAATATGTGGTCGCAGCAGGTCATAGATCACCACGGCTATGTTTTCTGCAGTAGGATTAAGCCCGCGAAACTCAACCACATCCACATTCAGGTTTTTATGGTCGAGCTTCTCCAGCACTTTTTCATTCACGAGGTCGGAAAGTTTTTTGAGGTCCATCACAAAACCTGTTGTAGGGTCGATCTCACCTACCACTTTTATCTCCAGTTCATAATTATGCCCGTGGAAATTTGGAAAGCTGCATTTGCCAAATACTTCCCTGTTTTTTTCATCGCTCCAGTCCCGGTGAAATAAACGGTGGGCTGCATTAAAATGTTCCCTGCGTATGACGGCCAGTTTTTTTGTCATGAGTTGAGCAATGTACAAAACTAAGACTGAACGGGGGTTATTAAGTCAAAAGTCAGAAGTCGGAGACCAAAGGCCAAAAGCCATCAGCCATTAGCCGTATTTTTGCTCCATGCAATTGCTTCTCTGCGCTGCTACTGAATTTGAGCTGGGTCCATCGGTAAAGGTACTGCAGCAACAATACCCCGGAAAAATAGAGGTCCTCATAACAGGTGTGGGAATGATGGCCACTACTTATGCCCTTAGCAGGAGGATCTGTGTGCAAAAACCCGGCATC
>CAYWSQ010000239.1:0-5654 GCA_964460925.1 uncultured Flavisolibacter sp. | reverse complement strand
ATCTTTTAACATTCACCTGACAAGGGTCATAGGTTTTCGATGAGCCAATGAACTAGTTTTGCCGGAAGTGAAAAAGCTGTTCATCATACTGCTGCTTGTTTTTTATGGCAGTGCCTCTTTTGGCATGACCCTGCATTTTCATTTTTGCTGCGGCGAACTGGCTTCTGTTGACCTTCGCAAACATGAAAATAAAAGCTGTCACGGTGAGCAGGAACCCTCAGATGATTCCAAATGCTGTGATGACCAAAAGCTGGAGCTCCGTATCAATGGCGAACAGCATCTTGCCCAGGTTTTTTCACCGGTTCTTCAATGGTCCGGTCTCCCTCCCACTTCCTATACCATCAGCCTTTTGGCGGCTGTTCAGAAAACCATACTGGTTCCTGAAGTATTTGCCCCGCCTCCTGTAAATAAAGACCTCAACCGACTTTACTGCATTTTCAGAATTTGATAGTCGCCTGAATTCACCAGGTTTTATGTAACCATAATTCATGCATCAAACAATCTATCAAATATGAAACTCAGGATACTGTTTATCACTATTATTTCAGGCCTCCTGCTATTGACCGCGCAGGGCCAATCCACTGCTGATACCACCTACCATATTAAAGTGCAGGGTGTTTGCGGCATGTGCAAAATCCGCATTGAAAAAGCCGTAAAAATCAAAGGTATTTCCAAACCTGAATGGGATCTGCAAACTCAAACACTCACACTTACTGTCCAACCCAATCTTATCAGTGAAACTGCCATTCACGATGTCCTTGTCAAAGCGGGGCATGATACTGAAAAAGCAAAAGCAGATGATGCCGTGTACGAGGCACTTCCTGAATGTTGCCATTACAGGGAAATGACTGGCATGGATCATATTGATCTTAACAACAATGATGCGGATCTCATCACCGGGTTGGTGACAGAAAACATCAATGGCATTGCCCACCCGCTTGCCGGTGCCAGCATCCAGTGGCTTGGGGTTCCAGGTGGCACCATTACCAATCCGCATGGCATGTTCCAGTTAAAAAAGGTAACGGAAACAGGAAAGATCGTTATTACTTATGCCGGCTTCAGGCCTGACACGCTTTCCATTGCCGGCATGCAGCATGTAGAGGTGAATCTCGACAAAACCGAAAGCCTTAATGGCATTGTGATCAGGGCAAGGATCCGTCCCACCTATATCGACCAGTTTAATCCTTTCCGCACCGCTGTCATCACCAAAAAAGAATTGCTGAAGGCCGCCTGCTGCAACCTGAGTGAAAGTTTTGAAACCAATCCTTCAGTTGATGTATCCTACAGCGATGCGGCCACCGGATCAAAACAGATCCAGCTTCTTGGACTGGCGGGCGTGTACACCCAGCTCACGGTGGAAAATCTCCCTGGTCCGCGCGGTATTGCCACACCACTGGGACTCAACAGCATTGCCGGACCCTGGGTGGAAAGCATTCAACTGATCAAAGGAACGGGATCGGTCGTGAATGGCTTTGAAAGCATTGCAGGACAGATCAACGTGGAGTTGAGAAAGCCGGCCACAAGTGAGAAACTTTATCTCAATGGTTATGTCAATTCGATGGGTAAAACAGACCTGAACCTGAACTGGGCACATAAGATCAACAGCCGGTGGTCAACCGGGCTACTGCTGCATGATAATTTCCTGTACAGCAAACAGGATTTTAACAAGGATGGTTTCCGCGACCTGCCAACCGGCAACCAGTTCAGTGCTGTTCACCGCTGGCAGTACATTGGTGATAAAGGACTGATTTCCCATTTCGGGTTCAAACTGATGCATGATGATAAAACCGGGGGACAGATGGCATTCGATCCTTCAACCGATAAATTCTCAACTACGGTTTATGGACTTGGAATTAAAACCAAACGTTACGAGGTTTTTTCCAAAACAGGTTATGTATTCCCTGAAAAAATGCACCGCAGCATTGGCCTGCAGGTCTCCGCTTTTGATCACAGCCAGGATGCTTATTTTGGGAGGAATGTGTATGATGCCAGGCAGCGGAATATATATGGAAACCTGATCTACCAGTCAAGGATCCATAACGATGAACACCGTTTCAAGACCGGGCTTGGTTTTATTTATGATGAATATAAAGAGCAGCTCGGAATCAAAAATTATGACCGCGAGGAAGTGATCCCGGGAGCATTCGCGGAATATACATTCTCACCCAATACCAATTGGGATGTTGTGGCGGGCATCCGTGCCGACCATAATAACCTTTATGGCTGGTTTGCAACTCCCCGGCTGAATATTCGCTATGCACCGGCCATAAATACTACCATACGTTTGAGTGCGGGCCGTGGACAACGCACTGCCAATATCATTGCTGAAAACATGGGTATACTCGTGAGCAACCGCTCCATTGAGATCATTGGTAATGGAGAAGGCGCATATGGACTGAAGCCTGAGATAGCCTGGAACAAAGGCATGAGCATTGACCAGAAATTTAAACTTTTTGGCAGGGATGCAGGTTTAGGAATTGACTTTTACAGGAATGATTTTGTGAACCAGGTAATCGTAGATGCAGAAGAGGCAAGTAAAATAAAATTCTATAACCTTGAAGGAAGGTCTTATTCCAACAGTTTCCAGGCCGAGCTTAGCCTGTCGCCTTTGCAAAGATTTGACGTGCGGATTGCTTACAGATTCTTTGACGTAAAAGCAACGTATGGCGGCCGCTTAATGGAAAAACCATTCACAGCCAGGCATAGGGCATTTATAAACCTGGCTTATGAACTGGAAGGATGGAAATTTGATTATACCGCCAACCTGAACGGCAGTAAAAGAATTCCATCGACGGCTTCCAATCCAGCGCCTTACCAGATGCGGCAACGTTCACCCGTGTATGTTACCATGAATGCGCAGTTAAGCAAATCACTCGGCAAACAAAAGCTCTTCGAACTTTACCTGGGCGGTGAGAATTTATCAAACTATTTCCAGCAGAATGTTATTCTTTCTGCCGACCAGCCATTTGGTCCTCATTTTGATGGTTCCATGATCTGGGGACCTGTGAGCGGAAGGCTGGTGTATGCAGGTTTCAGGTATACGATCAAATAATATTTTAAAATTTCTGTGATGATCAAAAGATTTTTAATGAGGTTTTTCAAAGCAATTTTCCTGAGAGAAAAAGAATGTTGTAAACGATAAATATCGCGATGCTCCTGTTCAAGGTTACCATTGAAATGAAAGATGAGGATGGTACAGGTAGCAGAAACATAAAATAAAAGGAGCCGAAGTAGCCGGCTCCATTTATTTTACTAAGTGGAAAGAAAGGTGCCAGAAACGAGGTTTTCTTTTTTTTCAAGTTCCATCAAGTAATAAAGTTTTTGAAAATCTATAATCAGGCACTAACAGATAATTCCGCTTTCCGTCGTTGTTTATCGAGGTAAACCCTGGCAGCCTGCGACATCGTAGTAATGCTGGCGCCAAGCATGATCACATCTTTTATTACCAGCCGGCCGGCAGCACTTAAATAGGGAAATCCATGTTCCGTATCACCTAATGCCGGCACCCAGGTCTCAGGTGTGGTCACCAGGAATGAAAGCGTAACGATTGACATAATAAATGCGAGAAAACTGCCAACCGCGGACAGGCCGGGAAACAAGGGATACAATGCAATCATGATCCCGATCAGCACAATAACGGCTCCCAGTCCGTAAGAGAAAAGATAAGTATGATTATCCCGGTGCCATGCGATATTGTCCGGTTTGAACTCACCTTCCCTGTTCATATAGTTTTTATAGGCCGGGGCTTCATGCTTATAAAAATAATTCATGGTAGGACTGTTGGCCACAAAGGGTACTATCCCAACGGCTTCATACCGAAAAGCCTTTAATCCACCGATCCATAATAATACAATCACCATCCCGATGCGGGTAAGATGAATTCCTGTCAAATGCAGGCCAGCCATGTATGTAAAAAGTTTTTTGCCCATGCCAATTAAGTTGAGATGATGAAGAGATGCTTTGTTTACCGGGCAGACTTATACAACACACCGGTCTTTGCAGGTACTCTTTCAATGGCTCCTTTATTTGCCAGGTCCTCCAGCCATAATTCCGCTTCTTCTTTTGTCTTACCAGTCAGCAGGGCATATTCCCTTGCAGTGATGCTGGTATATTCACCAAAAAGATTCTTTTCATCAACATGGCTTTTCTTCTTTACTGCCCCAGGAAATAAATTCAGCAAGGTTTTTTCATACGCTTCATAAGGCTTGCTCCCATATACCTTCAACCTGTTGCCTTCTTCATCGGTAAAATAAATGGTTGGAAATCCCCTGACACCCGATTCAGCGGCCAGGGCCAGGTCTTCTTCAAACAAAAATTTTCCCTTTCCCTCAAAATCCTTTTTCAATAGTACTGTATCCAGCCCGGTTTCCAGGGCAGCCCTTTCCAGGTGCTCCCATTTTTCAATATTCTTCTTCTCAACAAACACCATTTCTTTGATCCTCCTCAGGAATAAAACGGCTTTATGCTCATCCTGCAGTTGTGCTGCCTTGAATGCAATAGATGGTGTGTAGGAAGACTGAAGAGGATCTTCCAGCCATACATCGCCATTAATGGGCATGTCGTAATATAACCCGGCTTCATCCCAGTGGCTGGCGACCTCTCCGGGGTTACGTACATCATTGCCCTGGTACTGGCCCCAGGATTTTAACAGCCCGCCCATTCTGTACTCCACATCGAAATAATCACCGTATTCAGCTTTCAGTTTTCTCATCTGTGCTTCAATGCCCCAGCAGGAAGAACAGATTGGATCAGTGAAATAAACCAGTTTAAGAGGTTTTCTAAGGGACCGATCATTCTTCACAGGAAGTATTTCACAAATGCCTGTGTCGGTATTACAATTCATAGAAGAAGAAGTATTGCTGCGATCCATGGTAAATAATTTGAATGGCTTTTGCCGTTAAATAAAAAGACAGCCAATTTGAAATGGCCATCTATTTTCATTATCAGTAAGTTTTGAGGAGAAGCAGGATTCCCACTATCTGTATTGGTACCACAAAGTTACCAGCGCAAAAAGAGCTGACACTTGATAAAAGCTAAGAAAGCGCATTGACCCAGGTCAATTTCAAGCAGCAAAAAATCTTTTTGGAGTTTGTAACCTTTCAGAGGCAGACTGACTCCATTACCAAGACCGGAAATATTGTAAATTCAACATATGCAGGCACTGCGTGAAAAATATTTAGTCAGTTCAGACGAGGAGGTCATCAAAAAAATTCTTGAAGGAGATTCTTCCATGTTTGAGATCCTGATCAGGCGTTACAACCAGGCGATCTACCGCATTGCGCGGAGTTTTGCCTTTAATCACCACGATGCCCAGGACCTGATGCAGGATACGCACGTAGCAGCTTACACCAGCCTGCACAATTTTGAAAGCAGGTCGTCATATAAGACATGGATCTCAAAGATCATGATCAACAAATGCCTTTACAAACTCAAATACGGTTATTTCAAAAATGAAATACCAACGGAACAAATTACCCAACCAAAAAATGATTCCATGAAACCCAATGACAATCATACCGGCGAGGTAATGGTGAACCGCGAATTATCTATTGTTCTTGAAAAAAGCATTCTTAACATACCCGTTCTATATAGAACAGTTTTTGTATTGAGAGAAGTGGAAGGTTTTTCCGTGGCTGAAACGGCTTCCCTCCTCG
>CAYWSQ010000238.1:0-5672 GCA_964460925.1 uncultured Flavisolibacter sp. | reverse complement strand
AACCTTCAATATTTCCATCATGATGGCCGGGCATACCGCTTCCATCTGTTCTTTTATCGAGCATGATGAGATTATCACCCACCACTTCGGTAGCAAATTTCCTGTTTCCCTCCTTATCCTCCCAGCTACGGGTGCGAAGGCGGCCTTCTATATATACTAGGCTTCCTTTGTGAAGATATTTCTGGGCCAGTTCAGCAAGTCCGCGCCAAAGCACTACGGTATGCCATTCTGTTTGAGAGATGAGTTTACCGGACCTGTCCTTAAAAGTTTCCGTAGTGGCCAGGGGGAACTTGGCCACGGCAATATTGCCATCAAGAAACTGTACATCCGGATCCTTGCCTAAATTTCCTATCAGCATTACCCTGTTTACGCCTCTCATACTATCTATTTTTCGTGATCTGTCTTCTGACGTTTCCTAAATTTAATTAGAATCATCAAATTTTTTGCCAGCAAGCACGCTTTATTCAGATCTGCTGATTCAGAAGGTATTGCTGTAAGCTCTTCGGGAAGGCATATTGATCAAGTTCCCTGGCTTTTACCCAGGTAAAACCAGGTACATCAATTTTATCCCTGACAGAGATCCTGTAAAAGAAAAAATGAACCTGCTGGTGAGTGAGCTTCTGTTTTAGCTCTGCCCTTGAATGCAGGTTAGCCCTGAAGCCAAATTGTTTTTCAAAGATTTCTGCCAGCTCTTTTTCGTCAAGCTCACCAGGCGCTTCTATCAGCAGGAATTCATGGAGATCTTTCCAAATATCACTGCCGCTTCTTTTACGGATGAGCAATTCTGTTTTATGCTCTGCAAGGAAATAATACATCCACCTGTTCTTCTGCTTTATTGATTTTTCCTTGACTGGAAGTACGTCCTGCCGGCCAGACTGGTAGGCTGCGCACGACACCTGGTAAAAACATGAGGCGCAAACCGGAACCGGTTTGCAGATGGTTGCGCCAAAATCCATGATGGCCTGGTTATAAATCGCTGCCCTTCCCTCAGGCAACAACTGACCTGCAAGCGCGCTGAAAATTTTTTTCCCATTGGTACTGTCTATGGGTGTAGCATTTCCCGTGATCCGGGAAAGAACCCGGAACACATTTCCATCCAGCACGGCATAAGGAAGATTGTAAGCAAAGGAAGCGATGGCGGCTGCGGTATATGGACCCACACCTTTCAACCTGAGAATGGATTCATAGTCTGAAGGGAATTTTCCATCAAGTTCTTCCGAAATGTACCGCGCGGTAGCGATGAGGTTCCTGCATCTTGAATAATAACCCAGTCCTTCCCAGGATTTATAAACCTCATCCTCAGAAGCTCTTGCCAGCATATGGATATCCGGGAAACGGCTTATAAAGTTTTGGTAATATTTCAGACCCTGTTCCACACGGGTTTGCTGAAGTATGATCTCGCTGAGCCAGATCCTGTAAACATCCTTTTCCCCTTTCCAGGGCATCTGCCGGGTATTAGATAGCCGGTTCCAGCGGAGGAGCCCCTCCGTAAAATCCGGAGTTCCAAGCTCTTCCGCAGAGAGGCCTGAGTTTTTTTTATTTCCGGGAACAGTTCTCATACCAGGAGATGGAACGGGTTCATAAAAAAATTTCTATCCTATTGACAATCATACTATTTTGTACTATATTGCTATTCAACAATCTAAAACAATGCTATGAGAAAGGCAGATTTAGTCAACCAGATCTCTGAAAGAACAGGTATCCCTAAAGTTGATGTTTTGGTTACTCTTGAACAGATGTTCAAAGAAATCAAAGAATCATTATCCAAAGGTGAAAATATTTACATCCGTGGATTTGGAAGTTTTATTACCAAGAGAAGGGCTGCCAAGATCGGGCGTAATATCAAGAAAAACATTGCGGTTCATATCCCCGAACACAATATACCAGCGTTCAAGCCGGCTAAAGAGTTCGTTTCTGAAGTGAAGAAACTCACTGCGGTACAGTAACTTTGCACTCCCAAAGGACCGGGAGTAATATGAAAAGACCTCAATGGATCGCGGTTGGCGTTGCCATCCTTTTGGTTGCAGCATTATACATTGCAACATCCAGTAATTTATTTGGCTCTTCTTCTATAAAGAAACCAGCAGAGAGAGCGGAGGAAAGGGCTTCAGGGCTATCCATTGACAGCCTGGTGGCACATGCAAAAACGCATATGTCACCTTCCCAGATCAACCGCATTCACTTCCTCGAAACTTCGGCCAGCACAGCCCCAGAACAGGAAAGGCTGCATTTCTATCACCAGATAGCGGTTTTCTGGAGGGATACCATGAAAAAGGTAGAGCCGGATGAATGGTTCATGCCTTATGCCTGGTACACCGCTGAGGCCGCCCGGTTGGAAAATTCAGAAAAATCCCTCACATTTGCAGCCCATTTGCTGTTGAATAATCTGCAGGCGGAAAAGAAGCCGGAATTCAAAATCTGGCAGGCTACGCAGGCAAAAGATCTTTTTCAACGTTCTTTGAAACTGAACCCTGGCAATGATTCCGCGAAGGTGGGCCTGGGTGCAGTGATACTCTACGGAGGTGCAGGAGGACCAATGGAAGGGATCCAGATGATCCGGTCTGTTGCTGAAAAAGATTCCACTAATGTGTATGCCCAGAAGATTCTGGCAGACGCAAGCCTGGAATCCGGACAGTTGGATAAGGCCAGTGAGAGGTTCAAGACTATTGCACGTCTTGAGCCGGGTAATATGGAAGCGATACTCCGTGTTGCTGATATTGCCGAGCAAAGAGGAAACAAACAGGAAGCGATTGAGTGGTATGGCAAATTGCTGCCACTGATCAAGATCCCTGAAATCAGGAAAGAAGTTGAGGCAAGGATAGCCGCACTAAAAAATTAGATCATTTAATAAAACATTCATTAAGTATGCCTTGTGGTAAAAAAAGAAAGCGTCATAAAATCGCGACGCACAAGAGAAAGAAAAGATTGAGAAAGAACCGTCATAAGAAAAGGAATAAATAGGTTCTGTAAAAAAACTGGCCGGGAACAATTGTTCCCGGTATTTTGATTTAGCTGTTGCGCAACTACCGATTGCATCCTCCCCATCAATTTGCCCCGCTATAATTTGCTATGAAATTACTGCAGCATTTCGGTACAAGCAGAGCAACAGCATTACCATAGGCATACTTCTAAAGCTGTAGTAATGTGAACAAGGAATTAATTATTAATTGTACCGCCCACGGGGTGGACATTGCCCTCCTCGAGGACAAAAAGCTGGTAGAACTGCACAGTGAAAAAACAGATGCAAAATTTGCTGTTGGTGATCTTTACCTGGGCAAGGTAAAAAAACTCATCCCCGGATTGAACGCGGCCTTTGTAGATGTGGGTTATGAAAAGGATGCTTTTCTTCATTATACAGACCTTAGCCCCTATGCAAGATCCCTGCTGAAATTCACTCAATTCTCCATTAACGACAAATCACCAGAAGGCCTCGATTTTTCCACTTTCACAGTAGAACCTGAGATCATCAAGACCGGCAAGATCAATGAAGTGCTGGGAGGTAAACCAAACATCCTGGTACAGATCCTTAAAGAACCGATTGCCGCTAAGGGACCCAGGCTGAGCTGCGAAATTTCACTGCCGGGTAGGTTCGTGGTACTCACACCTTTCAATGATGTGATCGCGGTTTCCAGGAAGATCCATTCTTCGGAAGAAAGAAAAAGACTTCAAAGGATCGTTGAATCCATCAAGCAGAAAAACTTTGGCGTGATCGTTCGCACCGCGGCAGAAGGAAAAAATACAGCCGAACTTCATGAAGATCTTTCTGAACTGGCTGCAATGTGGAAGAGCATCCAGCAGAATCTCCGTGGCGCGGTTGCTCCAACTAAAATTTTGAGCGAGCAAACCAAAACCACCAGCATACTCAGGGACCTGCTCAATGAGGACTTCAACAAGATCGTGATCAACGATAAGGCCATATTCTCCGATACCAAAACCTATATTCAAAGGATTGCACCTGAGAAGGCTGATATCGTTAGCTTTCATCATAACGGCACGCACATCTTCGACCAGTTTGGAATAACCAAGCAGGTAAAAGGATCATTCGGTAAAACAGTGAACCTCAATAGCGGCGCTTATCTCATTATTGAGCATACCGAAGCGCTTCACGTGATTGATGTGAACAGCGGTTACAAAAGTGTAAGCAACAACCAGGAGCAAAATGCACTGGAAACGAACCTGGAAGCAGCGGATGAAATCGCAAGACAGCTCAGGCTGAGGGATATCGGTGGTATCATCGTGGTTGACTTCATTGATATGAAACTGCCGGAGAACAAGAAAAAACTCCTGGAAGCCATGGAGAACTTCATGCAACCCGACAGGGCCAAACATGCTGTTCTGCCTATTTCGAAATTTGGCCTCATGCAGATCACACGGCAGCGGATGAAGCCCGAGATGAATATCAATACCCAGGAGGTTTGTCCAACCTGCCTTGGTACCGGCAAGATCGCATCCACCCTGATTCTCGAGGATGAAATGGAGAAGAACCTGAACTATCTCATCACCCACAAGCATAAGAACCTTTCCATTGCCGTGCACCCAATTGTACATGCCTATCTCACCAAGGGCTGGTTATGGAGCAAGGCTTCCAAATGGAAAAGAAAATTCGGTCAGACCATCCAGGTCAAACCAGATACGAATTATCACCTTACTGAATTTCATTTCTTCGACGGAAACGGGGAAGAGATCAAATTATAAATTGGTTCGCCAATAAAAAAAGCCCTGGAATCCAGGGCTTTTTTTATAAATCAGGTTTGATTATCAGTCTCTTCGGCCCAGGTAGATCATTACATACTGGAGCAGGGTCACAACAGCAGCCATAGCTGCTACGAGGTATGTCATGGCAGCCCATTTCAGCGCATTCTTCGCCTTGGGATATTCCTCTGAATTGGTAACATTGGTGGTTTCCAGCCAAGCCAGGGCACGTTTACTTGCGTCAAATTCTACGGGTAAGGTAACTACTGAAAACAAAACAGTAACGGCGAACAGGCAAATACCCACCAGTAAAAGGGTTGAATTACCCGAGCTGGCCATGAATATTCCTATTAAAAGGATCCAGTGCACTATTGATGAGCTGAATTGCACTGCCGGTACCATCTTACTTACCAGGGTCAGCCAACTGTAGGCAGTAGCATGCTGAATGGCATGGCCCGTTTCGTGGGCTGCCACTGCGGCGGCAGATATACTATAATTATTATATACTTCTGGACTCAGGTTAATTGTTTTGTTCATGGGATTGTAGTGATCGCTCAGGAAACCCTCTACAGAAACAACCTTTACATCATATATCCCGTTTTCCCGAAGCATTTTTTCAGCTACCTCCTTACCGGTAAGCCGGGCAGCCAGCGGTATTTTGCCGTAGGCAGCAAACTTTCTTTTCAGGATCAGCGAAACAATCATACTGATACCAACAAAAACAAGGGAAACAATAAAAATCGACGGTGTCATTCTTTTATTTTTTTACTGAATATTAAATCAAATCTATAACCAAAACCAAAATACTCATAACTATTTCTCTTTTTGGCAGACTTAGAGAAAATCGTGTAAAAGCTCTGTCAGTTTAGCAGGGAGATTTTGATTTGGGTCATGAAAATGGACTTTTATTAATGATTGAATATCAATAATTTACGTCAAATATTTTGTTAAATCGGTTAACACAAAATTGAGCAAAAGTT
>CAYWSQ010000237.1:0-5712 GCA_964460925.1 uncultured Flavisolibacter sp. | reverse complement strand
TTCATGAAGCCGTAAAGATAAGCGGATCATCTGCTCTCAGGCAAAGTGAAAGAATTGGAATTTCAGATTGCTTCAGATAACGAAACAAAAAGGACCATTACCATTTAAATCTCTGCGATACCTCTTTTTACTCCTTTCTTCGTCAAAAGAAGCTTCAGCGAAGGTTGATCTCTGCGGTAAAAAAAGACGTGCATCACAATCCCAGCTTACCAAATTATTTCTTCACCGGTGGTTCCATTACATGCCCGCATTTACTGCAGGTGCGCAGGGATTCGCTGGAATAAAAACGCTCCATGATGGGAGGAAGCTGTTTCACAATATCTTTTACGAAAACGGATTCTTCGTAAAGTTTGTTACCGCATTTTTCACAGAACCATAAAAAAGCATCTTTTTCATCCTCTTCTTCTGCTCTTACTTTTTCAATGACCAGGCCCACAGTATTGGCAGGCCGCTGGGGTGAATGCGGGGTTTGCGGTGGCAGCAAAAACATATCTCCTTCATTGATGGGAATATCTCTCGGTGTTCCATTATCAATGATCTTTAAAACAATATTTCCTTCAACCTGGTAATACAGTTCCTCGCTTTCATTATAATGATAATCCTTGCGGGCATTGGGTCCGCCTACTACCATCACAATAAAATTTTCAGCATCCTTGTACACACACTGGTTACCAACCGGGGGTTTGAGCAGTTCGCGGTTTTCATCGATCCATTTTTTGAGATTGAAAGGAGCAGCAATCATATTCCGGGTTTGAGTTGAGTCATAATACAGTTGAATGCCAACTGTACGGGGAAAATTACAACAAATCTGCCTAAGTTTGATTCCATGAATCTCTCACTGGAAGGAAAGAACGCGGTCATTTGCGGTAGCAGTCAGGGTATAGGCTTTGCCATTGCGGAAGAACTGGCCATGATGGGCGCCAACTGTATTTTGCTGGCGCGGAACGAATCCCTTTTGAGCGTGGCGGTTACCCAGCTTGACACTTCACTGCGGCAGGTGCACGCATATTATATGGCCGATTTCAGCGATCCTTCACAGGTGGCAGAGATCGCGAAAAAAATAGTGGAAAAATACCCGGTTCATATTCTTGTCAATAACACGGGTGGTCCACCTGCCGGTGCCATCGTGGATGCGGAGACCGCGCAGTTCGTGCAGGCTTTCAACCAGCACCTGGTCTGCAATCATATCCTGGCGCAGGCCTGCATTCCCGGAATGAAAAAGGAAGGATATGGCCGCATTGTCAATATCATTTCCACTTCAGTGAAAATTCCATTGAAGAACCTCGGTGTTTCCAATACCATAAGGGGAGCTGTTGCTTCCTGGGCCAAGACCATGGCCAATGAACTGGGGATGTTCAATATTACGGTCAACAATGTTTTACCGGGTTTTACCAAAACCCAGAGGCTGGAAGCTATCGTTAAAAACACCTCTTCCAAAAAAAGAAGAACAGAGGAAGAAGTGGAAAAAGAAATGCAGGAAGAAGTGCCGATGAAAAGATTTGGTGAAGCGGCAGAAGTTGCTGCTGTTGCTGCTTTCCTGGCTTCACCGGCTGCTTCCTATGTGAATGGCACCAGCATCCCGGTTGATGGTGGCCGTACCGGTTCAATATAAATGAGGAAATCTCAAATCTTGCCAATGATCTCAGAAGTTTCACCTGGTAAAAATGGATTGCAGGAAGGGGCGCTGTCTCTGCCCTGGCATCTTGAAAATTTTATAGGCGGATATTTTATCGGTCCTCTCAGCCGCCGTTTCATTGATAATGTAAATCCTGCTACCGGTGAAGTGTATGCGCAGATACCCGACAGCGATACAGCCGATATTGATCTTGCGGTAAAGGCTGCAGCCGCAGCATTCCCTTCCTGGTCAGCCACACCGGCCGAACAGCGTTTCCAGGTTCTGAACCGCATTGCATCTCTCATTGATACGCACCTTGATGAACTCTCACTGGCGGAAACCATTGATAATGGTAAACCTTTGTGGTTGAGCAGGCGGGTGGATATACCAAGGGCTTCAGCCAATTTCAGGTTCTTTGCCACAGGCATCATGCATTTTGCAACGGAAAGCCATAGCATGGAACAGAAGGCCATCAACTATACCCTGCGGCAGCCACTGGGCATAGTGGGATGCATTTCACCCTGGAACCTGCCTTTGTATTTATTCACCTGGAAAATAGCACCCGCGCTTGCAGCCGGGAATTGCGTGATCGCCAAACCTTCTGAAGTGACCCCGGTCACAGCTTTTTTGCTGGCGCGTATCTGTAGGGAAGCGGGTCTTCCCGCCGGTGTCTTGAATATTGTTCACGGAAAGGGTGAAACTACAGGAGAAGCTATCGTGCAGCATCCGAAGATCAAAGCAATTTCGTTTACGGGCAGCACCCGGGCAGGTGCACGCATTGCTTCGATTGCCGCTCCTAAATTCAAAAAACTTTCTCTTGAGATGGGAGGCAAGAATCCCAATATTATTTTCGCTGACTGCGACTGGAAAAAAATGATGAAGACTACCATCCAGTCTTCTTTCTCCAACCAGGGACAGATCTGCCTCTGTGGTTCACGCATACTTGTGGAAGCATCTGTTTATGAGCGCTTCAAAAAAGAATTTGTGGAAGAGGTAAGCCGGCTGAAAGTGGGTGATCCGCTGGATGAACAATCCAGGCAGGGCGCCCTTGTTAGCAAAATGCATTTTGATAAGGTCATGACCTGCATTCAGAAAGCAGTAACGGAAGGTGGAACCATACTCACCGGCGGCAAACCTGTGCAGTTTGAAGGCCGCTGTGCCAATGGTTATTTTATTGAACCTACCGTGATCGAGGGGCTGGGTCCCTCTTGCGATACCAACATGGAAGAAATTTTTGGACCGGTGGTGACGCTGCAAAAGTTTGAATCAGTTGAAGAAGCACTCGAACTGGCCAATGCCTGCGATTATGGATTATCAGCAACCGTTTGGACGCAGGATATTTCAAAGGCCAACCAGGTGGCGGCGCAACTTGAAGCAGGTATCATCTGGATCAACTGCTGGCTGCTGCGCGATTTGCGCACACCCTTTGGTGGTGTTAAGAACAGCGGCGTAGGAAGAGAGGGCGGTTGGGAAGCATTAAGATTTTTCACGGAAGCAAAAAATGTGTGCGTGGAGTTGTGAGGTTCATTCAATAAAAAAAATTATGAGCGATATTATCAATACCAGTTCGGCTGCCAAACCCCTCGGGGCCTATCCACATGCGCGGCGTGCAGGCAATCTTTTATTTTTATCCGGTATCGGTTCCAGGAGCGCTGCGGATAATTCCATTCCGGGCCTGGTGCAGGACAGCCAGGGCAATATTGTTTCTTACGATATCGCTGCTGAATGTCATTCTTGTTTCGCTAATGTAAAAGCCGTGCTGGAAGCCAGTGGCAGCAGTTGGGAAAAGATTATTGATGTAACGGTCTTCCTGACCAATATGAAAAATGATTTTACTGTCTATAATTCTATTTACGCCCAGTATTTTTCAAACGTGCAGGCCTGCCGCACCACGGTGGAAGTAAAAAGCCTTCCAACACCTATTGCCATTGAACTGAAAGTGATCGCATTGATTGATTGAGAAATCCTCAAAGAAAATACCATAACCGCTTATATGAATTTTGATAACAGCCGGGAATTTGCCAGGCAGATGGATGAAAAGGATCCTTTGAAGCATTACCGTCAGCGGTTTCATATCCCGCTGCACGAAGGAAGAGAGGTGATCTATTTTACAGGAAATTCACTGGGACTGCAGCCAAAAACCACAAGGGACTATGTGAACCAGGAACTAGATGACTGGGCGCGGCTGGGTGTGGAGGGACATTTCCAGGCAAAACGTCCCTGGTTTTCCTACCACGAATTATTCACACAAAAGATCGCAAGATTAGTGGGTGCCTTACCACATGAAGTGGTGGTGATGAACCAGCTCACTGTGAACCTGCATCTTCTCATGACCAGCTTTTACCGGCCCACTTCGGAGCGATACAGGATCATCTGTGAAGCCAAAGCATTTCCATCCGACCAATACGCCATGGAAAGCCAGGTGCGCCTGCACGGTTATGATCCTTCTACCGCTATCGTTGAAGTGCATCCGCGTGAAGGTGAAAAAAATATCAGGACAGAAGACATCAAAGCTGTGATCAAACAACATGCTGACAGCACTGCATTGGTGCTTTTCAGTGGTGTGAATTATTACACAGGCCAGGTGTTTGACATGGAGGCCATTACCTCGGAAGCCCACGCAGCAGGGGCCATTGCGGGTTTTGACCTGGCACATGCTGCAGGCAATATATTGCTGGACCTGCACCAGTGGAATGTAGATTTTGCTACCTGGTGCAGTTATAAATACCTGAACTCTGGTCCCGGTGGTGTGTCCGGTGTTTTTATCCATGAAAGAAATGCCATGAACCGGGATTTGCCGAGAATGGCAGGCTGGTGGGGCTATGATAAGGAAACACGATTCCAGATGCTGCCTGGGTTTGTTCCTATTGCCGGAGCGGAAGGATGGCAACTGAGTAACGCACCTGTCCTGTCCATGGCAGCACACCTGGCAGCGCTTGACCTGTTTGATGAAGCAGGCATGCAAAACCTGGCGGCGAAGAGCAGGGACCTTTCGGCCTTCATGTTCTTTGTACTGGGTTCCATCAATGAACAACTGCAGGAAAATATCATTGCGATCATCACACCTGTGCAGGAAAAGGAAAGAGGCTGCCAGGTATCCATGCACGTGCGCTCCAACGGAAAAAAAGTTTTCAATGAACTGACGAGGCAGGGTGTAATTGCTGACTGGCGTGAGCCCGATGTGATCCGTGTGGCACCTGTTCCATTTTACAATACATTTGAAGAGGTCTGGAAGTTTGGTGAT
This sequence comes from uncultured Flavisolibacter sp., assembly GCA_964460925.1. GTDB lineage: Bacteria > Bacteroidota > Bacteroidia > Chitinophagales > Chitinophagaceae > Flavisolibacter. The sequence goes on along the minus strand of CAYWSQ010000237.1, from coordinate 853 downwards.
ATCATTCATAAAATCCTGGCGGATCACCAGCGGTGATCCTTTCACGCACAACCATGAAAAAAGAAATTACGATAATTGGAGCCGGGCTGGTAGGTTCACTTTTGTCCATTTACCTGGCCAAAAGAGGATACGCAGTAAAGATTTTTGAACGCCGGGGCGATATGAGGCGGCAGCAGGTTGAGGCAGGCCGTTCCATCAACCTTGCACTGAGTGACAGGGGTATCAAAGCATTGAAAGAAGTAGGGATCGCCGATGAAATTCTTGGCATCTCAATTCCCATGCATGGACGCCGGATCCATAACCACGATGGATCAGAAGCTTTTCAACCTTATGGAAAGCAGGGGCAATACATCAATTCTGTATCACGCGGCGATCTGAACGCCAAACTGATGGACCTAGCGGAATCTTATGGTGTTACCATCAGCTTTGATCACAAGCTTGACCAGGTGGACTGGAAAACAAAGAAGGCTCATTTCACCCATCAAAATAAAAACGTTCAGTATCCCTTTGATCTTTTATTTGGAACGGATGGCGCTTATTCCGCAGCAAGGCTTGCCCACATGCTGCAGCATGACCGTTTTGAGTACCAGCAGTATTATATTGACTGTGGTTACAAGGAGCTAAGTATTCCTCCCGGCGAAGGCAACAGTTTTTTGCTGGAAAAAAATGCCTTGCACATCTGGCCGCGAAAAGACTATATGCTCATAGCGCTTCCCAATATGGATGGAAGTTTTACAGGAACACTCTTCTTTCCCTTTGAAGGTGAAACTTCTTTTGAGAAACTGAAGTCCGAAGCTGATGTCCGGGATTTTTTCAAGACCACATTTCCGGATGTGGTCAAACTGGTACCGGA
>CAYWSQ010000236.1:0-5796 GCA_964460925.1 uncultured Flavisolibacter sp. | reverse complement strand
CAGGCTGCTTCTCATCATAACTAATCATCCAGTTGATTCCAAAGGGATCTGTCAGCATGCCAAAATAGGAACCCCAGAAAGTCTGGCTCATCGGCATGGTGGCCTGTCCGCCTTTGGCTAATGCCTGGTAGACCCTGTCAGCTTCATCCTTCTGATCCACTGAAACGGAAATGGAAAAATTATTTCCCTGCACAAATGAAGCCGCCCATTCACCACCGGTATCGCTGCCCATGAGTGATGTTTCCTTACTGATTGGAAGGGTGATGTGCATGATCTTATCACCATCGGCCTCGCTCATTTTAGGACCATCCTGGGGAGGCATATCCTTGAACCTGCCCACATAGGTGAATTCACCACCGAATACTGATTTGTAAAAATTGAATGCCTCTTCGCAGTTACCATTGAAGGTGAGGTAAACGTTTACAATTGTCATGATGTTAGGTTTTGATTGAATAATACTGGTAAGAGTGGTAAAACAGTAGGACTAACTAAAGATAGAAAATGGAGTGATTCAAAAAAAATCAGTAGGAAGGCCGGTAAGACGGGAAGTCGGTAAGTAGTGTAAAATAGAATGGTATTTACTTCAGATTGCAGACTAACGGTAATTTTAAAAACTTTCCAGTCTTTAATGAAATTACTTACCGTCTTTCCGTCTTCCCGGCTATAGCATTTAATCCATCAGGGTTGCAATTTCTTCCAACCATTTTCTTTCACAAACAACCATCTTTCATGAAAACGATCAGCTCTGAATTGCATGAATTCAATTCTAACAGGCTTTACCAAAAAACCTCCCCAGCCTGATGGCTTCTCTATCAACAACCCAGCATCCGTATTTAATGCGTCCTGGAAATCCTTAAGTAATTTTCCAGGATCAGTATCTTCTTTTCCCTGCTGACTGATCATTGATACCAACTGGCTTGCCCTGTCTCTTTCCGCGAAAAACTGTTTAGCCATATCACCCGGAATGAATTCAGCATTTCCCTGTATGCGCACCTGTCTTTGAGTTTGCGTCCACCAGAAAGTCAAAGCGCATTTACCGGAAGCTTTCAACTCCAGGCCTTTCCTTGAATCAAGAGGGCCGGTAATGATGAAACCATCACTGCTGAATGTTTTGAGAGAGACAAACCTTGCGTTAGGAAAACCGTCCAGTCCATTCGTGGATAGACAGCAGGCAGAAGGGATCACAGAGCGGTTCAATTCCAATTCTTCGTTGTACCATGAAGCAAACAAATCATATGGATCCATTCCTGCTTTCACCAGGTCAGGGAACGATGGTGGTGAAAAGATAAACTGCAAAGATCACCAGCAACACCACTCCCTGCAATACATTGGTACGCCCTGAACCAAAAGAGATCATGATGGTGAATAATGAAACCACCAGCAACACAATGGATTTCATATCTATCCCTAAAGTCACGGTGAGTCCTGTAAATATGGACGCAATCGCCACGGCGGGAATGGTAAGACCAATACTCGCCATAGCCGATCCCAATGCCAGGTTCAGGCTTGTCTGCAGTCTGTTCTTGCGTGCAGCTTTCACTGCAGCCATTCCTTCCGGCAATAAGATCACCAGGGCAACGATCACACCCACTAGTGATTTTGGCGCACCAATATTGGATACACCCGCTTCAATTGTAGGGGCAAGACTTTTCGCGATCAGCACCACCGCGCCAAGACAGGCGAGCAACAGGAAAAGACTCATCCATGTAGCCAGCAGTGTGGGTGGTTCAGCATGAGCATCTTCGCGTGATTCATCAGCGCCTTTGGGAAGAAAATAATCCCGGTGACGGCCCGTTTGAATGGCAACAAAAGATCCATATAAAATAAGGCATACCACAGCCACGAAGATCATCTGGCTGTTGCTGTACACAGGTCCTACTTCACTAACGGTATAATTCGGAAGCACCAGTGTAAGCACGATAATGGCGATCAGTCCGATCAATGAAGCACTGACACCAAAACCGCCGAAGGATTGCTCTTTATATTTGATGCCTCCAACAAAAAGACAAAGACCTATGATGCCGGTAAGGATGATCATGATAGCCGCGAATACCGTGTCCCTTGCATAGGTCTCTGCACCCGGACCTCCTGCCAGCATCAACGATACAATCAGCGAAACCTCGATAACGGTAATGGCAATGGCCAGCACCAGGGTGCCATAAGGCTCTCCTACCCTGTGTGCCACCACTTCAGCATGATGCACGGCTGCCAGAACGGAACCAATGAGCGCCGCAGAAAGCAATACAGTCAGCAATGTACCAGTTGGCGAACTATCATAGAAATATAAAATCCACGCAATAACAGGAATCAATATGGTCCAGGCCGGCAATGGTAATTTTAATTTCATTGGGGCCGAAGATAAGAAACAGGGGGCCAACAACCATTAGCCGTAAGCCAATGGCCATCAGCCCTCATCATTATCTTGGTCCGCAATACGTCAGCGTGTCCCATGCCACCCTGCTTCCATTCCATCCCCACTTCACATAAAATGTCCTGGTAGCCGGATCATAACGACTGTCATAATCAGAAAAACTTTCTACACTTGAGAGTGAACCTGCAGCATCGGTTACCGTTACTTTATTGGTAGCCGGATCAATATTGAACCTTGGATAAACCCCGAAAATTCCCTGAATGGTTCCATTACCGTATGGCTGCGCGGGTGCAAGCTCCACGGAGTTGGCTCCTGCTGTTACCAATGTAAATGTTCCACAGGGATAGCCGTCATCCGTAAAACTTCCACCAAGACTGGGATGGATCACCTGACCGCGGAAGCGGTAACTTCCATCATATTGATTCCTGATGGTAAGTCCTACCACCTGCGTATTGAAATTACCACTCACTTTCACCGATGGATCAGAAACACGCTGCACTTTAAATCCCAGTGCATACTCCGCTCCCAGCAGGTTATTGGGTTTGGTTGACAAACTGATGTAGGCTTCCCTTTCCCCTTTTGGTATGGTCACCGTGAGAGAAGGTATCGAATACTGGCTTGCTGCAGGCACCACATAACTGGTACCATGTGAATTATTGTACGCGTCAACAGCAGCAGGATCCAGCGCCACGGTTACCTGTATGTCCTGCGCTGCAAGTTTGGCACTCGCGAGCCTGATCAGCACTGCATTCACAACTGTATCATTATCGGATCCCAGCAGGTCCACATTTATGAAACCATCGGAGGGTCCTGGTATTTCAATGATCCTCATATTTTCATCGATGTTGATGCCCCGGAGGCCTGCTTCATAATCCTTATCTTTCAGACATCCAATCAGCAACAGTGCCGAAGCCATGAAAAAAACCATGATCGTTATATTGAGCCTTTTCATATTTTTTGTTTTTAGGTTTATTGATCCCAGAAAATTTTCGAGGTAAACTGGTTGATATTTCCTTCTAGTTCCACGTTCTGGCGGTTCACTGCATATTCCTGCGTGGGATAAAGCAGCCTGATTGGCAAACCACTTCCGATCCTTCCCGGATCTACAGAAAGCGGAAGGTTGGGAGGGACACCCAGCCTGCGGTAGTCGCTCCATGCTTCAAGCGGGTTGATACCGGCAAGTGATAAATATTTCTGGTAAACAATAAAACGTACCCTGTCCATCACCGTTGCTCCTGCATTGGCCCAGTTGGCTGATGCCACATTGGCCATGTATGTATTGGCCGCAGTGACAGCGTTCTGCACACCCAGCCAGATGAAAGATTCGCGCACTGCATTTTCATAAGCCTGCTGGGCATCATCCGCGATCCATCCTCTTGCCACTGCTTCCGCATAAAGAAATAAACTCTCCACGGAAGTAAGGATCCATTGTGACTGCGAAGCACTGCCCACTAACCCGGGGCCAAAGCCAGAAGTTCTTGCCGAGTTGAATGCTTCATTGGGAGCCTCACCATACTGTGTTCCCACGTAAGGATCAGAAGGATTGGCAGGTGATGCTGCAGGACGGAAATAACGCTGCATCCTGGGATCATTGTTTGCCTTCAATGTTGCAAGAAAGTTTGCGTTTGCGCGGTCACCTTCTTCGGCTGAAACACCGGTAACGGTAAAACCAAACACACCATAAAAAGGACTTTGTTTACCGGGTGCATTATCATAACCAGGATTCACATCTGCAGTTTCTCCAGATCTCAGTACACCGCCATTAGCTACAATCTTTGCAATTTCCGGGGCTGGATTAAAACCAAGCACTTCTGACTGGCGGATGAGCAAACGCAGTTTCAATGTATTGGCAAATCTGGTCCACAAACTCCTGTTTCCATTATACATGATGTCAACAGCGGTTGCCCCTGCAGGCAATGGCTCATTTTCAAAAATTTCTATGGCTTCATCCAGCACCAACTGCAGGTCATTATAAATATCCTGCGCCTTGTCATATTTTGGTGTGGGAAATTCCTTCAACCGGAAAGCTTCTGAATAAGGAACATTCCCATAAGTATCTACCAGATCCTGGAAACCTTTTGCCTTCATTACTTTGGCAATGCCGGCATAAAAAAGATTTCCTTCAGCAGTGGCTTTTTCTTCAATGATATAAAAATCATTGAGCCAGTTGTAGGTGCCTGTCCACCTGATGGCCATAAATCCTGTGGTGATATTATAGGTAGATTCTTCCTGGGTGGGAGCAAATGATCCCGAGTTGGACCAGTAGCCCATCCATTTGTTCAGCCAGTCATAACCCACGGAATTACCTCCTGCATCGAGCGCGCCTACATTATGCAAAGCTGCGGGAACAATCAGATCCGATGTAATGCTGTTTGCTGTGAGGTCATTCGGATTCTGGTTGATGTCGAAAAAATTTTTCTTGCATGCCGGCAGCATGGCAGCCATGAATGCAGCTATGAACAGTGTTTTTATTTTATATCGCATATTCATATGATTTTAAAAATTTAAACTGATCGATCCGCCAAAGGTTCTTACAGGTGGTGTCTGGAACACGCTGCTCAGTCCATTGGTATTATTGGTGGCATAATTGAAATCAGGATCGCTCCACTGGTTGCTTTCAGGAAGGAAGGTCAACAGGTTTCGTCCTACAAAACTTACTGTAGCGCGTTTGATCACCTTAGTGCGCGACACCCATTTTGAGGGCAGTTCATATGAAATGGAAAGTTCCCTCAGCTTCCATGCAGCCGCGCTGGAAAAATAATTTGTGGCCACCTGTGTATTGTACGCATCGTTCCCCCAGAAGTCAATGGCATTTCCTGAGACCTGCCTGTCGGTATTAGGCACATATTTCGCTCCATCCCAATAAACAGAATTGGGAAAAACAAAACGCTGGCGGTCAAACTGCGCGCTGCGGGCACTGATTCCGTAACCGTCCATATCGGTACCCAGACCATGGTACATATCATGTCCGCCTTTATAATCCCAGGTCATTCCTATAGTCAATCCTTTCCAGGTAATCGTGGGGTTGAGGCCAAGAATCCATTTTGGCATGGTGCGGCCGCGTACAACAAGACTGTCACTCAGGTGAGGATTGCCCTGCTCATCCACAATCACTCTTCCCTGTGGATCCCTGTCGTAATCACTCAGTTTGAATACGAATGCGGGCAAACCAACGATGGCAAAATTTGAAGCGGTTGGCGCCCCTACCTTGGTCTGTATGAAATTATTGGAACCTCCAATGGATAATTCATTCACGCCATCTGCGAGTCTCAGGATCTTGTTATCATTATAAGTAGCATTCGCTTTGAAATCGATCCTTACATTTTTACCCAGGTTCACTAATGGAGTTAGTCTCAGGTCAACTTCAAATCCATAATTCTCGAAGTCAGCCGTGTTAGCTAAGCGTTGCGTATAACCTGTGGTTG
>CAYWSQ010000235.1:1423-5880 GCA_964460925.1 uncultured Flavisolibacter sp. | reverse complement strand
CGTTTAGAGGGAAGGCAATATTTACTAAAGCTTTGGCTGCCATAGACGGTCTGTAGAGTCACCTAACTACAAACTTTTTCATCTTTCCTTCGTCCCTTGACGGTTAAAGAAACCGCGTAGCGGTATTGCGCAGCAATCTCTCTCTTCTCCTATTACCCGGTACAGAATTTTTTTGTTTATTCCTTCTATTATCTGTTCTCTTTTCTCTGCGATAAAAAAATAGTTTAAATACCCTGCTCTTTGTGCACCCTTCTTTCTTGGCGCTGCGCCGGCTGAAGCTTCAACGAAGGCTGGGTAGAAAAAAAGTAAAATTACCACGTAACCCTACGCAGACCTCTATTTTACAGACTTCATTCATTATCTTACTCCTCAACCAAACATTAACGGCTTATTAAAATCCATCTCACTATTTTACATCCAGTATAAAAACCGAACTATGAAAAAAGTCCTCCTCCTTGCTTCTTTATTTCTTGCCATCACCGGCACAGATGCACAAGGTTTCAAAAATCTCATTAAAAAAGATTCTTCCGGTAAAACCGGGGTCAATAAAATATTAGGAGGCAACTCAGGTAAATCTTCCCTTACTACTGAGGAAATCGCCAACGGTTTAAAAGAAGCATTGAGTGTAGGAGCCAACAACGCATCACAAAAATTATCTGCAGCGGATGGTTTTTTCAAGGATGCGGCCATCAAGGTGCTGATGCCCGAAGAGGCTAAAAAAGCGGAAAAGAAATTGCGTGCCATCGGGATGGGCAAACTCGTTGATGAAGCCATACTATCCATGAACCGTGCCGCCGAAGATGCTTCCAAAAGCGCAGCGCCCATTTTTGTAAATGCAGTGAAGCAAATGAGTTTCCAGGATGCCCTGGGTATATTGAAGGGTGGTGATTTTGCAGCCACCGGGTATTTGAAAGAAAAAACTACGGTTGCTCTTACCGAAGCTTTCCGTCCTGTGATTGAATCTTCTCTTGAAAAAGTAAATGCCACCAAACACTGGAACGCGGTGTTCTCGGCTTATAATAAAGTAAGCATGGATAAAGTGAATCCCGACCTGGCTGCTTATGTAACAGAAAAAGCATTGTTTGGGATCTTCCACCAGCTATCACTGGAAGAACAGAAGATCAGGAAGGACCCTTTTGCCAGGACATCTGACCTGCTTAAAAAAGTATTTGGAAATTAATTTTCGATCTATTGAAATGAAAAAAGGGAAAGCATACCTGTTTTCCCTTTTTTTATTTTGAAAGCCTGCCATGATCAAAAAGCGATACCTATCGAAATGCCGGCCCTGTATCCAGGCAGTGCACCTTTGAAATCAGCGGTAACTGTTTTGTTGTTACGGTCCACCATCACATTCACCTTGTTTTTGATAAAGGGAAAATCGTCTATGAAATCGCGGATATCCTGTTCTGCCTCATTGGCCTCTACAGAGGTCCAGGGAATGGCATCGGTAGTTTCCACTGCGCTGAATTTATTGGTGGATGAATTGATTTCAGGCCCCAGGAAGTAAAAGTCAAGCACCACGCGTTTCGCGATCAGGAATTGAACACCCAGTTGAGCACCTGCGCCAATGCCGTCGTAAGTATTGGTAAAATCCATGATCACGTTGTCGCCATCCAGCACAGCACGTCCGCGGCCTTCGCTGGAATGATGCACGTATTTAAAAAAGGGCTCAAAATAAAATCCCCTCATATGTTTTTTGGAGAGGTAGATCCTGTAACCGGCCATGAACGAAGTGGCCTTCATGTCAAACTCGGCATCCTTTTCATCGTACTGGAAAGTGCGGTGCGTTTTTACCGGTATGCCGATCTTGGCCGTGAGGGAAGTCTTCCCAAAATTATATTCACCGTATAAGCTGATATTCCCGGTTACAAGCCCCAGGGGTCCCCATTTGATTGCCATGCCGGAATTTTTATCCTGTGCTTTAGTGTTGAGCATGCAAAGCAGGAAGAGGGGCAGAAGGTAATTTTTCATAATCTAGGTTCTTAAAGTACATTTTTTATTTTACCGCGGAGAACCAGCCTTCGCTAAAGCTATGGCTGGCAAAGCACAGCCTTCGCTAAAGCTTCTGCTGGCGAAGCACATCCTTCGTTAAAGCTATGGTGTGCGAAGAAGGAGAATGCACAGAGAAAACATTTCTGAATCTCAAACATTCCTTCCCACTGCAGCAGCTGTCCTGCTACGTCTTTTTTCCAATACAAAAATTCAATTCCTTAAAATGAATCCTGGAATTAGAGTCTAGCAGCTAGAAGCTAGAAGCTAACAGCTAGCAGCTCAAAAAATCGCGCCACCATGCATAAAAAAAGGCTGCCGGGCAGCCTTGCTATTTTTTGAAATGTTATTAAAGATGGATCGCTTCACCATAAGCCACTTCAATGGCATCCTTGATGCTTTCACTGATGGTGGGATGCGGGTGAATACTGTTGAGTACCTCGTGGTATGTGGTTTCCAGTTTGCGTGCCACCACGGTTTCCGCGATCAGTTCAGTCACATTATACCCGATCATGTGAGTGCCCAGCCATTCGCCGTACTTGGCATCAAAGATTACTTTTACAAATCCTTCACCATGGCCAGCGGCTGATGCTTTACCGGAAGCGCTCAAAGGAAATTTACCCACTTTGATCTCATAGCCGAGTTCTTTGGCTTTCTTTTCGGTGAGTCCCACGGAAGCGATCTCCGGAGAGCAGTAGGTACAACCCGGCACATTGCCATAATCGAGGGGCTCCGGCTGGTGGTTGTATTTTTTCTCTGTATGTGCGATCTGCTCCACGCAGATGATGGCTTCTTTGGAAGCAACGTGTGCCAGGGCCTGGCCCGGAACGCAGTCACCGATGGCATAGAATCCTGATACAGAGGTCTGGTAGAATTTGTCAACCGTGATCAAACCTTTTTCAGTTTTGATACCCAGTTGTTCCAGTCCAAGGTTTTCGATGTTGGCCGAAACGCCTACAGCGCTCAGTAACACGTCCGCTTCCAGGGTTTGTTCGCCATTGGCGGTTTTAATGGTTGCTTTCACTCCGTTACCTGACGTGTCAACCTTGGTCACCTCCGAAGAGGTCATGATATCAATGCCCTGTTTTTTGAAATTCTTTTCCAGCTCTTTGGAGATATCCTCATCTTCCACCGGAACGATCCTTGGCATGAATTCAACGATGGTCACCTTGGTGCCCATGCTGTTATAGAAGTATCCAAATTCAACACCGATCGCGCCGCTGCCCACCACGATCATGGATTTAGGCTGGGAGGGGAGCGACATGGCTTCGCGGTAGCCAATGATCTTTTTGCCATCGATAGGCATGGCTGGCAACTGGCGGCTGCGGCCTCCGGTGGCGATGATGATATGTTTGCCTTCTACGGTTTGTTTAGTATTATCCGCGCCGGTCACTTCGATCTTTCCTTTGCCAACAACCTTACCGAAGCCATTCACCACGTCGATCTTGTTTTTGCGCATCAGGAATTGCACACCCTTGCTCATTTTATCGGCAACGCCGCGGCTGCGTTTTACCACGGCACCGAAATCATGCTGGCCGGTTGCTTCGATACCGAAGTCCTTTGCATGTTTGATATATTCATATACCTGGGCGCTTTTCAGGAGGGCCTTGGTAGGGATGCAACCCCAGTTGAGGCAGATACCGCCGAGACTTTCCCTTTCAATGATCGCTGTTTTTAATCCTAACTGAGAGGCACGGATGGCGGCAACATATCCACCGGGACCCGAACCAATAACGACTACATCGTATGCCATGAATGATTAGATTTTAAGTGGGCACGAAGCTAGGGCAAAATGAGGGGATGGCAAAGAAGCGGCAAGCGGCAAGCGGCAAGCTGCAAGGTTCAAGCTACAAGCTGCAAGACCTAATGCATACAGTCATGTGAGAGCCCATGCTAGTGGCATTGCAGGTCTTCAATCAAATCCATTGTCAAACCAAATAGATCCTTATAGCATATAGCAGTTCAGCTCCAGACAGTGAAATGCTTGTGATATGCAACCATCTTTGGAAATTTTCCACAAGGTCCAGAAGGGCGGCATGTCGATAACAACGACAATCCTCAAGGAATTTATAAACCTACAGGCCCCATCGGAAGATCCTGTCAATAGAAATAACAACATACAAGAAAATCAACCACCAAGCCCCAGCGGGGCGATATATCAGTAGCAACGACGCCCTTTACGAAAAACAGCCTCCCAGCCCCAGCGGGGCGATATATCAGTAGCAACGACGCCCTTTACAAAAAACAGCCTCCCAGCCCCAGCGGGGCGACATGTAAAAAAAGCTTCGAGCTGCTAGGTTCTAGCTGCGAGCGGGGCCGTTCAATTTCAGGAAATATCTAAAAAAGGCAATGACCGAATTTTCAGATTACTGTAGGCATAAGGTCTAGCAGCTAGAAGCTAGAAGCTAGTAGCTAGCTCCCCGCACCCAAACTGCCAGCCCCAGCGGGGCGATATGTCAGTAGCATCG
>CAYWSQ010000235.1:0-1413 GCA_964460925.1 uncultured Flavisolibacter sp. | reverse complement strand
ACACCTTTTACGAAAAGCAACCTCCGAGCCCCAGCGGGGCGACATGTTAAAAAAGCTTCGAGCTTTTAGCCATGAGCTGCGAGAGGGGCCGTTCAATTTCAAGCAATAAATACAATAAACAATGACCGAATTTTCAGATAACTGCAGGCATAAGGTCTTGCAGCTTGCAGCTTGCCACTTGCCGCTATTCCGTAAATTTGCCTGATGGAACTCAAACACTACCTCGAAAAACAGATGGACCTCAAAAAGGTTTGCCAGATTCGTTTCAGGGATGTTCAGGGCGCGGTGACAGAACTAACAGGCCATATCGTGAAAATGGAAGAAGTCTCCGGCCGCGAAATCATCGAGACGGATGCCGGTTTCGTGATCGGGATGGACCAGTTGGTGGAAGTTGACGGCATTCCCGCCAAAAATTATTGCTAATATTTGCCTAAAGGGTAAAATTTCCGCCTGACAAACTGTTTCTTTGGCAGTTTTCCCATACATTTGCACTCCAAAATTTTCCAAGTCATGGCTCGAGTATGTCAGGTTACAGGTAAGGTTCCGGTGGGTGGAAACAAGGTTTCCCACTCTAATATCAAGACCAAGCGTCGTTTCTTACCGAACTTACAAACAAAGAAGTTCTTTTTAGCTGAAGAGAACAAATGGATCACCCTGAAACTGTCTGCCGACGGTATCCGTACCATCAATAAAAATGGTCTGATGACCGTGGTAAAGGAACTGAGGGCGCAGGGACAGCATATCTAAACGCAAATCCGGTGGTGTGACCATTTGATCACAGCATCTCAATCAACAATTATCAATTTAAGACAATGGCAAAGAAAGGAAACCGGGTACAGGTCATCTTGGAATGCACAGAGCAGAAAACCACTGATGTGCCGGGTACAAGCCGTTATATCACTACCAAGAACAAAAAGAACAATCCTGAGCGTATGGAATTGAAGAAATTCAATCCAAACCTGAAAAAAGTGACTGTTCACAAAGAGATCAAATAAGGTGAGGGGTGAGCCCTTCAGCATCAGCTAATTTTCAAATTATCAAATCAGTATTATGGCAAAAGCAGCAAAAACCGCCATCAAAACCAAAGACGCAAGGGCGGCAGCCGAAGCAAAGAACTGGAGCAAAGTGGTGAAAGCCGTTCGCAGTCCTAAAACCGGTGCCTATACCTTTAAAGAAGCTATTGTGCACAAGGATAAGGTTAAGGATTTTCTGGCGCAGAAATAAATTGGGTTAGTAAATTTTCCAAAAGCTGTTTCGCTTCCGTGAAACGGCTTTTGTCATTTTGGTGTGGGAAGAACGACCTCGGAGGTTGACCTCCGAGGTCAACCTCCGAGGTTGAAGGGATTCATTTAATTTTGAACAGTACCTTCAAGGCAACCAGGAAGGCCGGATTTAAATCAAAAGAAACATGGG
>CAYWSQ010000234.1:0-5931 GCA_964460925.1 uncultured Flavisolibacter sp. | reverse complement strand
CAATACATTTCCATCAGAAGCGCCGCGGATACTGATGCGCTGGTTGGTGCCTGCGTTATTATTGGCGCCATTGATGGTAGTGCCACTAACGGTGGTCAGGATCTCTCCAAGGGTGCGCCCGCCCATCTGGTCAAGCGTGGTACGGTCGATCACCGAAACCACTTTGCCGGTCTGTCTTTGTTTCCTGGGATACTTGTTGGTTGTAATGACTACACGGTCAAGAGGCTGTTGGTCGTTGTTCAGGATACTGTCCTGCGCGAAAGAATGGCTGCTGAAAATGACGGCAGCCACTGCAAAAACTCTTTTCATTTTTTTGAAAGTTTTTTGGTGACTGCTTCCGGTTCTGAACTGAGAAGATGGCCCAGAAGGCCTGTCATCTCTGCTTTTCCTCCGAAAGCTGAATGGGTTGATCGCAAGGGCAGGTCTTCTGGCTTGGTTGCTACCGGTCACCTTCCCACCCGTTCAACACGGATAGTGGCATTTGACCGGCAGGAGCGTTCATCATCAGATAAAACGCACACACCTTACAGCTACGGGGATAGCGCCGGACTTTCACCGGCTTCCCTTTTCATCCCGGTTGTGATACCGGGAACCATTGCGCGGCAAATATAAGGAGGAAGAATTTAGAGAGAAATGTTTAATCTCAGAGAACTGAGAAGAAGAGAAAGGGGTATGTCTTGCGTCTTATTTGCGTTGCGTCAGCCATAGCTTTAGCGAAGGCTGGAGTGTGAAATTGAGGCCTTAAACTTTCTTCAAATTTCCTTGGCGCCCTTATTTCTTGGTGGTTTTTCAAATCTTCCAACGGGCCCGTCTTATCTTCAACGCATGGCTGTAAAACAAAAGCTCAAACTGTTTGACCTCTCCATGATCGTGATCAGCTTCGTGATCGGTATGGGCATATTCAGGACGCCGGTAAACGTTGCTGCGGCAACACCTACACCAACCGTCTTTTTTCTTTGCTGGATGGCAGGCGGACTCGTGGCACTTTGCGGTGCACTCACCTATGCTGAGATCGGATCCCGGTTACCCATCACCGGTGGATACTACAAGGTTTTTGTATATGCCTATCATCCTTCCATTGCCTTTGCCATCAATTGTATCATTCTTGTATCCAATGCGGCTTCCTGCGCGGCAGTTGCCATTGTCGGTTCCGAATATATTTCAAGTGTGCTCATGCCGCAGGCCGCAGACCCGGTGTACCGGGAGGCCCACAGCACCATGATCAATACGGTACAGGTAAGCATCGCCCTCTTTGCCATTTTCGTTTTCTATATCATCAACATGTTTGGCCTTCGTATGAGTGCAAAGACCCAGTCGGTTTTGATGATCATCAAGATCTGCATGGTTCTGTTACTCATCGCGCCTTTATTTTTTGCCACCGGCGCTCCGCCTGTACTCTCCAGCGTTGATTCCATGAGTCCTGCCCTGAGAGAATACATCACCGCCTTCGGTATCGGCCTGGTTGCTGTGAGTTTTACTTATGGGGGTTACCAGCAGACCATCAATTTTGGAGAGGAGATCGAGAAGCCCAATAAGAACATCCCAAGAGGCATCTTCATTGCATTAACGGTCATCATCGTTCTTTACCTTCTCATCAATTATGCCTATGTAAAAGTGATCGGCTTTGAACAGCTAAAGGAAAGCAAGAATATCGCAGCTATCATGGCCTCCAAGATCTTTGGCGTGCAGGCCGAACGAATCCTTTCTGTTTTATTGTTCCTGGGTGTATTGGCTTATGTGAACGCGGTGCTCCTGAGTAATCCCAGGGTAATGTATGCCATGAGCGAGGATAAAATACTTCCCCCGGCTTTTACAAAAAGAAATAAGCGCGATGCCTTAACGCTGGCACTGACGGTTTTTGCCGGCACAGCCGCCATCATTGTTTTCTGGGCACAGGAGTTTGACAGGATCCTCAGCTTTACCATCTTCCTCGATTGTTTTGGAATGGCGCTTTCTGCCGGAAGTATTTTCGTGATCCGGAAAAAAACCGCGCATCTCAATGGAACGGGTATTTTCAGCATGAAACTTTACCCGCTTCTTCCCATCATCTTTATCATCGCCTATTCATTTGTTGCCATCAGCATTGCATTGGATTATGAAAAGAATGGTTATGCGGCACTGATAGGGCTGGCGGTGCTGGCATTCTTTACAGGTTTGTATTTTGTAGTGCAATACATCAAGAAACAACAACCCAAGAACTAATGGATCTTTCATATATCATCAATGAATTGGGGGAAGACAGGGGGCGCTATTTCAACGCAGTGGCTCCTCCCATCATGCAGTCGAGCAATTTTGTTTTCACTCGGGTTGAAGAACTGCGCAAGGCATTTGAAGATGAGATGGGCGGTTACCTGTACAGCCGGGGACTGAATCCAACTGTTGACATCCTGAGAAAAAAACTGGCAGCTCTTGATGGTGCTGAGGACTGCCTCGTATTTAACAGCGGCGCGGCTGCCATCTTTGCCGGGGTTCTGGCCAATGTAAAATCGGGTGATCACATCATCTCAGTACAAAAACCCTATACCTGGGCCCAGAAAATGTTTGATGTAGTACTACCCAGGTTTGGTATCACCACCACTTATGTTGATGGAAGAGATACGGCAAATTTTGAAAATGCATTGCAGCCAAATACTTCTTTCATTTACCTTGAGATGCCCAATTCCTGGGACTATGCGATCCAGGACCTCGAAGCTGTTGCCAGCCTTGCAAGACCGAGGGGTATCATCACCATGATTGACAACAGTTATTGCACACCATTGTACCAGCGTCCTGTTGAAATGGGCATTGACCTGTCTATGCAAACCGCAACCAAGTATATCGGGGGACACAGCGATACCCTTGGTGGTGTGCTCACCGGCTCGCACCAGATGATGAAAAAAATTTTCGACAGTGAATACCTCAATATCGGCAGCGGCATACAGCCTTTCAATGCATGGCTGCTCATTCGCGGGCTCAGAACCCTGCCCGCAAGACTGGACCGTATCAGCAATACCACCAGGGAAGTGATCACGAAATTGAAAGAACACCAGGCCATTGAATCGATACTGTTTCCTTTGGATCCGGATTTCCCTCAATATGAACTGGCCAAAAAACAGATGTCAGGCGCCTGCGGGCTCTTTACCATCAGCCTTCGTAACGGCAGCTATGCTTCCATTACCCGGTTTTGTGAAAGCCTGAAACATTTTATGATGGCCGTCAGTTGGGGAGGCCATGAATCACTGGTGATACCCAAATGCGCCGGTATAGGTCCGGAAAGCTTTGACCCATCAAATCCTGAACACCAGTACATCAGGATCTATACGGGACTGGAAGATCCAACCTATCTCTCGGCTGACCTCTATCAGGCTTTAAATGCCCTTTAGCCACTGAACTTTCACTTATTTTTACAGATATGAAAGGGCTTGTAACGGTATTCATTTTTCTATTGTTCCGGATCGGATTACAGGCGCAGGATAAATGGGATTTGAAGGAATGTGTGGATTATGCGCTGGCCAATAATATTTCCGTAAAGCAGGCCGACCTGCAGACCCGGTTCTCAACTTTGGATCTTTATCTTGATAAACTTTCGCGTTGGCCCACTTCAAACTTCCAGGCCAGCAGCGGTTATAGTTTTGGTCTTTCCGAAAATCCCACCACCGGTACACTTGAAACACGCAATTTTTTTAATACGCAGTTTGGTATTTCAGCCAGTGCCAACCTGTTCAACTGGTTCTCCAAAAAATTCCTGATCCAGTCTTCAGAACTGGATCTTAAAGCAGATGAGGCACAGGTAAAGAAGGTGCAGGATGATATTGCGCTGAATGTTGCAGTAGGATACCTGCAGACCTTGTTGGCGAAGCAACAGGTGAATATTGCAGCCCTGCAGGTTGAGCAGACCATGCTGCAACTGGATATTACCCGGAAAAGAGTAAGAGCCGGTGAATTGCCTGAATTGAACGCATCCCAACTGGAAGCGCAATTGGCAGCCGATAGTTCATTACTGATTTCAGCAGAAGGCAGCGTACAGCAGTTTCTTCTTCAGTTAAAAGCATTGCTGAATCTCGATGCAGGTGTTCCTTTTGATATTGAAACGCCACCTGTTGAGCTGATACCAGTTGAAAGTCTGGCCGAACTCCAGCCGGAATCCGTTTATAACCTCGCGGTTGTCAATCTACCGCAGCAAAGGGTTAATGACCTGCGCGTGCAGGCTGCTGAAAAACTGGTAAGTGCTGCCAAAGCTTCCATGTATCCAACCATTTCAATGTTTGGCGGGTTGAACAGCCGTTTTGTGAATATTAAGTCACCCCAGCAAACCGTATTCATACCACAGCGTTCAACAGGCGCTTTTGTGAATGTGAATGGCACACCATACGAGGTGCTGGCCCCGGGCTTTGATGTGATCCGCACCGGCATCACACCTTTCTTCAACCAGCTTCGGAATAATTTCGGCCAGAATATCGGTATCGCATTGACTGTTCCTATTTTCAATGCAGGCAGTTTGCGTGGCAACTGGCAGCGCAGCAAATTGCTGGTACAGCAGGCGCAACTGCAGCAGCAAAGTGCCAGCCTTACGCTCAAGCAGGATATTTACCGCGCCTACACAGACGCAACTATCGCGCTTCAGAAATTCAATGCAAGCCGCAAGGCTGTGGAAGCAGCGGAGAAAGCATACAGCTTTGCGCAGAAAAGATATGAAGTGAACCTGCTTCCAACGTTTGAACTGATCAACAACAATAATTTTTTACTGAGAGCCCGTCAGGATATGATCTCCGCGCAGTTCGATTATGTTTTCAAAATGAAACTGCTGGAGTTTTATAAGGGGCAAGGACTGAAGTTGTAGAAACAGAAACAGGAACAGGAACAGGAAGAGAAGGGGAAAGAGAAAGAGAAAGAGAAAGAGGAAGTTTGCTGATCAAATGGAATTATGAACTCGGGCCTGACTAGCAGCTAGTAGCTAGAAGCTAGCAGCTAAAAAAAATATTTATGAATAAAAAACTCAAATGGATCCTCATTATTTTATCTGCCCTGCTGATCTTATTCCTTATCCTGAAAGTCGCTTCCGGCGGGGGTGATAAGGAAATAAAAGTGAGTGTATCACAAACCGTCAGGACCAATATTGTGGAGACTGTGAATGCGCCGGGAAAAGTATTTCCTGAAGTAGAAGTAAAGATCAGCTCCGATGTTTCGGGTGAGATCACTGAGCTGAATGTACAGGAGGGTGACAGTGTGAGAAAAGGCCAGGTGCTGGCCAGGATCTATGCGGATATCTATGCTTCTGAAAGGGATGCGGCCAGGGCAAGGGTGATCCAGTCGCAGGCTACCGTTGCCAACAGCCAGGCTTCTCTTGAATCATTGAAGGCCCAGCTCGATCAGGTGAAGCAGGCATACGACCGAAATAAAAAACTTTATGATGAACAGGTGATCTCCAAATCAGAGTTTGAAGTATTTGAGACCAACCTGCGTACCGCTCAGGCATCCTATAATGCGGCTCTTCAGAATATCAGGAGCCTGCAGGCTAATACCCAAAGTGTAAAGACCACCCTGGATGCGGCCAATAAGAATTTAGGAAGAACCACACTGATCGCACCTATGGATGGTGTGATCTCCTCGCTGAGTGTGAAAAAAGGTGAGCGGGTTTCAGGCAACAGCTTCAGCGTGGGACCTGAGATGATGAGGGTGGCTGACCTCAGTAATATGGAGGTAAGGGTGAATGTGGGTGAGAATGATATCGTAAAGGTGAACATTGGTGATTCTGCCGATGTGGAAATTGAAGCCTACAATAACCGCAAATTCACAGGCATCGTTACACAGATTGCCAGCAGCACCATCAAATCAGGAAGCAGTGCAACTTCTGTTACTGCCGGCGACGTTACTGATTATGAAGTGCGCATCCGTCTTTTACCTTCTTCCTACAGTGATCTCATTGATCCTTCAAGGCCTAAGAATTTTCCG
>CAYWSQ010000233.1:0-5967 GCA_964460925.1 uncultured Flavisolibacter sp. | reverse complement strand
ACGGCTATGTTTACATCAACCTGCCTGACGCGGATAAAAAAAAGTACGAGGTAAAATTTTACGAAGAAGACGACAGTTTTTTATTTGAGATCAAAAACATCAGGGAAACAGGCATCACGCTTGACAAGGCCAATTTCATCCATGCCGGATGGTTCAGGTTTGAATTGTATAATGATGGGAAACTGGTGGAGAAGAACCGCTTTTACCTGGCCAAAGAATTCTGAGGCTTTAATATTCTTTCAACTCAGCCCCGAACACTTCCGAAAAATGATGTTTTAGTTTTTGCTTGACTTCAGCCACGCTTACTTCCCTGCCCAATTCCTGCCGAATGGAACTCACTTTTTTATCCTGTATGCCACAGGGAATGATATGATTGAAATAATCGAGGTCCGTATTCACATTGAGGGCAAATCCATGCATGGTAACCCAGCGGCTGCAGCGTACACCCATCGCGCATACCTTTCTTTCTTTTCCGGGTACCCCGGCTTCGATCCAAACACCTGTCTCACCTTTTGATCTTTCACCGGTGATGCCGTATTCAGCCAGTGTGCGGATGATCACTTCTTCCAGGTCACGGAGATAGCGGCCGATATCGGTATAAAATTTTTCAAGATCCAGGATCGGGTACCCCACGATCTGTTCCGGCCCATGAAAGGTGATATCGCCTCCCCTATTGGTCTGGAAAAACTGGATGCCCTTCTCATTTCTTTCCGCTTCACCAATCAGCACATGATCCATTTTTCCGCTTTTGCCAAGAGTATAAACCGGCGGATGCTCCACAAATAACAGGTGATGCCTGGTAGGAAGTGCATAACCCGGTGTAGCCTCAAATGACACGGAGGGCTGTGCCTGGTAAACCGAAGACTTGATCTCCAGGTTCTCCTTCAATAATTTTTCCTGGTAATCCCAGGCTGTTTTATAATCCATAGAACCCAGGTCACGGAATTCCACCACTTGTCTTTGCATTTGGCAAATTTACCCCGTTTCACCGCGTATTTTTGCAGCTTCTATGAACCAGGATGATTTGATTGAACAGCAGGGAGAAGATGGGGGCAGCGATGCGCTCTACGAGCGTTTTGTTTTCAAAGCCGACAAGGGACAGGAGCCCTACCGGATCGATAAATTCCTGATGAACCGCATTGAAGGTGCCACGCGAAATAAATTACAGCAGGCGATCAATGCCGGCCTCGTACTGGTGAACCAGAAAGAAGTGAAGCAGAACTACAAGATCAAGGCCTTTGACCAGGTCACGGTTTATTCTGACCTCTCCCCGGAAAGTACAGACATAGTTCCTGAAAAAATGGAACTGAATATTGTGCACGAGGATGAAGATATCCTGGTGATCAATAAACCCGCCGGTATGGTGGTGCATCCCGGCAGTGGCAATTATACCGGTACTCTTCTTAATGGTGTGGCCTGGTACCTGCAGCAGCAACTGCCCGGGGTATCAGAACAAACCCTGCCCCGTTTTGGTTTGGTGCACCGCATTGATAAAAATACCAGCGGCTTGCTGGTGCTGGCAAAAAAAGACCGGGCCATGCGCCATCTTGCCAAACAGTTCTATGATCATACCGTGAGCCGTAAATACCTGGCCCTGGTATGGGGTGATATGGAAAATGATAAAGGAACCATTATAGCCCATGTAGGCAGGCATCTTCGTTTCCGCAAACAGTTTGAAGCCTACCCAGAAGGTGACCATGGCAAGGAAGCCATCACACATTATTCCGTGGTGGAAAGATTTAATTATGTAACCCTGGTACAGTGTGTACTGGAAACCGGACGCACCCACCAGATCCGCGTGCATATGAAACATATCGGGCACCCGCTTTTCAATGATGATTTTTATGGTGGCGATAAAATTGTGAAGGGTACGGTATTCAGTAAATACAAGCAGTTCGTTGAAAATTGTTTCCAGGTCTGTCCCAGGCAGGCCCTGCATGCAAAGACCTTGGGCTTCATCCATCCAACCACGGAAAAGGAAATGTTTTTTGAATCAGAACTGCCGGCAGACATCTCCGGGGTCATTGAAAAATGGAGAGGTTATGTCAAAAACATAAGGGAATGATCAGCGGTTGAAATCATAAAGAATAGCGGTGAAGATTCCACGCTCCCTCTTTTTGAAAGCCACTTTCCAGTTGCCATTGTAAGTAATGAGTGAAGGCACGAGCAGTTCGCCGAAGCGGGTCATCTTCACTTCCATGTGCACATCAAAATCATAAGCCGGCGTATTATAGCTCAGGTCATAATTTCGTGCCAGGATCTCCATAGTATTCATATCAAACCAGGTAGAGATATTATCAAAAACGATCCTGCTTTTTGTTGCTCCGGTTTTGGGAAGGATGCGGAATACATAACAAAGTTTCCCCTCCAGTTCTTCCATGTCAATGGAAAAATCATAGTAACGCGACACGGAAGGATCAAAAATATCGATGCGGTCGCCAATGAAAGGAATGCCGGGAATCTTTTTGCCGGGGTTGAAAAAAAGCATTTTTAATTGCTCCTTATGTTTTTCAAGTCCCTTTGTTTCCCTCACCTTTCTTTCTGCCCCTGCCACGATATTGTTTTCACCACAAACTTCTCCCCTTGTAAAAAAAAGGCTGGCATATAATTCCGCCGTATAGTAATTAAGTTCTCCGTTTTTGTAGATGTCACCGGTGGTTTTTTCTTCCAGCACTTCCATGGTGCGGCAACCATTATTCCGGTGCTGCCTGGTTTTGCTTTGAAGGGAAGCCTGTTGTTTTCCTTTTTTATCCAGCATCTGGATGTAATTAATGGAACCGTATTCAAGAATCCTCAGGTTTCGGAAAGCCTTGTAAAAACTGCTGTCATCCTTCACCCTTTTCAGAAAACTCACCACGTTGAGGTCATTGCGGATCACCACTTCGCTCATTACGGTTTCCTTTCCAAGCTGCTCCAGCTCCGCGGAATCAGACTGGGCGAAAACGATCCCGGAAAAAAAGATGGCAAGGAAGGTGAGAAAACCTCTCATTTTTTTGGAAAGCTCATTTTATAATCCACCCGCACGTTGCCTTTGGAAATATCGTCAAGCTTTCTTTTGAGCAGCCTGCGTTTCAGCGGGGAGATATAATCGATAAAGAGTTTGCCTTCTATGTGATCGTATTCATGCAGGATAATACGGCCGGTAACACCATTGAAGGTTTTGCGGTGCTGTATTCCAACGTAACCTCTTCTGCCCTGTAAATATCTTCGCGGATCCTGGGGATGCTGAGACATCCTTCATTATAAGCCCAGTCATCACCATGTTCTTCTACCACGTGGGCATTAATGAAAACCTGTTTCACACCGGGTGCATCGGGATAGTTCTCTTCTTTTTTTTCCTCCTCTTCCATATTGGCGAAGATCTGGGCACTGTCGATCACGAATAGCCTGATATCACGGCCCACCTGCGGGGCAGCAAGACCCACCCCATTGCTGGCATACATGGTCTCCCACATATCTTCAATGAGCTTGGGCAGGTGCTCATAGTGTTCATCAATATCCCGGGCTGTTTTTCTCAGTACAGGGTGCCCATAGGCTACAATTGGAAGAATCATTCAGAAAATTTAAATCGTTTGCTTCCGGAAAGGAAGATTTTCAGACTGCGAAAATAAAGCAAAGCAGCCAGCAAGAAAGGAAGTGAATCTTTATTAAATGATAAACTTCAGGCGCCCTGCTGGAGATATTCCTGCAGCATCATGGTTGCCGCGATTTCATCAACCAGCCCTTTATCACGACGCTGCTTTTTTTTCATACCCATTTCCAGCATGGCGCTGGTGGCCATTTTGGAAGTGAAGCGTTCATCAACTTCGGTAATGGGAATAGCAGGGAAGTTTTTCTTAAATCCCCCGATAAACTGTTTCACAAGGGGAGTGGCATGGGTATCCGATTCATCCATATTGTAAGGCATACCGATGATGACGGCTTCCACGGCTTCCTGCTCAAAATATTTTTTTAAAAAGGGCATCAGTTGCTGTGTGTCTACCGTAGTAAGCCCGGTAGCGATGATCTTCAATGGATCTGTTACGGCAATGCCGGTTCTTTTTTTGCCATAATCGATGGAAAGGATGCGGGGCATAGGGTAAAAATAAGCCTTTGGCTGTTGGCTATTGGCTTTTGGCCATTGGCCATTGGCTAATGGCTAATGGCTATCAGCCTCCCAGAAAAATATCCGCAATCACAAACACTGCAAAGACCACACTCGCAATTCCATTCGTGGTCATAAAGGCAAGGTTCACCCTTCTCAGGTCATTGGGTTTTACGATCGCGTGCTGGTACACCAGGCAGGCGATGAAGATGAGCACACCAATCCAGTAGAGATAACCAAATCCACCGAATTTCCCTGCCGCCACCACTGCTCCGGCACTGAATAGGTGCAGTACCTCCGAAAAACGTAATGCATTCTCCCTTCCCATCCAGGCAGGAATGGAATAGAGTTTTTGAGACTGGTCAAACTCCACATCCTGCATGGCATAAATGATATCAAAGCCACTCACCCAGAATAAAACAGCGATGGAAAAAAGAATAGGCAGCCAGTGAAATACTCCTGTTACCGCGAGGTAAGCACCGATGGGTGCAAGCGATAATCCGAGTCCGAGTACCAGGTGGCATAGTGGTGTAAATCTTTTAGTATAGCTGTAGCCCAGTACCACGGCCAGGGCTACCGGTGAAAGATAAAAACAGATGCGGTTGATGAAAAAAGTTGCGGTTATGAATAAAACACAATTGATGATGGTAAATACCAGCGCATTCTTTGGTGTGATGATCCCTTTCGGTATCTCTCTGATGGCAGTCCGTGGATTAAGTGCATCCCATTTGCGGTCGAGGTAACGGTTAAAAGCCATAGCAGCACTGCGGGCGAATACCATGCAGGCGATGACCAGCAGGAATTTCCATAATAAGGGTTTTGAAAACTGTTCTGCCATTTCACTTTCAGGAGTCCACCCGATGGTGCGGTTCAAATTCCATTGCGCAGTTCCAAAAATCTGCTCAGTATGCAGTGTTGCCAGGAAAAACCCAATCAATGCGAAGGGCATGGCAAAAATGGTATGCGAAAACTTGATGAGGGAGAGGTAATTTTTTACTGCGGTCATATTCAAAAGATCAAAGAAAACAATTTGGAGGGTATCTAAAACTAATCCTGCTCAACCGGGATGCCGGGTTTTACCAGTTCCCACAACACAATGCCGGCCGCTACTGAAATATTCAAAGAATGTTTCATGCCCAGTTGCGGGATCTCCAGGCAGCCATCGCATTGGGCAATGGTGCTTTGTTCCACCCCGGTTACCTCGTTGCCAAAAACCACGGCGATCTTTTCATCTTTTTCAAAAAGAGTGGCATGCAATTGATAGCTTTTTTCAGCCTGCTCCACCGCATAGATCTTATATCCCTGGCTTCTTAAATGTTCCAGGGCTGCTCCCGTATTTTTAAAATGCTGCCAGTGAACCGTATCCTCAGCTCCAAGCGCCGTCTTTTTTATTTCCTTGTGCGGTGGAAAGGCGGTATAGCCCACCAGGTAAACACCTTCCAGCAGAAAGGCATCAGCAGTGCGGAACACACTGCCCACATTATAGGCACTCCTTACATTTTCCAGTACCGCGATCACAGGCATTTTTTCAGAAGCCCTGAATTCCTCCACCGATTTCCGGTTCAACTCCTCCATGGATAACTTGCGCATCAGCGAAATTTGTGCAAATGTAGGATTCCGGGAAGGTGGATAAAAAAGGATATCGTTGGGGATGAATCCGGGGGGAGGGTTATATTTTTGTTGATTGACCATGAGTAAACAGAAAACGGCTACGGAAACTCCCCTGATGCAGCAGCACAAGGCCATCAAGGCCCGCTATCCAGATGCGGTTTTATTGTTCCGCGTGGGTGATTTCTACGAGACCTTCGGACAGGATGCCATCATCGCCTCAGGGGTTCTGGGCATCACGCTCACCAAAAGAAACAACGGGGGGGCCGCCGACA
>CAYWSQ010000232.1:0-6005 GCA_964460925.1 uncultured Flavisolibacter sp. | reverse complement strand
ACCAGAAATGGGATATGCTTGCCCAGGGCCAGTTATACATCAATGGCTATAATGCCGGTGACTACCATGCTTATGTTCACCTGCAAAGGCAATTGGGCGCCCGCCTGGGAAGCCTGAGGCTTGGATTTGAGAACCTGAACCGCTCTCCTTCATTCATTTATGATCAGCGCAGCGCTTTTTATATCGACGCACCTAAAAACTTCAACAAGGAGAATACGGTGCATCTTTTTGCCAACCTGGCGCAGCCAAGGCTGAAGCTGGAACTGAGTGCGGATTATTACCTGGTCAGCAATTATCTCTACCTCAATGGATTCAGGGATCTGGCCCAGGAAACAACCTTATTCAATATCCTCCGCATCAACGCCAAAAAAACTTTCAGGGTAGGTAAACGCTGGAACTGGCATGCCGAACTGTATGTTCAGCAAAAAACCGGGGCGGCTGAAATCAACCTGCCGGCCATTTACACGCGCAACCGTTTTTTATACGAAGGCAACCTGGGTTTTCCTAACCTGAACATAGCCTTTGGACTCGAAGCCCGTTACCATACGCCATATAAGGCAGATAATTATTCACCGGTTCTGGGACAATTCTTTTACCAGGATTCTGTACGCATCAGCAACCTGCCCGATGTGGCCGCCCTGGTGCATTTCCGGATCAGAAGCTTCAAAGCCTTCTTCAGGGCCGAAAACCTTAATACCGCCAGGCTGTTCGGGGGTTTTCAATTTAACAATAATAACATGGCAGCCCCTGACTACCCCACTCCCGGACTCGTGATCCGGCTGGGCATATTCTGGGGTTTTGTTAATTGACAGGCTTCCCCTCATCTTTTATGACACTCCTGCTTTGAGAATTTAAAGCCCGGCTTATCTTTGTAACCAATGAAAAGGATCATAGCAGCCATAATGCTCCTGGTGTACTTTACCGTAAGTACCGGCTTTGCTATGAGTACCCATTATTGCATGGATGAGATCGATTCTGTGCAACTGGGTACGGATAATGATGATAACTGCAACCGCTGCGGAATGGAAACCGGCGATAATAATTGTTGCCGCGATGAGGTTACAGTTCATAAACTGGAAACTTCACATATCGCCGGCAAGGTTCACCTTCCCGAATTGCAGGTTCCGGTGGTTATGATCCATCATCCCGGCCTTTTGATAAACCCTTTCCGGAATTTCAAACCGGAAACTACCGTTACCTCACATGGCCCTCCCTTAGCGGCACAGGATACCTATATCGATCTCTGTGTCTTCCGGATTTAGAATGATGATAGTTTACTTTTTATGATGCGCCTCGTGGCGCCATTAATTCTATTTATCAATTCTAAACAACACAAAATGAAAATCTCCTCTTTATTGATAGCCTTCTTCCTGTTTATCAGCTTCAGCGCAACTGCCCAGGAAAAAACCGAAAAAATTAAAGTAAACGGTGAATGCGGCATGTGCAAGAACAAGATCGAAAAAGCAGCTAAATCAGCCGGGGCCAGCTATGCCCTCTGGGACAGCGAGAAAAAAGAACTGACGGTAACCTATAACAACAGCAGCAGCAACAATGCAAAGATCCAGAAAGCTGTGGCAGCCGTTGGATATGATACCGAACTTGAAAAGGCAACGGATGCTTCTTATGAAAAACTGCATGAGTGCTGCAAGTACGACAGGACAGCCATGAAAGTGAAGGAAGCCTGCTGCGACCAGTGCGCTGAGAAAAATGGCGATTGTTGCAAAGACGGCAAGTGCGCCGATTGCAAAGCACATAAAGACGGCAAAAAAATGGATTGCTGCAAGGATGGCAAATGCGAAATGCATAAAGATGCAGCACATGCCGCTAAAGGCGCCTCCTGCTGCAAAAAAGCTTAACCCTTAAACTACAATCGTATGAAATCAATATTCATGATGGTCCTGCTTTCCCTCAGTGCCTTCATAGTTTCTGCGCAGCAGGCATCTGTGAGCCTGGAAGCCAGCGGGCTTACCTGCTCCATGTGTTCCAAGGCCGTGTTGAACGCCCTGGAAGAAGTGGACAATGTAAACAAGGTGAGAGTGGATATCAAGAACCAGCAATACCAGATCAGCTTTACCGATGACACGAAAATCAATTTCGACGCGCTTGCAAAAGCTGTTGAGGATGCAGGTTTTTCAGTGGCCAACCTCAAAGTGACCATGGAAGTTCCTCCTACCAAACTGGGTAAGGATGAACATGTGCAGATCGGCAGCCAGTATTTTCATTTCCTGAATGCGGGCAATCAGCAACTGGAAGGAAAGGCCAGCTTCACACTCGTTGACAAAAATTTTACTTCGGCAAAAAATTTTAAAAAATACAGTGCCATGAGTAAAATGGAATGTGTGCAGACGGGCAAGACCTCGCATTGCTGCTCTTCTGAAATCCAGAAAGATTCCAGGATCTATCACGCCATTATTTAAGTAACAGGCCTTCCCCTTTCCAGTGGAAGGCCTTTTTCATTTTTTATGAAACAAGTCATTGTGTGCTGCCTTTTGCTGATCTCAGTGGCAGGACAGTCCCAGGAATTATATGTATTCAGCGAACCGGCATCCAATATGCCCTCAAAAAGCATGGGTGCAAGAGTATCCACCATGTTTGGAAGAGGATACCACGGTGACAACATGTACCGCCTGCAGCCTGAAATGCAATTTGGTTTCAATAAGAATTTCATGATGCATATTGGCACCACCATTTCCAATATGTACACGCCATCTTCCCGATGGGAATCAGTTTATCTATATGGCAAATACCGTTTTCTTTCCATGGATGACATGCATAAACATTTCCGCATGGCTGCGTTTGGTGAAGTTTCACATAGCAGGAATGAATATCATTTTGAAGAAGTGAATATCACCGGCGACAGGAGTGGTTTCCAGGTGGGACTGATCGCAACACAACTGGTAAACAAACTGGCCGTTTCCGCAACGGTAAGTCACACCCAGGCCATGGATCCCACGCGGTATGACAGGGTTTTATATAATCCCAAACCCACTTACAGTTCCCTCAATTATTCCCTATCGGCTGGTTACCTGGTATTGCCCTTTGAATACAAGTCCTACGACCAGCTCAATATGAATATTTACCTGGAATTGCTGGGACAGCAAACCCTGGACCGGAAAACCTATTATGTTGATCTTGCCCCTGCCCTGCAATTTATTATTGGCAGCAATACTAAACTTAACCTGGGATACAGGACGCAATTGAGAAGCAACCAGTTCAGAAGCATGCAGAAAAGTTTTTTGATAGCAGTAGAGCACACCTTCTTCAATGCGCTGAAGAAAAAGAACTAAACAGGTTTTACTAAAATATTCCTCGCCACTTTTTCAGAAAGCTGCACCGGCTTTTTATTGACCTGGATGGTGGTGGACTGGTCATAGGCATGCTGCTCCATGATCCTGATTTTTGTGCCCGGGCCAATATTGAGTTTACCGAGGTAAGCCAGGAAGTCATCATGCGTTTCAGCAAGGTTGAGCACCTGGTAATATTTCCCCTTCTGGCCGGTGGAAAGGGGGATGGATACATTGGGCTTGATCTTTCCCGATTTATCGGGAATAGGATCACCATGAGGATCGAAGGCAGGGTAGCCTAAAAAAGCATCGAGACGGTCAGTAAGGTCGTTGGACTCCACATGCTCCAACTGTTCGGCCAGTTCGTGCACTTCATTCCATTTATACTGGAGTTTATCAACGAGAAAGACCTCCCACAGCCGGTGTTTGCGTATGGTTTGCAGGGCTTTCTTTTTCCCTTTCTCGGTTAGCTGGATGGATTTATCGGCCTGCATTTCCACCAGGTTGCGGGCGGTGAGCTTGCGCACCATTTCCAGCACTGTAGCCGGGTTCAGGTTAAGCGCCTTGGCCAGGGCTACATTATTCAGCTTCTTGATCTCCCGCTGCGAAAGGCTGTAGAGGGTCTTAAGATAATTTTCTTCTGAGTGGGAAATGAAGTGGGCCATGGGGTAAAAGTAAATGGGAATAGATAATCTGGTTGCAGGAAGTGCCCTTATTTTCAAACCAAAACTGACGATTCTGCTGTGACAGTTCATGCATCAATTTCTAGCTTACTTTCAACCAGAATTTTATTAGGGTTAGGTTTAATTTTCTTCTTATTGGTTTTTCGGATATTATTTACATAGTTAACATATGGCTTCATATGTGTATCGGAATCTAGTTCTGCAATTGCTTTGTCTAAGATGTGATTTGGAGCGTCAATTTTATTTAAAAAGACAGATATGCCAGTTACAGACTGATGGCCCTCATACTTTGTCTTTCTACGACTAATTTTAAAACCATTTTCAATTACAACTTCTAAAATATCTTGAACGACTTTTCCGAAATCTGAATGGGAAGAGAATGTTAAGTCATCAACATATCTGGTATATGTTATTTGATGTTGTTTACAAATTTTCATCAAACTATAATCTGTAAGAACAAACACCAAATTTGCTAGTGCTGTACTAGTCGGACTACCTTGTGGCAATTCATTATTTTTTGTAGTTAAAGTAGTTAACCAATGAGATATATGTGTTGAATAGCCAAGACTTAAGAATGCATCATAAACTTTATGCATTGAAATATTAGGAAAAAAATCATTCAAGTCTGTTTCGAAAATATATTTCTTTCCCTGGTGCTGTTTTGCATTAGTAATGTTGCTCTTACCTTTTATTCCTCCATGTACACAATCTGGAAACTTAAACTTATCTAACACATTACGTTTGATACGTTTTTGTACAAATTTCAAAAAGGTTGAAGGATTTCTAAAAGTCCTTCGCTTTATTGTTCCATCTAGATATTGTTTTGGATTACCTTGACCATCAAATTTATCCTCAGTCCATTCCTTATAATTCGAATCAATTGTCAAAAGCAATTGTTTCATTTCTGCACGCCTAATGCCGAGTAAATGACAAAGCTTTCTGAATTCATAAGCTTTATATCGATCGCTTTTACACAGAGAAGAACTCATTAACTAAGGATTTTACAGAGGGGCTTACAATCTGGAATGCTTTCCTTTTGCCTGGCTGCACATCATCCTCGGTCATCGAAAGAAAAAATAATATCGGAAGGGGGACGTCTAGATTTTCACTAATTGATTTTAAAGTTGAAAGATTGGGTTCTTTCAAATTACTTTCAATTTGAGATAAATATGTTTGAGTAATACCACAAGTAAGAGCAAACTCAGATTGAGTTTGGCCCTTTTGCTTTCTAATATTTTTTATTATGTTACCTAAATCCATTGTAAAAAGAAAATTAAGGAGTGTTCGGACTACTGGTTCAACATCTCAGCTTCATCTAAGCCTTTGATCGCGAAAAGATGGATTATGAGTAAAACAATACAAGCAATTTCTTTTCGAATTTGCTCATTTGTTTTACCCTTTTTCATTTTCAAACGTTGAAGTCTACTTATTGCCTCATTAACGACAACTAAGTCTGTTTCCGAAAGAGAACACTGGCTCTTTGTGATAGATGCAATACTATTGATTGCACTATCAATGATTCGATTTTGTTTTAATCTGCTCATGTTTGTTTTTTAATAGACAACGACATTATTGTCCTGCGTTATCAATAATGGCCACATGAACAGTATAGTGCTATATCTTAAATGCGTAGACAATGTTCTCATACACCCTCTTAAAATTCCTGCGTAATGAATAATCATTACAGCTAATAACAGCTTCATAGCTATTGTCCTAGTATGCCGACATCATGTAATAAGGCGATAGGAATAGAATGTTGCAGTTAGTTGACCTGCTAAGGTTTGCCCTTTCGGACAGTCATGGAAACTCCATTTAAGTAATAGCATCGAATCAAGTCTCAAAGAACTATAAATGCAAATATAGGAGATATTACCCACAGTTAATAAATATGGTAAAAATATTTTGTCTTGTCTTTAAAAACCCATTATTTGGTATACCAAATATTTAATGTTTGGAATTTCAAATATTTATTATTTTTGATGCCTTATGTTCAGAAAAATTCATGTGCTGTTGTTAACCGGCCTGCTGGCTTTTAGCT
>CAYWSQ010000231.1:0-6040 GCA_964460925.1 uncultured Flavisolibacter sp. | reverse complement strand
TTCAACACTATGTTTCGTTCCCATACCTGTGGAGAATTAAGAATCGGAAATAAAGACGCGCAGGTGCAGCTTGCAGGCTGGGTGCAGACCGTCCGTAAGTTTGGATCCATCACCTTCGTTGACCTTCGTGACCGTTATGGCATCACCCAGTTATTATTTGGAGAAGGGCTTAATGCGGAACTGGATAATAATCCACTGGGACGTGAATTTGTGATCCAGGTGAACGGATCGGTTTCAGAACGCAGCAATAAAAATCCCAACATTCCCACCGGTGAGATCGAGATCATCGTGGATTCATTTAAAATACTGAATAAATCAGCCGTGCCTCCCTTCACCATCCAGGATGATACCGATGGCGGTGATGACCTGCGCATGAAATACCGCTACCTCGACCTGAGGCGCAATGCGGTGAAAAAAAATATCGAGTTGCGTTATGCCGTCAACCGTGCCACCCGCGATTACCTGCACCAGCAGGGATTCATGGATATCGAAACACCTTTTCTCATCAAATCCACACCCGAAGGCGCCCGTGATTTTGTAGTGCCTTCACGCATGAATGAAGGACAGTTCTATGCCCTTCCGCAATCACCGCAAACCTTCAAGCAATTGCTGATGGTGAGTGGATATGACCGCTATTACCAGATTGTAAAATGTTTCAGGGATGAAGACCTCAGGGCAGACCGCCAGCCTGAGTTCACTCAGATCGACTGTGAAATGGCCTTCGTGGAGCAGGAAGATATCCTCAACATGTTTGAAGGACTCATCAAATATATTTTCAAACAGGTAAAAAATATTGATTACACCGAAAAGGTGGAGCGCATGAGCTGGGAAGAAGCCATGTGGCAGTATGGTAATGATAAACCTGATATCCGCTTCGGCATGAAGCTCGCCAACCTGAAATCGGCATTCAATAAAGCAGGCAGGATCGAAGCAACTGGTGAATTGATCAACGGCGCGGGCTTTGGTGTTTTTGATAACGCGGAAACCGTGCTGGCCATTGCCGTTCCTGGTGCGGCGGAATATTCACGCAAGCAGGTAGATGAATGGACTGATTGGGTGAAACGTCCCCAGATTGGCATGCAGGGACTGGTGAACATCCGTTACAATGCAGATGGCAGTTTGAAGAGCAGCGTTGATAAATTTTACAATGCAGAAAAACTGAAAGCCATTGCAGATTTTGCAGGAGCTCAACCCGGTGACCTAGTTTTTATCCTGGCAGGCGCGGAAGAAAGAACAAGAAAAGCTATCAGTGAACTGAGACTGGAACTGGGAGAAAGAATGGGCTTTCGCAAAAAAGACGAGTTCAGGCTGCTCTGGGTGCTTGATTTTCCGTTGTTCGAATACGCTGAGGAAGAAGATCCGGCATCAGGCGGACATGGAAGATGGGTGGCACGTCACCATCCTTTTACTTCACCCAAACCTTCCGATATTGAAACGATGATCAGCAATGATCCATCCATAAAAGATGCTTCTAATTATCTCAGCCATCCTTATTCCAATATCAAGGCCAACGCTTATGATATGGTGCTGAATGGAAACGAGATCGGTGGCGGTTCCATCAGGATCTTCCAACGCGAGTTGCAGGAAAAAATGTTTGCTGCACTGGGCATGAGCCCGGAAGAAGCGCGTCATAAATTCGGATTCTTACTGGGCGCTTTTGAATACGGTGCGCCTCCGCATGGCGGTATTGCCTTTGGATTTGACAGGCTTTGCGCCATTCTCGGCGGCAGTGAAAGCATCCGCGATTTTATTGCCTTTCCAAAAAATAACAGCGGCCGCGATGTTATGCTCGATGCACCCGCGGAGATTGATGAGAAGCAGTTGAAGGAATTAGGTTTGAAATAATTTTGAGGAATACCTCTTTGCGTATTCTTTACGCCTCTGCGCTCTTTGCGGTTAAAAAAAACATCAAACCGCAAAGGACGCTGAGTACGCAAAGGAGGCGCAAAGAAGATCTACAGGTTGAATAAAAACTTCCATTCATCCTTTCGTACACCGGCTTTGAACTTTTAACTTTTAACTTTTAGCTCTCCCTTGTAATTTCATCATCTATGAAACAACTACTGATCGGTTTTTCACTCATCACAACGCTACTCTCCTGCCAGAAGGAAACAACCAATAATACACCGGAATCATTACCTGCCCAGACAATCAATAATGTTTCTTACGGCTCCGACCCGCAGCAGAAAATGGACCTTTATCTTCCGGCCGGCCGCACCGACACTACCAAAATGGTGATCATGGTGCATGGTGGTGCATGGGTGGAAGGTGATAAAGCGGATTTTAACCAGTTCGTACCGGTTCTCCAGCAAAGACTGCCCGGTTGGGCCATTGCCAATATCAACTACCGGCTTGCCACAACCTTCGCCAATCACTTTCCCACGCAGGAAAATGATATGAAGGCAGCGGTTGATTTTCTCGTGCAGAAAAGCGGCAATTATAATATCTCTCAAAAAATTGTGCTGCTGGGCGCCAGTGCCGGCGGACATATGGCCATGCTCCAGGCTTATAAAAATGCCAGCCCGCAGATCAAAGCTGTTGTGAATTTTTTCGGTCCGGCCGACATGGTGACCTTTTTCAACAGCACCACCGACCCCACCGCACAACTGGGTTTGCAGATTCTGATGGGTGGCAGTCCAACTACCAATGCCGCCATGTACCAGCAGTCAAGCCCCATCAATTTCATCACCCCGCAGGCTCCGCCAACTATCATATTGCATGGAGATGCAGATGCCGTGGTTCCCTATGCGCAGTCGCAGGCCCTCCAGGCCAAACTGCAGCAGCAGGGTGTGGTGCACCAGTTGGTGACCTACCCGGGCCTGGGTCATGACATCTGGCCGCCGGCCACCATGACCGATGCATTCAACAAGATTGAATTATTTATCAAAGCCAACGTGCAATAGGTCGCAAGCCGGTTTCTGCCGTTCATCATCTTTATCTTCTTCAGCATAGCTTCGCTTCTTAATTTGACATCCTGACCAGGTAAGCTGGTCCTGATTCATCAACAAAAAAAGAGGCTTATGAAGAATTTTTCGTCCAGGTGGCTGCTCACTTTACTACTGCCTGCCCTGGTATTATCGTCCTGGAATAAACCAGGAGCACCGGAAGACCTGCAGGTACCGGTAACTTATTACAAACTGAAGAACGGAATGAAGGTGGTGCTTTCACCCGACAAGACCGCACCGCTGGTAACCGTAGGTATTTATTACAATATCGGTTTCAGGATCGAACCTAAGAACCGTACGGGCTTTGCTCATTTATTCGAGCACATGATGTTCCAGGGATCAGAGAACCTGGGCAAGATGGAATTCATCAACCTCGTGCAAAAGAATGGTGGCATCCTCAATGGATCTACCCGGTTTGACTTCACCAATTATTACGAAGTACTGCCTTCTCATAAACTCGAAACAGCTTTATGGGCAGAAGCAGACCGCATGAAAGGACTGAAGATCACGCAGGAAAATCTCACCAACCAGCAGGGCGTGGTGAAGAATGAAGTAAAGGTGAATGTATTGAACCAGCCCTATGGCGGATTCCCCTGGCTCGACATGCCGCAGTATGCCAACAAGAACTGGTACAATGCGCATAATTTTTATGGCGACCTTGCCGATCTTGATTCAGCCAAACTTGAAGATGTGGATGCGTTTTTCAAAACCTTTTACGCTCCTAATAATGCAGCACTTGTGATCAGCGGAGATTTCGAGATCAATGAGGCGAAAAAATGGATCGAAAAGTATTTTGCTCCCATTCCTGCCTCCGAGCTTCCCGCCAAACCGGATTTGTCGGAGCCCAAACAGGAAAAAGAACAGAGGTTTACCAAGGAAGATAAACTGGCGAAAAAACCAGCGCTCGCCGTGGCTTATAAAATGCCCGAGCGTAATACACCTGAATATTATGCCATGGGATTGATTGACCAGATCCTCGGGCAGGGACAGGATAGCAAACTTTTCCAGTTGCTTGTACAGCAGAAAGGATATACATCCAATGTTTCAGCCGGCATCAATATCGGTCTTGGAAACATGTTTGATTACAATGGTCCTATGCTCTGGATCTCTAATGTTACTTACGATTCCACCATTACTTCCGACCAGATCCTGGGCGCTTATGACCAGGCGATCAATGAGCTGAAACAGGTTACTAAAGAAGACTTGGACCTAGCACTGGTGAAGATCCGTTCGAATCTTTACGACCAGATGGGCGCGCAGTTTGGACTGGGCAAGGTGAACCTGCTTGCTTGTTTTGCGCTCTTTGATGATGATCCTTCCCGCATCAATAAACTGGAAGGTGAATTCAAAAAGGTCACCCCGGAACTAATCAGGCAAACCGTTCAGAAATTTCTTGTTCCTGAAAACAGGACCATCCTGGTAATTGAACCAAAAGCGCCAAAAGTATAAAACCAACCATCATGAAATTATTACGCAATTATATCACCGCCCTGCTACTGCTGGCCATGCTGCCCGCAATGGCGCAAAAGCAGACACCACCCGCAGGTGGAAAGGCCAAAGACTTCAAACTGTCCGATAAAAAGATCAGCACCCTGCCCAATGGTTTAAAAACAACCATGGTTCATTATGGTGAATTACCTAAGGTTACTGTAAGCCTGATCATCAAAACCGGGAATGCCCATGAAAGAGCCGACCAGGTTTGGCTCGCTGATCTTACCAGCAGGATGATCAGGGAGGGAACCAAAGACCTCAATTTTACTGCGCTCTCAAAAAAAGCCGCGCTCATGGGCGGCAACCTCAATGTATTTGTAGGGATGACGCAGACCACCATAACAGGTACCGTGTTATCTGAATACGCGCCTGAATTCATTAAACTGCTGGCTTCACTGGCTACAGCTCCTGAATTCCCGGCTTCCGAACTGGAGCGGTTAAAGACCGATATGAAACGCAGGCTCATTACGCAGAAGAATGTTCCGCAGGCTCAGGCCCAGGAAAAATTTTTCGCGGCTGTTTATGGCGACCACCGTTACGGTAAAACTTTTCCAACAGAAGAAATGATCAGCAGCTATACCGTTGACATGGTGAAAGAGTTTTATGAAAAAAATTTCGGTGCCAAACGTTCCGTACTGTACGTGGTTGGGAAATTTGATGACAAGAAAGTTGCGGAAGCGGTCAATGCTTCGCTCAGCAAATGGAAGTCTGGTCCGGATGTATGGTACCCCGAAGTGAAACCCAACGTGGTAAAAGATACCCTGCTGCTCGACAGGCCGGGTGCGCCGCAGACCACAGTGATGGTGGGTCTTCCCGTGGTTACACCCGATCATAAGGATTATGTGCCCATGCTGGTGGCC
The DNA here is from genome assembly GCA_964460925.1 of uncultured Flavisolibacter sp. Classification (GTDB taxonomy): domain Bacteria; phylum Bacteroidota; class Bacteroidia; order Chitinophagales; family Chitinophagaceae; genus Flavisolibacter. Next base: position 744 of record CAYWSQ010000231.1, on the reverse strand, counting down.
AATACCCTTCTTGGTGGATCATTCGGCTCACGCATCACCAGCAACATCCGTGAGCTGGAAGGTTATACCTACTCTCCTTTTAGCACTGTGCAAAACATCAAGGGAAGTGCACTGTGGTATGAGCAGGCCGATGTAACCAGCGAACATACCGTTGATGCCCTGCTTGAAATTGAAAAAGAGATCAAGAAACTGCAGGTGCAGGCACCCACGCAGGAAGAGCTTACAGGCATCCAGAATTATTCCGCAGGCATATTTGTACTGCAGAATTCTTCACCGGGCGGCATCATTGGCCAGCTCAACTTCCTGGACCTTTATGGGCTGGATGACAGTTACCTGGAGAACTATGTAAAAAATATTTACAAGGTCACGCCTGAAACCGTAAGCAGCATGGTGAAAAAATATATTGATTACGATAAGATGACCAAGGTGATGGTAGGTGATAAATCCGCTGTTCAAAAACAGGTGGATGCACAAAAGGCCAAACCAAGAACATTCTGACGGATCAGTTCAACGACAACAAGAGAGAGAAAGTTTTTGCTTTCTCTCTTTTTTTTGGAGTATAAGCCGGATAATTTGCGGCTCTTGCTTAATTTGAATGATGAATGCAGGAGCACCACTTGCGGAGCGCATGCGGCCCCGGTCACTCGATGAACTCGTGGGGCAGGCCCATCTTGTAGGGAAAGGAAGCATTCTTCGCACCGCCATTGAACAGGGTAAAATTCCATCCATGATCCTCTGGGGTCC
>CAYWSQ010000230.1:0-6040 GCA_964460925.1 uncultured Flavisolibacter sp. | reverse complement strand
ATCTCCTGCTTTCAGTCTCAGTCCAAAGATCACGGTCTCCAGTCCTTCCGAAGAATTCCGGTTAATGGCGATTTCTTCCTTGCTGGCCCCACCCAATTTTGCAAGGTTAGCCCGGAGTGGCTCACGGCCCTGGTCTAGTACCCGCCACATATAATAACTGGGTGCTTCGTTGGAAAGATCGTAATACCTTTTCATGGCATCCTGCACAGTGCGGGGTGCTGGTGAAACACCACCATTATTGAGGTTAATGATGCCAGGAGATACCGTGAATGACTGCTGGATGTAATACCAGAATTCCTCATCTGTGGCCAACTCACCAGGTGGAATGTCGGTTGCTTTTTGAATAGCCCTCTCCAGGTTACGGCTCCAGGCAGGAGCAGCCAGTGTGGACAGGAAGGCGGAAGCGGAGAAAAGGCCTGCTTTCTGCAGAAAGGTGCGTCGGTTAGTGCCCATGCCGGTCGTTTTGATAAATGTATCAAGAGAAAAGCATATTTGCCCTTTCATTTGACGGGCGGCTGGCAGCCCGCAATCTCCACCGGGTTGAAGATAAAAGTTTAAAAGAGGTCTAAATTGTGCTTTTGCCGGAAAAAGTTTTGGTACATCTTTCGCTGCCCTTTATTTTTGCACTCCTTTCAGCGATCCCTGCCCCTGGCAGGTAGCCGGAATACGGATTGAGCTATGGTGTAACGGTAGCACTACAGATTTTGGTTCTGTCTGTCAAGGTTCGAATCCTTGTAGCTCAACAAGCGAAGCAAATGCTTCGCTTTTTTTATGCAGTTACCAGCCAACCTCTGTTCTCAAAATAAAACCATTAAGGTCTTGCTAACGGTCCTGCTTACCTGATGAACCGGCCCTGGAATTTTAACGAAGCATATCGACCTGAATAAATAATTTTATAAGGCGATTTTGAGAGAAGAATCTTTTTGATTCCAATTCCTCATAAATTTGCATCCTTCAATTGATGAACAAGAGCGCACATAACAAACATTTCGTTTTCCATGAGCTGGCATGCACCCGCATGTACGATGTGTGCTTTGACCTCTTCCGCTATCTCTCAAGACGACGTGGTTGCTGATAGGACGAGCCACTTACCAGGGCCCCTGTCAGTGAATTACTCCCGGCTTTTATTCTTGGTACAGGATTGGTAATCCATAAATCATATCAACTCTTTTACAATAGTGGACAATCAGAATATTATCATCAGGGTAGCCAACCCCGGCGATGAGATGTATGCCAAAATCATTACTGACGAGATGGAATCATCAGCTATGGCAAGGGGTACAGGCATCGCCAAAAGATCTCCTGAATATATCATCCAGAAGATCAATGAAGGCAAGGCCGTAATCGCTCTTACGGCCAATGGCACCTGGGTGGGCTTCTGTTATATTGAAACCTGGGAAGGTGAATACGTAGCCAATTCCGGGCTTATCGTGGCTCCTGAATTCAGGAAAAGCGGTGTGGCCAAATCCATCAAACAAAAGATCTTCCAGTTGAGCCGCGAGAAATATCCCGATGCCAAGATCTTCGGGTTAACTACCGGGCTGGCGGTGATGAAGATCAACAGCGACCTGGGTTACGAGCCCGTGACCTATTCTGAACTTACGCAGGATGAAAAATTCTGGGCCGGCTGCAAAAGCTGTGTCAACTACGAGATCCTGATGAGCAAGGACAGGAAGAACTGCCTTTGCACGGCCATGCTTTATGATCCTAAAGATCACTACGAGCCTTCTGAAACAAAAGAACATTTCGAGAAGAAGAGCAAGGTATATGAACGCCTGCTCAAGCTCAAGCAAAGCAGGTTCCTACAGAGATTCAGGAGAGGAGAACGCAATCCGAACCGTAAGTTGAAAATGCTTTTTTTAAACCTGTTCCATTAATTACCATTTCATGAAGAAAGTTGTACTTGGTTTCAGTGGTGGTCTTGATACCACTTACTGCGTAAAATATTTAAGTGAAGAAAAAGGTTACGAGGTGCACAGCATCATTGTAAATACCGGTGGCTTCACAGATGATGAATTGAAAAAGATTGAAGCACATGCCTACAAACTGGGTGTAAAAACCCATACTACGGTAAATGCGGTAAAAACTTATTACGACAGGATCATCAGATACCTGGTTTATGGAAATGTTTTAAAGAACAATACTTACCCTTTAAGTGTCAGTGCTGAAAGATTGAGCCAGGCCCTGCATATCGCCGAACATGTTCAGCAGCTCAAAGCCGATGCGGTTGCGCATGGCAGTACGGGCGCAGGAAATGACCAGGTAAGGTTTGATATGATCTTTCATATCATGATCCCCGGCGTGGAGATCATCACTCCTATCCGCGACCTCAAGCTAAGCCGCGAACAGGAGATCGAATATCTTAAAAGCAAGGGTGTTGAAATGAACGCGGAAAAAGCCATGTATTCCATCAACAAAGGTTTGTGGGGCACAAGTGTAGGAGGAAAGGAAACACTGAATTCAAATGGCATGTTGCCTGAATCTGCCTGGCCAACACAGGTCAGCAAATCCGGTGAAGAGGAGATCAGACTCTATTTCGAAAAAGGAGAACTCAGGGCAGTGAATGGCCTGTCATTTGCGCATCCTACAGAAGCAATTAGGGAACTGCATGAACTGGTTGCTCCATTCGGCATCGGAAGGGATGTGCATGTAGGTGACACCATCATCGGCATCAAGGGACGAGTGGGATTTGAAGCAGCAGCGCCAATGGTGATCATCAAGGCCCACCATGCCCTGGAAAAACATGTGCTCACCAAATGGCAACTGAACTGGAAAGACCAGCTTGCACTGTTCTATGGCAACTGGCTGCATGAAGGCCAGATCCTGGACCCGGTGATGCGCGACATGGAAGCATTTTTCGAAAGCACCCAGCAGCAAGTAACAGGTGAGGTTTATATTACGGTTATGCCTTACCGTTTCCAGGTAACCGGAATTGAATCTGACTACGACCTGATGAGCAGCCGCTTTGGAAAGTATGGTGAGATGAATACAGGATTCACAGGTGAGGATGTAAGAGGATTCAGCAAGATCTTCGGGAACCAGACGGCCATTTGGAATGCAGTGAAGGAAGAGGCAGGGAAGTGAGGGCTGTTGGCTGTTAGCCATTGGCCATTGACTTTTTTACCGCAGAGAAAAGGGATTGTGATGGGTATTATTAATTCTGGGAGGTTTAGCGAAGAGAACGCAGAGTAAATCATGGCGGTAGCAATCGGCCAATAGCCATTGGCCATTAGCCATTAGCTTTTTCAACTAGCAGCTAGTAACTAATAGCTAGCAGCTCAAACAACAACAATGATCAAAGCAGGTATCATAGGAGGCGCAGGTTATACGGGTGGTGAACTGATCCGTTTACTCATTCACCATCCGGATGTAGCTGTTTCCTTTATTCACAGCAGGAGCCAGGAAGGCAAACCTGTTTCTTCCGTACACCAGGACCTTATTGGTGAAACGGACCTGGTATTCACAGGTGAGTTGCCCCAGGATATTGATGTAGTTTTTTTATGTGTGGGACATGGTGAAGCCAGGAAATTTTTAAAAGAAAACCACCTTGCTGACTCCATTCGCATCATTGACCTTTCGCAGGATTTCAGGCTTTCAGCCGATGCAAATTTTGAAGGCCGCTCCTTTGTTTATGGTCTGCCTGAATTGAACCGGGATAAGATCCGCCAGGCAAAAAACATTGCCAACCCGGGATGTTTCGCAACGGCCATCCAGTTAGGACTTTTACCGCTGGCGAAAGAAAACCTGCTCGATGACGAAGTTTATACCACGGGCATCACAGGTTCTACAGGCGCGGGCCAGGGATTGTCGGCCACCTCTCATTTCAGTTGGAGGGCCAACAATATCCAGGCTTACAAAACACTTAACCACCAGCATCTCCGCGAAATCGGTCAGTCACTTCAGCAGGCAGGCGGCAGCTTGCCCTCTATTCATTTTGTGCCATGGAGAGGAGATTTTACCAGGGGTATCTTTACCAGTTCTACCCTTCATTGCGAACAAAGTGAAGTGGAGCTGGCAAGCCTTTACAAGGAATATTTCGCCGGCCACCCATTCACATTGATCAGCCAGCAGGAGATATTTCTGAAACAGGTGGTCAACAGCAATAAATGTGTGATACAGCTCGAAAAGGTTGGTAGCAAGCTGGTGGTGCATACCGCCATAGATAACCTGATGAAAGGGGCTTCCGGCCAGGCGGTTCAGAATATGAACCTGATGTTTGGATTGGAAGAAACAAAAGGACTGCAATTAAAATCAACAGGTTTTTAATATAATGAAACTATTTGACGTTTACCCGGTATATCCTATCAATATCGTACGTGCATGCGGATCGTATGTATGGGATGACCGTAATACAAGATACCTGGATATGTATGGCGGGCATGCCGTTATCAGCATTGGTCATACCCACCCGCACTGGACCAAAAGGATTTCTTCCCAATTGGAAAAGATTGCCTTTTATTCCAATTCCATTCTCATTCCCATCCAGAAGGAGCTGGCCAACCTGTTAGCTGAAGTAAGCGGTAAAACTGAATACAATCTTTTCCTGGTGAACAGTGGGGCTGAGGCGAATGAGAATGCATTGAAGCTGGCATCTTTTCATACCGGCAGGAAAAAGATCGTGGCCTTTCACAAAGCCTTTCATGGCCGTACATCACTGGCAGTGGCTGCAACAGACAATCCAAGAATCGTAGCTCCTGTAAATGAAACAGGGAATGTAAGCTTCCTGCCCTTCAATGATGAGAAAGCGCTTGATGAATATTTTTCAGTTAATGGAAATGAAGTTGCTGCCGTGATCATTGAGACCATCCAGGGTGTTGGCGGTATCAATGTGGCGGAAAATTCTTTTTTGCAGCGCATCAGGTTGCTCTGCAACAAATACGAAGCAATTGTGATAGCGGATGAAGTGCAATGCGGTTATGGCCGAACAGGAAACTTTTTCGCATTCGACAAAGCAGGTGTGCAGGCAGATATCTATACCATGGCAAAAGGCATGGGCAATGGCTTTCCAGTTGGCGGACTGCTCATAGCTCCCCACATACCTTCCAAACATGGAATGCTGGGCACCACTTTCGGTGGTAATCACCTGGCCTGCGCTGCGGCTCTTGCAGTTCTTGAAGTGATGAAGGATGAAAAACTGGTGGAGCAGGCAGCAGAAAAAGGCGCTTACCTTATGAAGCGTTTGCAGAAAATAGAAGGGCTGAGAAATATCAGGGGACTCGGACTGATGATCGGTTTTGATGTGAATGAAAACCTGAAACCACTCCGCAAGCATCTGCTCGAAACGCACCATATTTTCACGGGCGAAGCCAAACCTGATGTAGTAAGGTTGTTGCCGGCATTATCCATCAGCCATGAAGAGATCGATATTTTCCTGGAAGCTCTTGAAAAATCAATTCACGAATTAAGTCCGATCAAATCTAAAACTGTATCATAACCTTGAAACAATTTATTTCAGTAAAGGATGTAAAGGATATCAATGCACTGGTGAAAACAGCGCTTGGTTATAAAGCGGACCCATATAAGAACCAGGCCGCGGGAAAGCATAAAAGAATTGGTTGCCTTTTTCTGAATCCCAGCATGCGTACAAGGCTTAGCACTCAGGTAGCTGCCCAGAACCTGGGCATGGAATGCATCATCTTCAATGTAGGCAGCGAAGGCTGGGCTTTGGAGTTTGAAGAAGAAGCCATCATGAGCGGCAGTACAGTTGAACATGTGAAGGATGCTGCGCCGGTGATGGGCAAATATTTTGATATCCTCGCCATCCGGACCTTCCCGTCGCTGAAAAATAAAGAAGATGATTACAGTGAACTATATATTCAGCAGTTCATCAAATACGCGGGTATTCCTGTTGTAAGCCTGGAGAGTGCCACCCTGCATCCGCTCCAGAGTTTTACAGACCTGATCACCATACAGGAAGACCTTCATTCAAAAAAAATATCAGGCCGTAAACCAAAGATCGTATTGAGCTGGGCGCCCCATGTAAAACCACTGCCTCAATGCGTGGCCAACAGTTTTTCGCAATGGATCAATGCCTGGGGTG
>CAYWSQ010000229.1:0-6042 GCA_964460925.1 uncultured Flavisolibacter sp. | reverse complement strand
GGAAGAACCACCGAGGTCGCGTCCTTCGCTGCCGCTACGGCCAGTGTTACCAGTACCGGTGCTGCCGCCACGGCCCTGATCGCCACCCTGCAGACCAGAAGATGAACCTTGTGAGCTGCTCCTGTCCTGAGAGCCTTGCTGACCACCCTGAGAACCACTGGTTCCCTGGCTTTGTCCACCAAGTCCTTCAGAACCACGCTGGGAATCCTGGTTCATTCCACCCTGGTTTCCTTGCTGCTGTCCGCTTTGCTGAGACTGATTGCCCATGTTAGAGCTTCTGTCCTGATCCTGATTTCTGTTTTCTGCCATAACTGTAAATTTTTAAAGTCAAAAAATCGTTAGCGTCATGATATACTATAAAAACATTGTGCCGAATCAATTCACTGGCAATTGATGTTTAAATTTTTCTTTATTCAACTCTGCCGTTTTCATGTTGTAGAACCTTGTCAACATCCAACCGTATTCACCTGCAACATTTACATCTGGCACATAAAAAAGCCCGGTATAAAACTTCCAGCACCACACTCATCATTTCACAGTTTTATACCGGGCCTATAGCCCTTGTTCTTATGAAGTTACCTGCCCGTCAAGGTCGCTCCCGGTTAAACCATCCTTTGATGATAATCCCCGTGAATTTTGCCTTTGGGCTCTTCCGATTGTTGATGATTTTTCATCAAGCTGATCAGATGAACGATCTCTGCGCGACATATTATCTGAGCTTACATTGCTCTGCTGTTCCTGCTGCCTGGTTCTTTGTTCAGAACGCTCGTCAGGTCTTTCCATGTTTCTCTGTCCTCTTGTATGCTCTGCCATAGTTTTAAATTTTAAAAGTGAACTAATGATTGGAGCCCCTGCCTTTTACACCGCTGCCATCAGAACCATTTTGCTGGCGCCCTTTGCCAGACCTGTTCTGCTGCTGGCTCATGGTTTCAAATTCAGCATTGCGTTTTTCTGGCTGCCTGGCATCGGCTGGCGCTTCCACCTTTTTTATATCTGTTTTTCCTTTAGACATACTATTACCCATAACCCCGAAAACTATGCCGTTCAACAGTATTTAATCACAAAAAATAAAATTAATCACGTGCAAGAATATCCATAACCAGGCTGTTCAGATCCTTTTGGTACACTTGTATGTTATTCTTCATTTCACCATGAGGAACGATCTTATTTCCGAGCAGAGCATACCAGGTTTGTGAAGATCCCGGAACAAAAAATCCATGGTTGGCCCAGCTTGATTTTGTTTTACCCCTACCATGATCTGTAGTGATCAGAAAAGTTGTTTTTCCCGCGTATTCGGGCATGGTCTGCAATAATCTCCACAATTCACCTATCATCCTGTCCGCATTGTTTGCTTCCTGCAGGTACTGGTCGTAACGGCGTTCATGACCGGCATTATCAGTACCGCTGAAGCTGAGAAACACAACAGATGGTTTGTTCTTCGTAACGTATTCCTTACATGCAATAAACGTGAGTTCATCGTACCGTGTTGGGGTGTGATCCATTTTACCCTGCAGCGTGTTCAATGCATTTTGAGAAGAAGATAATTTTTGTCCGTCCAGTTTCTGAAAACCACTGTTGAGTACAAAACTGTTTCCATCATTCTTATCAAGAATGTAGGGAAATGCATCCCAGGAAGTGAAGGCTGCTACTTTTCCCTTATACTCAGGTGTTTTATTGAGCAGGTGCAGAATATTCCTATTGGTATTCTTTCTTTTCTTATTATCATAAATGGAATAATCCACTTTGCCGGTGAGCAGTTCATTATAACCCGGGTAAGAAAGTGCATAAGGGTTGGAAACATTCACCAGGTTACCATGATCGCGGTTGCCGTACAATTCACCCTGCCTCGCGATCACATTCCAGAAAAACGGCAGCAATTTTTTTCTTCTTTCTTTTTCATCCTCATCCCAGTACAGTGCTCTGGTGAAAGTAGTGTCTGCCGTGCTTTTTTCATCACTGATCAAAGATGGATCAGCCCCTTTAAAAACTTCTTCCCAACGGAAACCATCAAGGGTAATGATGAAGATCTTATTCTCCGGGTTTGGATTCGAAAATATCTTTCCTGTATTCCCGATCGAAGTACTCAATGTCACCAATACCAGGCATATCACAATTCCTTTCATACCCCTTACCTGTCAAAAAAGTGTACCATATTTATTTGAACGGCATGCCCTCATGAAGAGTTCATTAAAAAATAAAGATCATCCACCTTTAAAGCCGGCCCTTTTTAATCGGAGCTCAGCCATATTGTGGATGATCTTACTCAAGCTAACTGCCATTGGCAACCGGCCCTCTGCTACAACGGGATATTCAGCTTCAATGAAAAATTCCTCCCCATATTAAATACACCCTGCCTGCCGGTAACCGGGTTTTCTGCTGTGTATTTCAACCTGCTCAGGTGACTTTGGTAGGCCACATCACCGAGGTTGAGGGCATTGAGATAAATACTGAACAGGGTTCTTTTTTTATTGACGATATCGGTGCTGACGCCGGCATTAAGCAAAGTATAGCTTGTTGTTGCAGTTTCTGTATTGAAGGCTGTGAAAGGATGCACCTGTGAAAAATTATGATCAAGTTCCAGGTAAAATGAAAGCGCTCTCAGTTTTTTTCCCTGCTTCAGAAAATCTGCCCTGAATTCACTCACCCAGCGTGGAGCAGGCATCAGCGGCAGGTCTTTTACATTTTCTATCGCCTGTACAAATCTTCCTCTTACCAAAGAAAAACGGTTCTCCCAATGCAACCAGTCAAGCGGATGCGGATGAAGATCAACGAGCACCTCGGCCCCGTATAAATAAGCATCCCTCTGTCCGAAGCGGAAGGCCGGGATCAGCTCACCATCATCCAGCACCAGTGAATCCATACCATTAAAACCTGATAGCTTACTGTAAAAAATAAAATGATTGATGCGGTTATAAAACAAATTCGCAACTACAGACAGATGTTCTGAATTCCATTCGCCTCCAATGTCGCCCTGCAGGCTCCGTTCAGAGCGCAGATCCTGCACTCCATATTCATAACGGTTGGTACCCTCATGCGTTCCGTTTGAAGAAAGTTCAGGAATGGATGGCGCACGAAATCCGCTGGCCAGGTTCAGTTTTAATACAAAATTTTCAGCAGCGGAAATACTCACACCGGCACTGGCTGAAACGTTGGAATAACTTTTTTTAAAGGCTTCGAATTTTTGTTCAGCACCATCCATCATAGCCCTGCTGTTGAGAGAACGGTGATCGTAGCGTAAACCTCCACTGAAGCTTGTTCTGCCAATGATCTTCTGGGTATAAAAAAACGCACCCGCATCAAACAGGTTGTAGTCAGGGATCAGCGCTTCTTCCGCACGGTTCACATGATGCTGCGCCATCCCGTTCACTCCAATTGAAGGGTTCCATCCATTGCGGTCATGCAGGTGCCAGGCCGCATGATAGTTAAAACTATTCAGGTCAAAGAACAATTCAGCTTCTTCCGGATCATCCACATTTCCAAACTCTTTCCGTTTGTTTTCCTGGAAGGCCAGCACCAGCGCAAGCCTGTTACGCCCGATGCGGAAACTGTTGTCAAGTGTTAGCTTGGTATGCTGTACTTCCTGAGAAGGAACACCTGCTTTCGTGGACCGGTGATCTTCCTGCCCCGGCACGGTGCTGCCTCCACCGGGAAGTGGCTTTACGAAATTTCCACTGGCATCACGCTCCCCTTCAATCACACCGGGATGCTGCAGGAAGCGGCTGAACACAAGGTGACTGTAACCCCAGGATTTATTGACACCGCCGTAACCGCCAAAATTCAGTTCGCGGAATCTTGAATTATACACGCGGTCATCATACCTGTTGCGGTAATCAGAAGCCGCTTTATTGCCTGCCCAGATGTTCCAGTTCCAGCCATCCTGGTTGCCGGCAAGGTTTCCGAAAAATGACCTCAGCCTGTTATTGGTCTGGTAATTCATCAAAACATTCCCCCTGATGGTATTGACAGGTACCGGGGAGGTGGTGATGATGTTGATCACACCTGCAATGGCATCACTTCCATATATAAGGGAAGCAGGACCTTTCACGATTTCCACACGCTGCACACTGTGTTCGTCTATTTCAATACCATGTTCATCTCCCCATTGCTGTCCTTCCTGGCGTACCCCGTCGTTGATCACTACGAGCCGGTTATAACCCAGGCCCCTGATAATCGGTTTCGAGATGGCTGGCCCTGTTGACAACTGGCTCACACCGGGTTGTTTCCCTAACGCATCAATGATATTGGTGGCACTGGTGGATAGCAGGTCTTTTTTATTCATCCTTGTTATGGGAATGGGAGCATTGCGGATACTGGTAGCATTGGCAACAGCGGTGATGGTGACGCCCTCGTTTTCAAGTATGGTGGGCTGCAATACAAAATTTCTTTCCTCATCGGTTTTGCTGATATCAAGGTGAGCCACCTTGGTGCGGTAGCCCGCGTAGGAAATTTCAATAATGGAATGTCCACCCGGAATATTATTCAGCAGGTACCTGCCACTTGAATCCGTGGTGGTACCAATTCTTGAATCAGATAATATAATGGAAGCTCCCCGTAATGGAAGACCGGTACGTGCGTCAGTAACCACGCCGGAAAGGCGTGTCCTGATCTTAGGCTGTGCCTGGAGTTGCTGTAATAAGCATACAGACAGGCAGAAAAAGATGAATTTTTTCATGCAATCATTTCAACGGTGATCAAATCAATTTTCCAATAAAATTCAATCAGGCTGAAGGAGGGCCGCGGCTAAGGCCGGAATACAGGAACGCAGTAGTGTAATGATCTTTGAATCCGGGTGAGCCGCATGGAAGGTAGCAGACCGGAACTTCCGGGGTTGATAACGGCTGTGGCAGGTAGGAAACAGGCCCTACCAGGTCATCGAGATCGCAATGAACCTGTACATTATGCAGTACATCCGTATCGTGATCGATGGTACAACCCGGCTCGTCGTGGTGATCCGCAAAAACATCATGCAGGTAAGCCTTTGGCGCTACACCGGCCATGAATACCAGGAGCAAGCAGCAGGCAATGAATTTTTGTATGATGTTACAGATCGGGGTTATGATAGCGCAAAGTTATGAAGGGAATTCGTTTCTACACCCACCTTTCATTTTAACAAATTCCCAAGGACCCTTTAACACCGGCTTTTTAATTCAAAAAGCCATTCGAACGTCCAAAAAGAGATCATGAAAAGGAAAATAGACATACGCGCTTCATTTGACCAGCCAGTTCTTTTGAAGGACATGGTGGAGAAACTGGCTGCCAAACGCACTGGTAATTCTTATGTGCACGGCCATGCCTTAGGTGAGTGGCAGCCCGTCAATACTTCGTGCATTGAGAAATATGCGAGCGGAACTGTGGAATTTGCCTTCACCAATAATGAACAGTTGCGCATACCCTTCATAACCCGGTTTATTTTCAGTTGCACCCGCGAACCTTACCATCCTTACCGGATGAGCTGGGGCATGTCCCTTTCATAAGTTAGATAGTCAAAACTGAGGGTCAACCGCCCGGAAAAAACGGTATGGCCGCTCATCAGAAAGAATCCGCCTTATGCAACCAAAAAACTTGGTTAGTTTTGGTTAACCTTAATCAGTAAATACCCATGGATCCAATAAAAGAGGTACGCTCGATTGTGATAATAGATGATGATTATGATGATTTTGAACTGGTGTATGAAGCCATACAGGAGATTAATCCCGGCATCGAATTACATTATATCAACAATTGCGATAGGGCGCTCGAATTCAAAAGTTTCCCTGTTGACCTTGTGTTGCTCGACATCAACATGCCGCACCATGATGGATTCTACTGGTTGAAATGTATCAGGGATAAAGGATATGACCTTCCCATCATCATGTACAGCAATTCTCTTTCTCCTTCTCATATTGTGAGAGCCTACCAGGAAGGCGCCAACCTTTATTTCTCTAAACCTGAAAGTTTTTCCAACCTCATCAAAGGAATGAAAAAGCTGATCCAGTTCGACTGGTCAATACCCGCCCTTGTTACAGGTAATTATGTTGAAAAGGGACAGTACCGGGCCTTTCA
>CAYWSQ010000228.1:0-6092 GCA_964460925.1 uncultured Flavisolibacter sp. | reverse complement strand
TTTTTTTAGATTTACCTTTATTTTTTCAATAATTATGTGGCTTCCATTTTTGGATGACTGCATAGAATTATTGTTGAGAAAAGTTAGAATGGATCACATGAGAAAAATTGACTTCGGTTCTGTTCCGGGAATGCCCCCGTTTAAAAATTTCTTAAGAATTTGTTGTCCAACCGTTAAATTCGTGCAGCTAAATCAGTTGCTGGTTGGTCTATCTATACCTGTTTGGGTCTTTTTTGCCGCGTTAAAGGCATATGTTTCATAATCAATTATCTATTAAACCACTATTAATTAAGTAAAAATGAGAAGATTACTGCTCTTTATGCTAGGCATGCTGCTATTTAGTGCGCAGCTACTGGCACAAAATCGTACCATTTCCGGTAAAGTGACTGATGATAAGGGCGCTGGCGTACCAAACGCCTCGGTTACCGTTAAGGGTACAACTATCGGAACCACCACCGGTTCAGATGGTAGCTTTTCTCTGAGTATTCCTTCTGATGCCAGGACCCTGGTGATTTCATCTGTGGGTTTGCAGACGCAGGAAATACCCATTGGAACGCAATCAACTTTTTCAGTAAGCCTGAGAGAAGGAAATGATACCATGACCGAGGTTGTGGTTACCGTTCCTTACGGTACTGTGAGGAAAACCTCCTTTACCGGTTCTGAGAACACCATCAGCGCCAAAACCATCCAAAAGCAGCAGGTAACTTCAGTTACCCGTGTTCTGGAAGGTCTGGTTCCGGGTATCATTGCCACAAACGGTGGTGGTGCGCCAGGTTCAAATGCTGATGTACGTATCAGGGGTATCGGTTCCGTGAGTGGTAGCAGTGCTCCCTTGTATGTATTGAATGGTGTACCTTATGATGGTTCCATCAATGCGATCTCTACTGATGATATCGAATCAGTAACTGTACTGAAAGATGCGGCTGCCGCTGCTCTTTACGGTTCCCGTGCTGCCAATGGTGTGATCATGATCACTACTAAAAAAGGTAGAAAAGGAACTGCAGTTGCTTCTGCTTCTCTTCGTCAGGGCTTCATGAGCCGTGGTATTCCTGAGTATGACAGGGTAAACAGCGGTGAATATTATGAATTGTTCTGGGAAGCTTACAGGAACAGCTATATCGCACAGGGACAAACTCCTGCGCAGGCTGGCGTTTCTGCTTCCAACGTGCTTACCAGCACCAGCGGTCTTGTATATAATGCATTCAATGTTCCGGGCAACACCCTGGTGGATCCCGTAACAGGCAAACTGAATCCTAATGCGCAATTGCTTTGGGAAGATTCATGGGAAGATGCCCTGTTCAGAACAGCATCACGTACCAATGCCAACTTCAACGTATCAGGTGGTTCTGACAGGAGCGATTATTTCCTTTCTGCCGGCTTCCTGAACGAGCAGGGTATCCTGAAATTCTCTGGTTTGAAAAGATATAACCTTCGTTTGAACGTGAACACGCAGGCTACCAAATGGCTGAGCACTGGTGTGAACATCGACGGAGCATTCGCTAACAGGAATGATGTACCAAGCGGTGGTACTGCCACTACCAACCCATTCTATTTCACAAGGCAGATGGGTCCGATCTACCCTGTATGGCAGCGTAACACAACAACTGGTGCATTCGTAATTGATCCTGCAACTGGTAAACCAGCACTTGACTGGGGTACTCCAGACCAGATGGGTACAAGGCCTTATGCCGGTCGATCCAACCTCCTTGGATCTCTTGACCTGGATGAGCGTTCCTCTAATTTCACTAACGGAAACGCCAACACATTCGCTGAGATCAAATTCCTGAGAAACTTTACCCTGAGAGGTACTCTTGGTGTGAATTTCTTTGAATCAAGCAATACCAACTACCAGAACAACCAGTTTGGTGATGCCGCTCCGGCTCCCGGACTGAATAACGGTGGCCGTTCTACTAAAACAGCAGCCCGCCAGATCTCCCTTACCGGTAACCAGGTGTTATCATGGGCAAAGGATTTCGGCAATCATAACGTAAGGGCTCTTGTTGGTCACGAGAACTACAAACTCACTACCTGGAATCTTTCTGCAAATGCTTCTGGATTCCTTTTCCCTGGCCGTACTGATCTTACAGATGGTATCGGGCCATTCGGACCCGCTTCATCCAGCATGGGTACACACAGGATCGAGAGCTATTTCTCAAGTGTGAACTATGACTACAACGATAAATACCTGGTTTCCCTGAGCTATCGTACTGACGGTTCTTCAAGGTTTGCAGAGCCAGTACGTTGGGGTAATTTCTATTCTGCCGGTATTGGCTGGAGAATTTCCCAGGAGAAATTCCTGAGCAATGTTGCCTGGCTGAATGAATTGAAATTGAAAGCTTCTTACGGTGAGCAGGGTAACGAGGACATCGGTCTGTTCTGGCCATATGCTGTATATTATAGTGCAGGTACTGATGGTTCACAGGTTACTTATACTCCTCCAACCAGACCAGCTAACCCCGGCCTGTTGTGGGAAACCAACAAAACCCTGAACGCGGGTGTAGATTTCGCCATGTTCAGGAACCGTTTACAAGGTACTATCGAGGTGTTCAACAGGGTTTCTGATAACCTCCTGTTCGACGTTCCTCTTCCTCCATCAACTGGATACAACAGCGTTTACCAGAACATTGGTACCATGAAGAACTATGGTATTGAAATGCAATTGGGTTACACAGCGGTACAATCCAGGAATGTTAACTGGAGAATTGACCTGAACCTGACTCATTTCAAAAACAAGATCACTAAACTCCCAGAAGTACAAAGAGCTAATGGTATCATTTCCGGTACCAAGAAACTCATGGAAGGCAAAGACATCTTCCAGTTCTGGATCCGCGAGTTTGCCGGTGTTGACGCTTCCAACGGTGATGCCCTTTATTATAAAGATGTACTGGGTACAGATGGTAAGCCTACAGGTGAGCGCACAATCACAAACGTTTACAACGAGGGTACTCAATACTTCCAGGGTTCAGCGATTCCAAAGATCTCCGGTGGTTTGACCAACTCAGTTAGCTACAAAGGTTTTGAACTTTCTTTCCTTGCCACATTTGCTTATGGTGGTCTGTTCTATGATGGCAACTACGCCAGCATCATGCACCGCGGTAGCGCAGGTACACACTTCCACCGCGATATCCTGAACAGGTGGCAGAAGCCTGGTGACATCACCAACGTTCCAAGACTGCAGAATGCAATCGGCGGACAGGATGGTGTTTCCACAAGATGGCTGGTTGACGGTTCTTACCTGAACCTGAAGAACATTACACTCCAGTACACCTTCCCTGGTACAATGGCTAACCGCCTGTTCCTGAATGGTGCCAGTGTATTTGCAAGTGTAGATAATGCATGGTTGTTCACTGCTAAAAAAGGTCTGGATCCTCAGCGCGCCTTCGCCGGTACTGCTGATGCTACTTACACTCCTTTCAGAACAGTGAGCGTTGGTTTGAATGTTAATCTTCAATAATTGAAAAGTTATAAATAATGAAAAAAGTACTTTTTTTAGTTTCCGTTTTTGCACTTGCAATTGCAGGTTGTAAAAAAGACTATCTCGAAACGCAGCCTACGGGCGCGGAACTCGAGTCCACCGTGTACAGCAAGTACGCAGCGGTACAGGCCACACTCAGCGGTTTGTATCAAACCATGTACAACTTCGCTGTTGGTGGCGGTGGTCACGCAGATTATGGTCAGAAATCATTTGACCTGATGAATGACCTGATGGGTAATGACATGGTAGTTCACACACAGGGTTATGGCTGGTACAATACCACTTACCAGTACACTGCATGGGGTCTTGCTACAGCAGGCAGCAACTCCGATGATGCATGGGTTAGGTATTATGGTATGGTTAAGCAGGCCAACATCCTTGTAAATAACGTAGATAACGTACAGGATGCCACTGCTGATGAGAAAGACCTTGTAAGAGGCCAGGCTCTCGGTATCAGGGCTTATGCTTACTATTACCTGGCTAACTATTTCCAGCAGACTTACAAAGGAAATGAAAGCAAACCAGGTGTTCCTGTTTATACTGCTGATACTACAGGTGGTAAACCACGTGGAACACTGCAGGATGTATTCACCCAGATCGTTGCTGACCTTACACAGGCTGAAACATTATTGAATGGCAAGCCTCGTGCTTCCAAAGTAAATGTTGATGTATCTGTAGTTAGAGGTTTGCGTGCAAGGGTTGCTTTGCTCATGGAAGACTGGCCAACTGCAGCAACAAAAGCTAACCAGGCTCGCCAGGGTTATGCTTTGATGACTTCAGCTCAATACACTACTCCTTCAGCTTTCTCTTCTGCTGCCAATCCTGAGTGGATGTGGGGATCAATCATCCCTGCTGACCAGGCTACCATCTATGCTTCTTACTTCTCCCACATGGACATCCGTACAGGAGGATATGCAGCATTAGGACAGCAGAAAAAAATCACCAAGGCTCTGTACGACCAGATCCCTGCGGGTGATGTAAGGAAAACTGTATTCAGAACACCTGGAACTGGAACTACTTCAAACCCTGATTACAACCAACTGAAGCACCAGGTGCCTAATGCAGGTAGCTGGGCTGCTGACTACCTGTACATGCGTGCGGCTGAAATGTACCTGATCGAGGCTGAGGCGCTTGCCCGCCAGGGTCAGGATGGTCCTGCTGTTACTGTACTGGAATCACTGGTTCAATCAAGGTTCCCTGCTTACACTGCTGCTGGTCTTACCGGTGCTGCACTGATCAACGAAATTCTTCTGCAAAGAAGGATCGAACTATGGGGTGAAGGTTTCTCCCTGATTGATATCAAGCGTTTGAAGCAAGGTTTGAACAGGCCTACAGGTGCTGGTAACCATGGTGCTCCAAGCTTCAACCCAGGTGTTTATACAACAAACCCAGAAGATCCAAGGATGATCATGAGAATTCCTCAAAGGGAATTGGATAACAACGTGAGCATGACACCGGCTGATCAAAATCCTAACTAATCTTTTTGAAAATAAATAAACATGACTAAAACACTTTTCAAGATAACTTTTGCAGCAGTAGTTGCCCTGGGTGCCTACTCCTGTAAAAAGAATAACCTGGTGATAGACCAGGATATCGAAGCACCTGCTTATGCTAAGTTCAACGTAAAAGCACCGGCTGATACAGCCCAGGTATATTATATCAGGAGTACAAATGCTCCCTTTAAAATACCTATTGGTGTAACCAATGTTTCCAGCGTTGACAGGACCGTTAACCTGAGCTATACTTCAAGAACAGCCGTTGCCGGTCAGCAGTACAATGCTCCTACTTCTGTAGTGATCCCTGCGGGCCAGACACTTGATACTCTTGAAGTGACAGGTTTATTTGGTGGTTATGCTTCTGCCACCAGGATCGATACCCTGTACATCAAAATCACAGGTGGTGACGTTCCTGCCAGTTCATACTGGAAAGGTTACAGGCTGATTATGCGTAAGTATTGCGATGTTGACATTGCAACTTTCGATGGAGATTATGATAATACTATCGAGTATGCTGCATCAGGTGCTGTATCATGGGGACCATATACCACTTCTGTTTCCAACATCACAACTACAGGAGCCACTACAGCTACGGCTACAATCGACAACCTCTATGATTACGGAGGCTCGGTAAATGCCACATTCGACTGGACCAATCCTGCTGCTTTCAGGGTTACAATTGCTGAGCAGAACACAGGTGCTCTGGTTGTATCAGGTGGTGTAACTTATGCCCTCTGGATCAGGACCAACGGTAGTTCAAGCACTTTCTCATCCTGCGAAAATTCAATCACTGTATTCATTGATGCTATCGCTAAAAACCCAACCACGGGTGTTTCAGCCGGTAACTTCTCTACGAACTACAGGATCGTGATGCGCAGATGATGAAACCACGATATCAATTCAAAAACCCGCTTTCGAGCGGGTTTTTTTTGTGCAGAAATATTCAGGTTATTGTTAGCTGCAAGCTGCAAGGTTCAAGCTGCAAGACTTATAGGTATTGAACTTGTTGAGGGAATAGATTGTTTTGAGAGATACTATCAGTTCACCATTAAATTTATGATAGCTTCAAGCTGCAAGGTTCAAGCTGCAAGACTTATAGGTATTGAACTTGTTGAGGGAAT
>CAYWSQ010000227.1:0-6095 GCA_964460925.1 uncultured Flavisolibacter sp. | reverse complement strand
GTTGATGGATGCCTGTTCTTTTTTGAGTTTTTCGAGTTCAATTTTTTTATCATTCAGACTTCCTTTCTCATCCTTGCTGGCATTGCCGCAGGAGGTTGCTATTAATCCAGCCAGTACGATTCCTATAAATTGTTTTCTCATAAATCTGTTTTGTAAATTTTTATTGAAGTTTACCCAGGGCCTGCTGGTAGCTGATGCGGGCGATGGTAGCATTATATAGAGCATTGAAATAATTAGCCTGCGCGGTCTGGTATTCCGAGTCGGCCAGCAGTACTTCCTGGCTGGAGCCCACACCATTTTCAAATTTGATCCTGGTGGTGTTGAATACTTTTTCTGCCAGTTCCAGGTTTCTTTCCTGCGCATCGAGGTTGAGCAGGGCGTTGGTCAGGCTTTGTTTGGTGACCACCTGCTGGAAATCGATCGCCTGCTTTACATTCTCCACCGTATTATTCAGTTTCTGCAAAGTCAGTTGCGATTGCACCACTTTATATTTCCTTTGAAAGCCACTAAAGATGGGCAGGTTCACATTCAGTCCAACAAATGCGCTCCGGTACCAGAACGTACTCTCATCTGTGAAAAATTTCTGGCCCATTCCATTCACCGAATAATTGCCGGAAAGAGCTACAGTAGGGAGATATCCGAGCTTGTTTCTTTTGATATCGAGCTGCTGCAGTTTCTGAAGCTGTACCAGGGTACGGATTTCCGCCCTGTTCTCGTACTCAAAACTTTCATCTAGCAAACCTTCCTTCAGGCTGGCTGTTGTGAGTTCTTCTTTCAGTACAACCGTATCTTTTTGCGAAACACCGATCGCGAATTTTAAGGCAGCGTAAGACATATCCACCGCGTTCTGCACCACGCTCCTGGTAGTCTTCAGGTTGTTGAGCTGTACCTGCACTTTGTCTACATCCAATCTTTCAGCAAATCCGTTTTTGAAGATCTCGTTCAGGTCAGCGGCAAATTTTTCCAGCCTGCTCACACTTGCATCCAGGAAGAACAATTGTTTTTCCGCGATCAGGATGGCATAATATCTTTTGTATGCCGAATCCTTGATTGTTTCTTTTGTCTGCTCAATTAGTGCGGTGTTATAATCCAGGGATGTCTGCCTGGCCTGCAGTCCTACAAATACATCCGGCTGAAATAAAAGCTGGGTTAGCGTGGCACCTGCCGCGAAATTCCAGGGCTGCTGAAAGCTGAAAGCCAGCAGGGATGGAGGAGGTGGCTGAACGGTTCCTGGCACAAGACCTTCTCGTTTCAGTACATCATAGATTCCCTGCTCCGATTGTGGGAAAAGGATGGTAGGCAGTTTCAGGTAATGGTTGGCCTGCATATTACCGCTGATCTGCGGAAGCGCCTGTCCAACAATCTCCTTGTTCTTTGCTTCCTGCAACTGGTAATCCAATTGGGCGTTCTTCAGTTCCACCACGTTCTTATAGGCCATGTCAACTGCCTCTTTCACAGTAAGCTCGTGTTTCTGCTGCGCCTGAACGATTGAAGCGAGTAGAACGAGGCAGAAACTCCATATCAGTTTTGATTTCATCTCTTTATTTTTTGGTGCGTTGGTTTTTATATTTCGAAATCAGTTTTTGTCCTTTTGGTGTGGCCAGCCCCCAGAGAAAATGTTCCAGCATCTGCTGTTCTATATAAACCAGGTTGGTTTTGTTGGAAGGGAAAACATCACCGTCAAAAGACAGCATGATGCTATAGAGTCTGTAGCGTGTCATGATGTCCACATCCACCTCGGGCCGGTACAATTCTTCCCTGATCCCTTTTTCGATATTTTGGCGGATCAGTCCATAGAGAAAATGGTTGCGGTAGTCCTGGAATTTTTTGAAAGCAGAGGGATGGTATTTCTGCATATCAAAAAGAATAGAAGGATTCATATGGTTGAGCATTCCCTCCAGCATGTCGAATGACAGAAAGACTTCATGGATGGCATTCTCGCCTTTGGCCTGGCAAACACTGCATTCTTCCTTGTTATGATCCATAACGCCGGTGAATACAGCATTCACCAGTTCATCCTTATCAGCATAATACTGGTAAAGCGTTTTTTTTGACATGCCCAGTTGGGCGGCTATATCGTCCATGGACACAGACCTGATCCCATACCGGTTGAACAACTCATGGGCCTTCACTAATATGCGCTCTTTTGCTTCCATAATCGGGGGCCAAAACTATGGAAACTTTTTTCGTTACCAAAGTTTCCAGTGATTATTTTTATCATATCCCCGAATTTGGGGATGAGTGGCATGAGGTTACCTTTGTTCAAATTTCATCCATGGCTGAAGAGAGTGATAAGAAAGGATCAGGTTATAAAAGCCTTCTGCGTTATTTTGTCCAGGGCATACTGGTGCTGGCTCCTATCACCATTACAGTCTGGCTGTTGTATGAATTATTCGAGAGGGTAGATGGTATTCTAAGACCATATGTGAATATTCCCGGCCTGGGATTCATCCTCATCATACTGTTTATTTTATTTGTGGGCTGGCTGAGTTCCACCATCCTGATGACCAGTGCCTTAAACCTGTTTGACCACTGGCTGGAACGAACGCCGGGTGTGAAATTCATTTACTCCTCCACCAAGGATTTTTTCAGGGCATTCGCGGGTGAAAAAAAGAAATTCGATAAAGCAGTCCTCATCAATGTATTTTCTGAAGATGTATGGATCATTGGTTTCCTCACCGATGCGGAAATGGAAAAGTTTGAAATGGGCGCGGAGCATGTATCTGTATATGTGCCCCAGGCTTACAATTTCGCAGGGCAGCTTTACATACTTCCCCGTTCAAAAGTGAAAAAGATCAGTCACCTTACCTCCGGCGATGCCATGAAGTATGCGGTTACCGGCGGGGTTGTACATGTGAATGACGACCACAAACCCCAATGAGAATAAAACCCGGTTTTCCTGTTGATTTTCCCCGGGAATCCTCCCCGGCAGATCGCAATTTGCTGTTTCAATACTGTATATGCGCACAGCGGGTTGCCTGTTCATGCTTATGATCTCACAGTTGGTTTATGGATGGGGATTTTATGGCCACCGTAAAATCAATTACCAGGCGGTCTTTCTCCTGCCGCCAGAGATGATGGTTTTGTACAAGGTTCATTCCGGATTTTTGGGTGAACACGCTATTGATCCGGATAAAAGAAGGTATCTCGTGGCTGAAGAAGGCCCGAGACATTACCTGGACCTTGACAGGTACGGGGTTTACCCATTTGATTCATTACCGCGGAAATGGGAAGATGCAGTGGCAAAATATACGGTGGACAGTTTGCAGCGGCATGGCATCGTACCCTGGTGGATACAGGTGATGCACAGGAGGCTGATTCATGCCTTCAGGGAAAAGGACCAGGCGCGGATCCTGAAGCTATCAGCGGAGATCGGGCATTATATCGCCGATGCTCATGTACCCCTACATGCGAGCAGTAATCATAATGGGCAATACACAGGTCAGAAAGGGATTCATGGATTCTGGGAAAGCCGCATTCCCGAATTGCTGGCGGAAGAAGAATGGGATTTTTTTATTGGAAAGGCAGATTACCTGCACGATCCGCTGGGCTATACCTGGAAGCGGGTGCTGGAAAGCGCGCTGGCGGCTGATACGGTGCTAAAGTTTGAAAAAGAACTTACCCAATCGTTTCCTGCTGACCGCAAGTATGCTTTTGAAGAAAGGAATGGTAAGATCATCCGGCAGTACAGTTCTGAATTCTGCCGGGCCTATGACAGGAATATGAAAGGCATGGTGGAAAGAAGAATGCGGCAATCCATTTACGCTGTTGCCTGTTTCTGGTACACAGCCTGGGTTGATGCAGGTCAGCCTGATTTAGGTAAACTGGTGAATAAGGATTTTACCGAAGTAGAATTAAAGGAATTCGAAACTCTTAATCTTGCCTGGAGAAGCAGGGAGATGATTGGGAGGAAGGAGGAGGAGGAGTAGCTCAAAGTTGAAAGTTCAAAGTCGGTGTTTTAGAGAATGGAATGTATCAGGGGAAAGTCAGTAGTCGACTTTGCCAGCCATCCACGTGCGCTGACTTGTCAGCCGTAGCTTCAGCGAGGGCTGAAGCTTTAGCGCAAGCGGTGAAAAAAAGAAAGGCATAGCCGGGAAGGCGATAAGACGGTAAGTAGCTTATCAAAGAATAAACTGAATCAAAGATTCCACTTTGCGTCTTTTTTCCTTGGCGCGGCGCCAGTCATAGCTTTAGCGAAGGTTGGTCTCTGCGTTGAAAAAAGCCAATAGCCTCCGTCTTTCACTACCTTTGCGCTCCATGAACACAGTACACAATTTCGGGGCGGGGCCATCCATTCTCCCACGTGAAGTTTTTGAAGAAGCCAGCCGTGCCATTTTGAATTATAATGACTCAGGTCTTTCCATTCTTGAAATAGGTCACCGTACCAAAACCTTCCAGGCTGTGGTTGATGAGGCCATGGCACTCCTGCGCGAACTCATGCAACTGGATGCAGACCACGAGATCCTCTTTCTTCACGGTGGCGCCTCAACGCAGTTTTTCCAGGTACCCATGAACCTTTTGGATGACAAAGCAAGGGCAGCCTATACCGAAACCGGCATCTGGGCGGCCAAAGCCATCAAGGAAGCAAAACTTTTTGGGAACGTTGATGTAGTGTGCAGTTCAAAGGAGGCCAACTATACTTTCCTTCCCAAATCTTTTAATGTTGATCAAAATTCTGCCTACCTCCATCTCACCACAAATAATACTGTTTATGGAACCCAATGGCAGGACCTTTCCCTGTTTTATAATACGGGAGTTCCATTGGTTGCAGATATGAGCAGTGATATTCTCAGCCGCCAGGTGGATTTTAACAGGTTTGACCTGATCTATGCGGGTGCCCAGAAAAATATCGGAGCAGCAGGGGTAAACATCGTCGTTCTTAATAAAAGATGTCTTGGTAAGATCAGCAGAACACTCCCCACCATGATGGATTACCGCAATCATATTGAAGCGGGTTCATTACTCAATACGCCACCGGTTTTTTCCATTTACGTATGCATGCTTACGCTTCGCTGGCTGAAAAACAATGGCGGTGTGGCCGCAGCAGAAGAAAGGAACCTGGCCAAATCAAAACTATTCTATGATACGTTAGATAGTTGCGCGGTCTTCAAAGGTACAGTGGCCCAAGAAGACCGCAGTCATATGAATGCAGTATTCACCATTGCTGATACTGATTTAGAAAAAGAATTCATCACGCTTTGTGAGCAGAACGGTATGATAGGAATCAAAGGACACCGTACCACGGGAGGCTTCAGGATCTCCATGTATAATGCACTCAGTATAGAAAGTGTAAAGGCCATAACAGACCTGATGAAAAATTTCAACCAGAAAAAAGCCTGAGAACCGCTTATAGCCATTGGCCATTGGCTATAAGCCAATAGCTTTGCCGCATGGCAACAATCAAACCTTTCAGGGCGCTCAGGCCTCACAATGAATACGCGGCACAGGTAGCATCAAGACCTTATGATGTACTGAATTCGGAGGAAGCCCGGGCGGCTGTCCAGGGCAATTTGCTTTCCTTCCTCCATGTAACCAAGTCTGAAGTAGACCTTGATCCTTCGGTTGATATCCACAGTGAAGAAGTGTACAGGAAGGCGAGTGAGAACCTGCAGGCCTTCATTGATCGCAAGATCCTTTTCCAGGAAGAAAAACCCTGCTATTATATTTATGAACTGGCCTGGAAAGGCCGCAGCCAAACCGGTCTTGTTTGTGTTTCCTCTGTTGATGATTATTTCAATGACGTCATCAAAAAACATGAATTCACCCGCCCGGAAAAAGAAAAAGACCGCATAGATCACATGCTGGCCATCAAAGCGCAAACAGGAAACGTATTCCTTGCCTGCAAGGAGTTAAAAGAACTGGATGATGTGTTCAGCTCGTGGAAGAAACAATATCCAGCAGTTTATAATTTTACCGCAGATGATGGCGTGACCCATGCCATCTGGATTGTAGACGGAGCTGCCACTATTGATACGATCACCAATCTTTTCAAAGAAAAGATTCCATTTACCTATATCGCAGACGGCCATCACCGTGCGGCATCCGCTGCCAAAGTAAGCCAGGAATTTAAAGACAGTGAGGATGCACGTTATTTC
>CAYWSQ010000226.1:0-6100 GCA_964460925.1 uncultured Flavisolibacter sp. | reverse complement strand
ATCGCATTCATATATTTCCAGGTTTCATTTGTTATTTTTTGTTGCCGGACATGCTGTTGGAATCTCCCTATGGCGCTACCTGGCAATGGTGGTATAATTATAAAGGTATTATTATGCCCTGTAGATTGTTCTTATTGAATATGGTCTTTTGATTTACCATATTCGAAAAATAGCATCCTTGATACGTCGGACCAGCCAAAAGGAATTTTTGTATTTTAAGCTGGAATTGGGGAAAATCCAAAACTGTTTGTTTATGTCAGCACGTACTTTGTTTAATATTATTATTAAGGTTATGGGAATATATTTCATAAAAGATATTGTCATTTCCCTTCCTTATTTATTCCAGGTATATTATGATTTTGCCAATTCTGATATGGAGTCTGCATTTTCTACTATGCTGGTTTCCCTTGCCTGGATATTCATCTATATTTTAATCATGTATTTCATGATTTTCAGGACAGATTTTATAATAGACAGGTTGAGATTAATAGAAAACATTCAGGAAGACCCTATTCCATTCAATGTGCACAGGTCTACAGTTTATAGCATTGTAACATTATTGCTTGGATTATTTTTAATTGTCTACAATATCCCTTTACTGGTCAGGGAATTGATCAGGTGGTATCAATTCCGGAGTATGACAAAGGGATTGCTTGGTGCTGCCGAACAGTTTGACTACAGTTTGATTATGGTTTATGTTGCAGAAATTGTAATTGGATTACTGCTGATCGGAAATTTGCGTATTATCGTCAGTTTTATTGAATCAAGGCAAAAGCAAGGAGTGAAATCATAGTTTTTAAAATTTGGTTTTCCTTTTAAATTTTGCAATGATTATTGAGAGTTGGCTCCAAAACATGCTTAAATAATTCCAAATGAAATTTTCTGTATTCCCGGCAGGATTTTTGTTTTTGCTCTCTCTGTTCTTTTGCTTTTGTTCAGGAGATCCAGGTAAGTACTCCCGGATTGATGAGGGTTCCAAGGATCAAATATTTATAGACTCTGTATTATTTAATAAAGGTCTTGTATTGTTCGAATCGGACTGCAATCGTTGTCATGTTTCAAAAGGCCGCCTGCATAACCACCTGGACAGGGTTACTACAAGAATGGAGGAAGATTATATCAAATTGTTTCTTACCAGGCAGGATTCGCTTATTGAAGCCAAAGACGACTATGTGATAAAGCTCAAAAAAGTATGGGGTAATCTGGATTTTAACCATCAATTCAATTATTCTGATGATCAACTGGATGCAATCATAGAATATTTGAAATAATCTGCTCTGGATTTTATCAATGTATACCTATTTATATGTTTAAGATTCGCTGTAGTCCGGTTCTATCATCCCATCAGCCAATCTTTAAACATCCTGGTTTTTTCCTGTCCCACAATGATCATGTTTTCAATCTCCTTTAATTTCAGGCTGACCAATAGCTTCACCCTGTCATAGGGTTTATAGCCATACACATAAGCAACGTTCAGGATATACTGCCGGTTGACGCGCATGAACCGGGTGGGCTCAAGTTCGGATTCCAGTTGGTTCAATCCTTTATCCACCATATATTTCTGCCCATTGCTTCCATACGCATAAACAATCATGCTCTCGGTATAGAATAATACAATTTCATCAAGTGGCAGGGCAATCAGCAGGCTGCCCTTGCGTACGATTAATTTATTTCTCCTGGTCTTCAGGAAATTCTCTCCCACCTGTTTTATAGAAATCCCGTTATTGAAATGATGTTGAAGGGAATGGTATTTTGTCATAGCCTGGTTGACCTCCCTGTGTGTTACCGGCTTTAGAAGGTAATCGATCCCGCAGTAGTCAAACACATTCACCATGTACTTGTCATAGGATGAAATGAAAATTATAGGACAACTGACCTGCACCTGTTCAAAAATGCTAAACGACAATCCATCAGTGAGCTGGATATCAGAAAAGATCAGGTTGATGTCTGCGTTGGTTTTTAAATAGTTCACCGCATCCGACACTCTTCCCAATATTTGCCTGACCTCAACATCAGGTTGTAGTTCAGCCAGAGTGCTCGCCAGCAGGTCCGCGCTAATTGGATCGTCTTCGATGATTATAGTTGTGATCATTCATTTTCAGGCTTTGGTTCATGGGTAGTTTTACAATAAACTGTTCATCGGATTCAAGCACATGGATATGCTGGTTGCAAAGGATCCTGTAGCGTGTCCGCAGGTTCTTCAGTCCTATGCTTGATGAAAATTCAGAGACCTCCTGGAGCTTTTTGGAATTGCTGACAACGAGGTATCCTTTTTCTGCTGCAATGCGTATAGAAAGCGGGTTTTCCTGATCAAAATAATTATGCTTGATGGCATTTTCCACGAGCAACTGCAAGCTGAAAGGCAGCACCATCTGCCAGCGTGCCTGGTCGAGATGCGAATAACTGACCGTAATATTATTCTTATAACGGATCTGGAGCAGGTAAATATAATTCTCAATGAATTTGACCTCTTCTCCAAGGGTGATAAAATCATTGCTGCGGTTCTGCAAAAAATACTGGTAAACCTGGATCAGTTTGCAGGCAAATTGCTCCGCGGTAGCCCGGTCGTTCTTTACCAGGTAATAAAGTGGCATCAGGGTGTTGTACACAAAATGAGGATCAAGTTCATTCTTGAGCAGGTTGACCTCGGCACCCATCAGTTCACGGTCCAGTTCTTCCACAACCCTTTCGTCAATCATCCTTTCATTGCTGAGAAAGATGATCTCGTACAGCAGGGAAAAGATCCATACCAGGGCTACAGCCAGTGCAGTGCTGGTAAGCAGGGGGAAAAGATAAATGCCGTCGAGGAATACAAGTTGCCAAATAAGATTGAAAGCGCCTACTGCCAGGGAACTGAAAATACCGGTTATGAAAAAGACCCTGCCGATTTTTTTGAGCACCTGGTGGGAGGGGACCTGGTGGCGTACCTGCAGCATCAAATAAACGGACCCGATCCAGATGAGCGAAGCTGCCAGTAAAAAATAAATGAATGATAAAGCCTGTGTGCGCAGGTTAATAGTGAAAGGGAGGAAAAACCTGGTTGAGTAAGGGATGAGCAGGCCAAGGAGGGGAATGAATAGCCATTTCAGAATCCTGTCGTTCACCATATAAATTGTGTTTACCTGGTTAATGAATTTTCATGATTGATTTTTTTAGTTAAAGATTCTCACGGCATCCTGGCTGACAGTACAAATATGCAGGGGTTATGGTTAATTAGTAATCATGTAATTGCCATGTTATACCAGCGGAAACATGTTCTTTTGAATGGTTGCCGTTGGTGGAGGCTGGGCGTTTTTTTACCGCCCAGGAAGGAGATTTTTTTAGCGCGGAGAAAGGAGAAAAGTGAAAGGATCTTTTTTGCCGCAAATAAAAGGAGAGGGAGATTGGACCATCATGATGAATCTATGAATTTAGGAAGCTACTTATCGCATTCCCGTCTTCCCGGCAACTGCCTTTTTTCCCGATTTGAAATTGAAAACTCGTAATACTGACTGATAATTGCATGGTTCACTTAGTAAAATTCATGGTTCACTCATTTTATTTTTTTGGAATGAAAACCACACTATAGTTTCAAGGTATTCTCATGTGCGAAGCAGTGTTCTCATTGTTTCAGGAGTTTAATAGATAATTGAAAATTACCAGAGGCGGTTTCCACCGCCTTTTATTATAATACATGGCCGCGAAGGCGGAAAGGTGGTATGGTGTTAGTAGTGAATCCCTTTCATAAACTATCACTCTGCGTTGTCTCCTTTTCTCTGTTTCTCTGCGGTGAAAAATCTCACATAATCATGTTTCACCTTGATTTCATCATCCTTCACCAAATATCTCTTCCCCCTTCGTAGCATATCGTCTCATATTGTTGTCCTGATAGATCAAACATCACATAAAACAACGTCTATGAAAAGAATGCTGTTCTTTCTGACCATGCTTTTATTTATGGGTTCACTGGCATGGTCACAAACCACTACCATCACAGGCCAGGTAAAAAATGAGAGGGGAGAGCCTGTGCCCTTTGCCAATGTAACAGAATCCGGCACGCGTAATTCTGTGCAGGCCGATGCCCAGGGTAATTTCTCCATTCGTGTGCAGCCTGGTGCGCAATTATTGTTTTCTGCTACAGGACATGCTTCCCGTACTGTTACCGCCGCAAATGGCGAAGTAGTGCTCAACACCCAGGCGGGTGACCTGCAGGAAGTCGTGATCACCACTGGTCTTGGTATTCAAAGACAGTCCAAAGAAGTTGGTTATGCCACTGCCAAGATCAATAACAAGGAGCTTACGCAGGCTCGCGCTGTAAACCTGCAACAGGGACTTGCCGGTAAGGTTTCCGGACTTAACGTGATCACCACCAATAACAGTGTGTTCGAGAATACGAGGATCAACCTTCGGGGTATCAGGTCGCTTACCGGTAACAACCAGCCCTTGCTGGTAGTGGATGGCATCCCAACTCCGCTGGATTATATCAGCTCACTTAATCCAAACGATGTGCAGGATGTGAACATTCTCAAGGGAGCTTCCGCCGCGGCCATCTATGGTCCCGATGGTGTGAATGGTGTGATCATCGTGAGCACACGCCGCGGTACCAGGAACAATCCTGTCATTACCTTGAGCAGCAGTTTCCAGGTGAGCCGGGTTTCCTACCTGCCCGACCGCCAGCGCCGTTTTGGTACAGGTTCCACCAATGATATTTTTGGCAACCCCGTGTATGATCCTTTCGAAAACTTCTCTTATGGCGACCGCTACGATGGAACCGTGCGTAATGTTGGTCATGTACTGGAGGATGGTACCTACCAGCAGCTTGTATATTCAGCAACCAAGGAAGACCAGCAGAAAAAATTCTTCAACCAGAATGGTTCTGTACTGCAGAACGATGTCTCATTTTCAACACAGGATTTTTATATGTCCATCCAGGATGCAAAGATCAATGGCATCGTACCTAAGGACAGGAACCGCAGGACCTCGGTGCGATTTAACGCGGGAAGGGAATACGGAAGGTTCAAGGCCAACTTTAATATGAACTATATCCAGTCCAATTACAATGTAATGGACCAGAATACCTATGCTTTCCGTTTCCCGGCTTATAGCGGCAGCATTTACAATGCAGTGATGCAGACCGCCGCGCATATCCCTCTTACAGAATATAAAGACTGGAGGAATGACCGTTATGCGCAATATTCAAACTACTATAATGAATTTGCGCCCAATCCATACTGGGCCATCGACAATCACCGCCAGATCGGGAGAACAGATGATCTCCTGGGTTCACTTGAGCTCAAACTCAACATCGCTTCCTGGCTGCAGGCCACTGGAAGGGTAGGTACCAACTTTACTTTTGGCTCCAGCAAAGTGGAAGCATCACCGGTTCAACCAACAGCATGGGCACAGGCCAACAGGAATGCTGTAGGCTATAGCGCAAGACCCGGCCTGGTGCAGGATTTTCAAAACCAGGTGAGCCGCATCAATGCTGAATTCTTTTTGAACGGCCGCCGTAACATCAGCGATTTTTCGGTGAGTTATCTTGCCGGTACACAAGTCAGGCAAAACCAGACAAGGCAGATCAACCTACAGGGAAATAACCTGGTAGTGCCTTATCTTTTCAACCTCTCCAACAGAACAGGTGAGATTGTAGCTCCCATTGTTAATGGTTTGCAGACTCCCCTGCAGGCCAATACACAGAACAGGCTTGCATCGGTATTCGGTACAATTGGATTTGGTTATAAGGGCTGGGCCTATTTGGAACTCACCGGCAGGAATGACTGGGACAGCCGGTTGATGATCGAGAATAATTCCTATTTCTATCCTAGCGCAAATGCCTCTGTAGTTTTATCTGAAGCCATTGATGCGTTGAAAGTTTCTGGGTTTATGTCATACCTGAAGTTGAGAGCCTCCTGGGCTAAAAGCGGTAATGTAAACCTGGGTACGTATGCACTGGCTCCAACGTATACTGCAGCAGGCGGATTTCCTTATGGTAACCTTCCCGGTTACACCGCGGATAACCTGATACCTGATCCGAATCTGAAACCTGAATTTGTAGAATCAAAAGAAGTGGGTGTTGAATTGGGCTTTCTGAAGAACCGCATCAACCTGGATGCTACATGGT
>CAYWSQ010000225.1:0-6156 GCA_964460925.1 uncultured Flavisolibacter sp. | reverse complement strand
CTTTTTTCATTTTCTCAAAGGATTCTTTGGTGGCAAATTCCTGCCAGTTGTAATCAGGCCTGCCTGTGGGTTGCTCCATGGAGATCAGTACAAACTTCCCCTTTACATTGGGAAGCCAGGCTTTGAAAGCATTTGAGTCAGTCACATTTGGTATAATGATCGTTTCCCCTGTTATGGTCTTACCATTGGTAGAAGGACTCCAGGCAAGCTGCATGCCCTCCAGGGTACGCACACGCGGATGCACCATGTCGATATGCGTGATCCCTCTTTCCCATCCGCGCCATTCACCCCATTTTTCATTGCGGGCCGTGATGCCCCATGATGAATAGGTTTTGACAGCCCAGTCATGCGCCTGCTGCATTTGCGCCGTACCCACGAGGCGTGGACCGATCAGGTCTACCAACTGGTGTCCCAGGGTTTTGACCTGGGAATTCTCATTGACCTCGCGAATGATAGAGGAAATGATTAGTGAGTCATTCTTTTGCGCAACTGCATTAAAATAGGAAGTGGTACAAACCAGGATGATCAATTGAACTTTGATCAATGAGCGAAAGGAAAGAACCTGCTGAAATTTCATGGATGAATTGATTTGAATAAGAATGTTTTTATTGGAGAGGGAAAATACGTCCTTATTTCAAAATGCGTGGGGAAAATGGACAGTTGAGTGGATAGGTGCTCAGCCCGACCTCCGAGGTTGACCTCGGAGGTTACCTCCGAGGTCGGGGTTTTCTAAATCTATATTCTAATACCGAACGCTCGATTTCCAACCTGGGGTGTTGACCTAGGAGGTTGAATATTCCCGGAAATTTTTCTGGCAACCCCAGAGGTTGACCTCGGAGATCGGAGTTTTCCAAGGCAGACATTCAGATGCAATACAATTGGTTTACCGACCTCGGAGGTTGACCTCCGAGGTTGGAGAAAAAAGATCATTCCCAAAATTGTATGAAATCATCTTTCAGTAGAAATCGTCAGGTGACCTCCGAGGTTAAAGAAATGACTATCCGCAAATTTTATGAACTCACATGCCAGGTAAAATGGTCAGGTAACCTCCGAGGTTGACCTCGGAGGTCGGAGTTTTCTAAATCCAATATTGTAAATACAGAACGCTCGATTTCCAACTCCGGATTTGACCTCCGAGGTTATATATCTCCCGGAATCTTCCCGGCAACCTCGGAGGTTGACCTCCGAGGTTGGAGCCCAGCGAAATCATCAGCGGCGAATATCCAGACTGAACCCCAGGCGGCCTCCTGCATTTTGTTTGAGATATGGATTACCGGCCACCCAGCCTTCGGTCTTGCCTTCGAGTTCTGTATAAAAAGAGAAGGATTGACCAACAGGGATGGATAAACGCATTTGGAGTAAACCACCCGCCTGCGCGGAACTTGTTTTGAATTTTTGATCTTCTGGCTGAAGCCAGACCATGGCGCGTGCATTCAGGCTGACTTCTTTACCCAGCAACCTGTATTTCAAATCTCTTTTCTCCACTTCTACTCCCGGCAGGAAGATCTCATGATTTCGGTAGCCGTGAAGTCCCAAGAACCATTGTGAGCTCTTCCAGTTTCCAAATAAATCCAGTCCCAGGTCATAACCAAATGAATTGAGTGTATGCCGTGCAGCGAAGCTGAACGAGCTTCCATTCTTCAGCGGTATTTTGTCAATGCCGATCATGGCAGGAGAAAGAAAATTGATGTACTGCATCTTCGCCATTTTCTTGAGATAGTTGTATTCTTCAGTATTCAGACGGCTGGCTTTAATGGCCCTGTCAACACCTACCCCATTCGGATGTACACCCCGTGCATAATAATCTTCATTGGGTCGGAAGAGATCATAAACCCATCCAGTGAAATCCCAGCCTACAAAATCACGGTCAGCAACCAGCTCCCCATGTTTATTCATGGAGTCGATGCTGGCATCATAATCTTTGCGGAGAAAAGCATTTACATAACTCACCGCTTCTTTGGTGATGAGGATATTCATAACGGCGTTTGGATACCGGGTATTACGGAAAAAATTATCCTTGCGAAATTCCCTTACCAGTTCATATTGCGATTCGATGCCGGCAGAAAAAGAGCGGACCATTTCCTGGGGAGCCCGGCTTTTGAACCGGGCCATATCCTCATCTCTTACGGCAGATATGGAGCCACCAGCATCCTCGCTGTTACCAAAACGGTAGTAAGTATCATTATGGCTGCTGATCCCGTGAAGGGTAAGTCCGGAACGATGGTATTCTTCATGAAGCCATACCGGGCCAAGGATCATCAGCTGGTAAGCCATGGCATAGTCTATTGCTCCGGCAGAAGCATGAGCGGCAACACGGTTGAGTAATTTCTTTTTTTGATTGACTGGTTTGATCCATTGATCCCACAGCCTGTTGTTGAAATAATAATTGACAGAATGGAGGTCTTTGGTAAGGGCCAGCGCCTGTGGCATGGAAAGATTTTCATAACTGCGCAGGTAATCCTTTGCCTGTGGACTGACACTCGTTCCTGCAGGAATCTGCAAACGCTTATTGGCAGTCATTTCTGCTGCATACTTCAGAAAAGGATAATCGAGAACAGAGAAATCCAGTATAAGTCTTGAGGAAGGTATGGTGTCCTGTGCCTTTACTTGTACCATTGCCAGAATCAGGGTCAATGCCAGTGCTAAATGTTTCATTTTGTTTTTTTTCAGGACGCGAAACTAGACCTGCGGAGGGCCGATGGCAAGGGAGGTATGAATGAAATGGGTTATTGGTTAAATGAAGTGATGGCAGTAACTGGCTATAATTGTAGAATTTAAACTGAGGCTGGAAAAACAAAGTTTTGAGGATTTAAATTCTAAATCCAAAAGCAGCAAATTTTCTCATAAACCAACATAGCCTTGGGTTAATTGAGAATATAACTGACCCCCATTTGGAATACCCGATTCGCAGCCTCTTTGTTATTGTACCTTATACCCGAATCATTCACGTTATATATTGTTTTGAAGCCATATACATATCTGATATCTGCATTCAACCTTTTTAGAATGCTATAATTTATTGCAACGCACAACCCAGCATCCGTTTTACGTGGAAAATGATCGGAATAATCTAAATTATAGTCTCCATTAATTATCCATTTGACTGATGTATTATAACTAACTTCTGAGCCTAGTAGAATGCTGGTTCGCTTATCGACTTTATATCCTATCAAAATAGGGATCGATATATAATTGAATCGAAAAACATGATCTGGTTCTGGTTGATCTTCAGCTTTTAATCCTTTAGAGGTATAAATTGTTTCAATATGCAAATACAATTTGCTACTCAAAGGCTGATCAAAAAACAATCCGGAATACCAACCTAAACGATTTTTTGAAAGGCGGCATAATCATAGACTGATGAAATATTAAGTCCAGAACGCAAACCAAATTTTTGTTGGCTGTTCCCCTTTACAAACGCAAAAACAAGAATAATCAGAGTAAGAGATTTCTTCATGACTAAGGTATAATGATCAAAAATATAGAATGCGCCTTACAAATGCAGTATTACATGATGATCCGTAATTGCTAAAACAGAACATCAATTTACATGTGCTTCCAGATTATCAAAAAGTATAACTTAATGGTGGAGTGAGTGAAATTTCTTGAATGCCGGGGCTTTCCAATTCTTTTTATAAATCAGAATATCGGCGTTAAGCAATAGATTATTTCCCGACAATTTCATGGGGTTAAATGCTACGGGAGATTTAACGTATTGAATAAGGTTGAATGGATTTGAGAAGTTAAAAATCTTTAGCCATCAATTGAAATTTCACTAAGGCACCAAGAATTTCTTTTGGCGACCGTTTTGCACATAATAAAGATTACCATCGTATTCCTGATTCATTTATTAAAATTGGCTTTCGGAATGCTAAAGTGGAAAGATTATTCGACTATTCAACTCCTTATGCTCTCGGTAAAAGGTTCCGTAATTAAATCCCATACTCAAACATTGTCTAACAGCTGACCCTTTTAAGCCACCATTGCATTCATGAACAGACTATCATCAATAAAAATTTCCCATTGCCAAGTTTCACAATTATACTTGGCAATGGGAATTCAAATAAATTTTTTCTATCTCTGAATTAGTAATTGCTTTTTCTCAATCTTACCACCTTCAATTATTTCCACACTATAATTGCCATTCTGGAGATCAGAAATATTAATGCTGCCTGAATTGACCTTATTGTATTTCCTGAATTTTTTCAGGTTACCAGAAAGATCATAAATTCTCACTTCGCTAAATGTTTTTTTGGGATTTGAAGAACTTAGTTGTTTTGAAGAAATAGTAACCTCATCAGATGCAGGATTAGGTGACATCATGAAAAATTCTTCTTCGCAAGGCACAAATACTCCCTTATAAGATTTGGCTGAAGTGCCGCAGGCATTGACGGCCTCCACTTCTATTGCGTAACCAACATCACATAAAACTTTTGAAATAGGAATTTGCGCACCCACTCCATGCTGACCTATAACTTGAACTCCATTCTTGTACCAATTATAAGATGAAGCGTGTAAAACAGGATCTATAGATACTTGTATCTTCCCTATTACCGGGTCTATAAGAACTGGTGTAATTATGCCTGGTGCAACTTTACCCTTTGTTAATTTACTCTCGGCATCTATACTCGAATTACTTCCAGGGTAATTTGCTTTCACTTTTAAACTATAAAGCAAAGGGGCAGTCGTGAATGACACCACAACAGAGGTGCTAGTTGTAGTTAAGCTTTGAAGCCCATTGCAGTAAATGTAGCACCACTCCCTCCACTTAAAGTATAAGTATAGTCAGTTACTCCGCATTGCCCATTTATTGCAATCGTAGTAGACGATCCACAAATAGGGGCAGGATCTGGATTAGCGAATGTGGGTGCAGGAGCAGTCCTTCCGAAATTGAATACTCTTTCATCAATAAATCCGCAATCCAACGTAATTATTGCCTTTACTTGTCCTCCTGTAGTTTGATCTGGTGTAAAAGTTACATTGTTTCCCTGAGGTGAAATGCTTGTTTGAGTCCAGCCGGTTGGGGAAATCCAGGTAATATCATATTCTGTTGCTCCAACAGTATAAGTATAATTGCAGTAATTACCACAAGAATAAGTATTTAAAGAAAAATCAACAGAATTTGTACACCCAAAATTAGAATTACCAACATATGTTATTGAACCGAAGTTTAGAGCTTTGACGGTTACATCAAATTCTGAGAAATGTGGCCCAGAATAAGATGGACCTTGATTAACATATGTTACACCACAGGTTATCTTGGTATTAGTTTTTTTTAAAATTCCATGCAAAACCGTCATCAGTTACCGTATTAGTAGATTTTTTTCAATACTCCGTCAACATACCAATCAAATTGATAAATCGATGGATAGTCGGGATGTGGCGTAGCAATCATACGAAAAGGTATCGTTAAGCATGGCTCTATTAACCCTAAACTACCTTCAGATACAGGACCTGAGTTACTCATTGCAACAATTTGCTGCTGCTGTGCAAAAAGTGAATTTGCCATAAAAAGGAAAAAAATGCTTTCTCATACAGTTTGTTGGTTTTGGTTTATTGAAAATTATAACTCATTCCAATTTGGAATACACGATTACCTGCTTCCTTCTCACTATATCTTAACCCAGCATCATCCACATTATAGATTGTCTTAAATCCATAAACGTATCGAACATCTGCACTCAATCTTTTTAAAATATTATAGTTTATCCCAACGCAAACTCCTGCATCAACTTTACGTGGATAATAATCTGATCGGTCCAAATTGAGATCATAATCAACTATCCATTTGACTGATGTATTATAACTACCTTCCAAGCCTGCTAGAATGCTGGTTCGTTTATCTAATTTGTAGCCTACTAAAATGGGAATAGATATATAATTAAACCTGAAAACATAATTCGCATTATTTAATGTATTACCAACTTTCATTCCCTTGGTTGTATAAATGGTTTCCAAATGCATAAAGAATTTACCATTAAAGGGCTGTTCAAAAAATAATCCTGCATACCAACCCAAACGATTCTTAGGAAACCCGGTTAACCCTTTAATAGTTGCAATGTTTGCCCCAGAACGCAAACCTAATTTTTGTTGACAATTTCCAGCCGCGAATGCAAAAACTAGAATAAATAAACTAAGAGATTTCTTCATGAATTA
>CAYWSQ010000224.1:0-6165 GCA_964460925.1 uncultured Flavisolibacter sp. | reverse complement strand
GTAAGGAAAACTATGCTGAAGGTTTACTGTTTCACCAATCGTATAAGAATCGCCCAGGGCCAGGTAAGAATAGGTATGCATGGTTTCACTGCTTTGGGAAAATAATCGGGTTGTGATCAATAAAAATAGTCCAATGCTCCATTTCATAAAAAATCGATTATGGTCTGCCGGGATTGTTGGTCACGGTAAATGCGCCGGTGTCCCAGGCCACTGGAAATTACGAAACGGAAATTGGGATGGTTTTTTATGATGATTGGTTTTACATCAGCATACGGCGTCATAAGGTCTTCCTTGTCCTGCAAAAACAATACCTGTGCTTTTATACCGGGAGCAGTGCGGGCCAGTGAATACCAGCCCGGGTCATGGCCGCCTACATTGGTAATAAGCCGGTCAAATTCTTCCCTTACGCCATCATCAAGTTTCAACAGTTTGAAAAAATGATCGATAGCGGTAGTGGTTTCCACAGCAGGTGCAATGAAAACAATTTTCTGACGCTCAGAGGTTCCAAGTTCTTCCAAAGCAAGCGACAAACAAAGCCCGCCGAAAGAATGGGTAATGAAGGCATCAATGGGACCATACTGCCTGTATATTTCCTGGATCAGTTCTTTATATTCCTGTGCATTGAGCGTGGTGCCGGTACTGCGACCATGGGCCGGCGCATCAAAGGCCAGCACCTCGTATCCTTTAGCCACGAGCGGTTTTACATAAGGTTCGAAATTGACGATGGCCGATTCAAAACCATGGGCAATGAGTAATTTTTTTGAAGCGCCCTTATTCCACCGGTAGCCATGCACGGTATCGCGGTTAAATTTGAATTGCAGTGACTCTGCCTGGGAGAAAATGGGACCTGGGATTTTTATATTGCGCTGTTTCGGCGTGCAAAAAAACTGAAAGGCTTCCCTGGCTGCCTTCTTCTTCGATACCAGCGAAAGCAGCCTGAATTTTGTCCTGATATAGCGGATTGCCAGTTTTTGATGCCATTGCATCCGCAATTTTACCGCATAAACTTTAAAGAGGGGAGGAAAGCCTGGAAGCCGGAATGCTGAACTGTTCTGTTTAACTTTAGCACCAAGCAAGCAAAAACTATGAATATTGTAATCATCGGAACAGGCAATACGGCAACGGTACTTGGTCGCAAACTCAAAGCTGCGGGACATAATATTTTACAGGTCTATGGAAGGGACACCAAAGCTGCCAGCGACCTGGCTTATGAACTGGATACGGAATCAACCAATTACTGGAACGTGGTGAATCGCCAGGCAGATATCTATATCATCGCGGTATCCGACATCGCCATAGAAGAAGTAATGAGGGAGCTCAACCTGCCGGGAAAAACCATCGTTCATACGGCCGCTTCGGTATCCAAGCATGTATTGCAGCCTGCCACCAATCATTACGGCGTGTTTTATCCTTTGCAGAGCCTGAAGAAGGATATTGGTTACGATCCGGATATTCCCATGGTGATTGATGCCAGTGATGCGCATACCCTGCGCATGCTGGATGTGATCGCCCACAGTATTTCGCATAAGGTGATTGAAGCGGGGGATGAACAAAGGCTGAAACTGCACCTGGCCGCGGTGTTCTGTAATAATTTTGTGAACCATTTGTATACACTGGCAGAACAATACTGTAAAAAGGAAAAGATAGATTTTTACATGCTGGTGCCCCTGATCAAGGAAACGGCCGCCAGGCTGGAAAATTTTCCCCCTTCACAGTCACAAACAGGACCTGCCGTCCGCAATGATCTCAATACGATTGAGAAACACCGGGAAATGCTCAATGATTACCCACAGCATAAAAAACTGTACGACCTGTTTACAGAGAGTATTTACCAAAGCAGGTAAGTAAAGGGCAAAATAATAGCGATATCATTTACCAGTGACTATTTTTGTGCGCTCATGAATGTATTAGAACTTTTCCAGGACATTACCAGTTTTGTATTTGACATTGATGGGGTGATGACGGATGGTGATGTGCTGTTGCTTGATAATGGTCTACAGGCAAGAAGGATGAATGTGAAGGACGGGATCGCTCTGCAGATGGCCATGCAGCACCAGTATGATGTAACTATTATTTCAGGTGGCGCTTCCGAACCGGTGATCCGAAGGCTGCAGTACCTGGGCATCAGCGAGATTCACCTGGGACTGAAAGACAAGGAAAAATTCATGGAGCAGTATATGGAGCAGCGGGGGTGGAAATGGAAGCAGGTACTTTATATGGGAGATGACCTTCCTGATATTCCTATATTGTCGCTGGCGGGATTACCCTGTTGCCCTGCGGATGCTGCCATGGAGGTTAAAAAAATCAGTAAATACATTTCACCTTATAATGGAGGATGTGGCTGCGTGAGGGATGTGATCGAAAAGGTTTTGAAACTCAATGATCACTGGCATTACACACCTGGCATCTCTTCACGGTAACCGCAATATGAAATTCATTGGCGCATTTTTAAGACTCGTCAGATGGCCAAACCTGGTTTTTATCGCCCTCACGCAGGTGCTCTTCTATTATTGCATCTACCTGCCGGTGTTCGAAGTGCAGCGACTGCACGGCCTTACCTGGCTGGTGGTTGCCTCTGTACTGATCGCTGCCGCAGGATATATCATCAATGATTATTTTGATCTGAATATTGACCAGATCAACAAACCCAGAAAAAATGTTTTTGCAGGTATCATCCATCGCAGGTGGGCCATCATCTGGCATTTTGTATTGAGCTGCGCCGGAATCATTGCCACTGCTATAGCGGTAGGTGTGGGCAAATGGTACCTGGTGGCCGCCAACCTGTTTTGCGTTGTATTGCTCTGGTTCTATTCCACCTCTTTCAAAAAACAATTTTTGGTAGGTAATATCGTGATCTCGCTGCTTACTGCATGGACGGTACTGATCATATTTTTTGCCTATACAGGGCCACGCAATGCCATTATCGGCAATGACCCTGACACCATAAAATTTTTCAGGATTGCCTTTATGTATGCAGGTTTTGCATTTATCAGCTCACTCATACGGGAGGCCATCAAGGATATGGAAGATATGGAAGGAGATGCCCGTTATGGATGCAAAACCCTGCCAATCGTTTCAGGCCTTCGTGTTTCAAAAGTGTATGTGGCCATCTGGACGATTGTACTGATTGCAGCCCTGGTCATTATCCAGCTATACGTTGTAAGGTGGGGCTGGTGGATCGCCATTGCTTACAGC
Organism: uncultured Flavisolibacter sp.; assembly: GCA_964460925.1. Lineage (GTDB taxonomy): Bacteria > Bacteroidota > Bacteroidia > Chitinophagales > Chitinophagaceae > Flavisolibacter. Next base: position 2,970 of record CAYWSQ010000224.1, on the reverse strand, counting down.
CTGCTGCTGATCATTGCACCACTCATTTATCTTTTAATTAAACTAAGGAAAGCATCAGTCCCGCAGGATTATGCCTTATTGAGCAATATCAGTAAGCTGATCATGTTATCGGGCATTTTATCCATCCTTTTTTTCCGACTCTATTTTTGATTATGAATTCGATCATCCTTGCTTCACAGTCGCCCAGAAGAAAGCAGCTCCTCGAATGGGCTGAGGTTCCGTTCGAGATCATGGTGAAACCAACCGCTGAAACTTATCCTGCAGGTCTCACTGCAGAAGAAGTCTCCATTCATATCGCCCTTGAAAAAGCAAGAGCAGTAAAAACAGATGTACCCGGGCGCATCATTCTTGCTGCAGATACGATTGTAGTGCTGGATGATGAGATCATAGGCAAACCCACCGACCGAGAAGATGCTGTAAAAATTCTCTCAAGGTTAAGCGGCAGAACGCATCGTGTGATTACGGGAGTGGTCTTATCACAAAGGGATAAGGAAATGGTTTTCGCGGATATCACTGAAGTGGATTTTCATCCGCTCACCCGGGACCAGATCTCTTTTTATGTAGATAAATACCAGCCTTATGACAAGGCCGGAGCTTATGCCATCCAGGAATGGATTGGCGTGGTGGGTATCAAATCTGTTCGCGGTGATTTTTATAATGTTATGGGATTGCCGGTAAGCAGGGTAGTGCAGGCCCTGCAAAAATTTTAAGCAGGCCTGCAACGCTCTATTGTATATGATCGATCTCGATCACAAGTACCACATCCCCTTTGTCTGCTTCAGTAGACCGGAAAGAGATCCTGCCATCATCATACACAATTTTATTTTTCTTCATGCTGTTCTGCAAAACAGACTGAACCTTTTGCGGAAAGTTTCCATTAGCATAACGCAACTGGCTGATCACTTTTTCGATATTATAGGCCGGGTCCTTGGTATAAATCACCAGCATGTAATCCTTTCCCACAATATTATCCATCCGGATATGTTTTTGCTCAGAAGGAATGGCTACAGTTGAGTTGGGATAATTTAGCGAAGCACTTATGTTTTTATTATAGGGAAACAGGGTTGAAAAATTTCCATTGGCATCCGCACCAACCACGTACATATAGGTAGGCTCCGTGTTGTTCACCATCAGCTTGAAGCGGGTGCCGCTGCTGTAAGACTCGTTGAGTTTATAATATCCTTCCCTGATGCGGGTTGCCTTCATGGGCTGATCATTTACATCAAGTAGCTGAACAGATCCACTTAGTTTGGAAAGCGTTGCCTCTTTCTCAAATTTTTGCAGTTCCACTGCAGCATAAGTGAATTTCCTGAACACATCATAGGAAACCCAGGTAAATCCACCATTGCCCCAGTTGGTGCCCCAGCTATTCATGATCTCGAAAGCGCCGCCATACAGATCATCATCATAACCGATCACACAAACAGCATGACGGCCATGCTGGTTATTGTTCACGATCAGCGGGCTTTCGTAAGGTTGCCAGTTGCTGCCGGCCCTGGAGAAGCTGGGCGGACATACAAAAGAGATCACCACAGGATTGCCTTCGCTGAGTGATTTTTTGATTTTCAGCATGTCTGTTGTGGAAACCACTGTACCCTGGTAGGGCGTATGGTAAAATATTTTCTGCATGGCATTAATGCGGTAAGGCTTTGCTTTTGCCAGGTCAGGTTCACCAGGCAACTGGCATTGAGATGAATAATCACGCAGCAACGGAACTCCTTTATCCTGCATGAGCTCAAAAAGATCAGCGGGGTGGGCACCCTGTGAACAATTGGCATCATAAGGATTATTGAGTTTATAAATGAACATGGGAGAAAAGGTGTTCTGCGTGATTTGTGATGCACTGTTCCATCCTCTTCTCTGTGATTCAATGATGGTTCGTGCTGCATAGGCTGTGGACCAGGCTGCGCAGGTGGAATAGCTTCCCTGGTTCCCCGGGGTAGGACAATATTTTTTCAAAGAGGCAGATCCACCTAATGATTTATAATTCGCCGAGATGAGGGTGGTCTTCTGTTTCATCTTTTCCAGCGAAGTGTCTGGTGTTTCAGGAATACCCATCGCATACTGCGCCGATGAATTCAGGAAAAAGAATATTGCCAGGCAAAAAAGCAAATATTTCAACATGCTTATTTTTTATAAAATGTAAAGTGTCCTCCAAACTGCATCATGTCAAGTCTTAGCATGCCATACTGCGGATTCTGAAAATTGCTTTTATTAAGCATGTTCTGTTTCAGCAGGAAATACAATTTTTCCGAAGTCATGCACCCGGAAGATTCATCGAGCAACCTGGTAAGAGTACTCATGAAGAGGTTGGAATTGGGAACCGGTGTAAGGGCACCGCTTGTGAGGGCAGTAAAACCACTGTTCTCATTGGCGATATTACATTCTGTTTCATTGGTTGTTTTATGCCCCTGCTGCAGGAGGATGCCACTAAAGCAGGCATCGGCTACCACAAGGGTATGCTTGGTATTGATATTCTGCAGGTAATCGCTCAGCTCACCAATGGAAAGATAATTTTTTCTTTGTTTTTTCACAGCATCCTTTGGCAGCCAGAAGCCGGATTTGCCAAGAGTATCCCCGTGACCGGAATAAACCAGGAGGAAATGATCAGTTGGTTTCAGTGTATTGTAAAAAAGCAGGCTGTTTAGAATTTCGGTCTTATCCGGATTCACCAGGAACTTCACATTTGATTCAGGGAAATCATATTTCGAGGTGAGTGTTTTTTTCAAAGCACGCAACTCCGCTACTGGGCCAACATTTCGGTTACCCGGATCATTTAAGGGGTTGATGGCCGGGTCATCATATTCCTCCACGGCTATCATCAACGCATAATAATTGCTTTTGCTGCTGGCAGGGCTGTAAACGATCTTTCTTTTATCAGAGATGCCGAAAGTGCCGGCGGCCGTTTCCACTTTGATGTACACTTCGTTCACACCGTTTTTCAGCACGAGGTTCTGTGCTACAAAATCC
>CAYWSQ010000223.1:0-6168 GCA_964460925.1 uncultured Flavisolibacter sp. | reverse complement strand
CATAGCCTTCAGGAATAGTGAGCTTTGTTACAAATGAACTTTGATTGAGGTAAGAGAATTCGATCGGCATTTTCCTTTTCGGGTAGTCGATCTCCTGGTGCTCGTACCATTTGAACAGGTTCAGGTTTAGGTACCAGTCACTGCCCAGTTTTTTTGAATAGTCAGGCAGGTCAAAATTGGCGGTGACTTCCATCTGGCTGTGATCCGCGTTCTGTGTATAAGCCCAGTCCCTGAAGCTGATCTTGTTGCTGCCTCTTCCAAAACGTGCTTTCAAATAATCTTCTCTTTCTTCCTTGTTGCGGAAGCTTAATGCAGTATAAAGGCTGGAAGCAAAGTATCCCTTCATGGTCACCTTGATGGAACCGCTGATGCCTTTATCTGTCAGGGTGATAAAAGTGGAATCCAGGAACTGGTTTTGTTCTTTGGCAATCACCGGTACCCGGAGGATCTTATATTCATTTTCACTGATGGCAAGCATGGATTGTTTGCCCTGTATGCTGTGGGGTGGCATTCCGAAAATGCAACCTTCGTCGGTGGCATCCAGGAAAATATATTCTTCACCAATCTTTACCGTGCAGATCATGTGATTGTCCACGATCGGCAAGGGTACGTCCGTATAATCATATGGAATATCCCTGGTGCCGATCCAGGTAAAATAGGCATCAAGACCTGCATACCTGAGCATACTGGTGAGGATGCTGGCCATGTCCTTGCAATCGCCAAACCGGCGGCTGCAAACCAGGTTGGCTTCCCTGGGTATGAAACCTTCCATGCCTTCTTCAAAAGCCACGTACTTGATATGTGACTGCACCCATTTATAGATCCTACCGGCCTTCTCACGGGGCGAATTAGCGCCGCTGATGATGGAGTCTGTCACAGCTTTCAACTCCTGGCTTATCGTCTTATTGATATCGCGGATGAAACCGTAATTAAGCTTATACAGGTCTGCAGGTGAGGAAAGGAAATTTTTCCATTCACCATTTTCATTCACCTGCTCCACGTAATAGATCACATGCGTGGCATACCATGAATTGTCGGGTGCATCGTCATAAGGCCTGCTGCTTTCCAGGTCCTTCATTTTGAAAGTGTAGGTGATCCTGTCCTTCTTCCGGGTTTCAGTGATCTCAATTTTAGAAGCATGGAGTCCTTTTGCCAGGTATTTCAGTTTCACATTCGCAGGCACCGTCACACTGAGTTGTGTTTCCGCAACCGGAAAGTAACGTTCGAAATAATAAGGCGACAGCAGGTGGATATTCTTATTCAGCAACTGGTATTCCAGGTGTCTTGATGCACCCACTATGCCACCGGTAAAATCAAAGGTTGTTGACTTGGCATCATCATAAAATATATAATCCTGCCTGCTGCTGGCTGTACTGGTATTGGAAGTCTTCAGTTTCTTTTTAAGGTCTGGCAGTTGCGTGTAAGCGTCCCAGCTTTTGAGTTCATGAAAGCTACTGTGAAAGATATGGCCCTTGCTCATCATTTTCACAGCATTGCTGGTAAGATAAACCAGGCTTTCTGAATAGTCGCTCGTGGAAACCAGCTTGCCGTTTTCCCATTTTATCTGGACCTCGCAACCCAGGTTTGTATAAACAGCATCTGCGTCTTTATATTTTGTTTTCCAGTCCTGTGCGCCGGTCACTAACCAGCCAGCCAGGAGGACAAGAATTATTCCTGGTTTTTTCATTTCGTTACATTGAGGATAACGCCGTAATAAAAATGCTGGGTGCTTGTAAGCTTGCCTGTGGCATCATACATTTTACGTGGACCATGAAGCTGGTTTTCATAAAAGAAACCTTCCTCACTCAGTTTCCCGTTTTCATGATATTCCTTGTAAGCACCTGTTATTTTATCATAATTGTAGTTGTAGGAATGTTTCACCTGGCCATTGGGGTAATATTCCGTCAAGCGGCCATGGGTCTCACCGCAAATCAGGTTTTCTTCTTCATAATAAACCTTGCCATTTGGATGATAGACCTTGTATGGCCCATTGAGTAAACCATCCTTGAATTCCATTTCCGTGGAAACATTGCCATTGGCATAATAGGTTTTCACTTTACCATTGCCACCGGGAATGGGAATGGCCGCAACCAGTTTCTGATCCTTGCCCTGGTAGGTATATTGAACCGGCACATCGCTGCTGTAGGTTACAATATTGACCAGTTGGCCATCAAATGAATACCTTTTGAATTCTCCTTCACGTTCTCCATTCCAGAAACTGATTTCTTTTTCAATCCTGCCATCCGAGAAATAATATTTACATACGCCATGCAGTTCACCATCAACAAATACTTCTTCCTTTGATAATTTACCGTTGGGATAGTAAGTCTTCCAGGTACCTGTTTTTTTACCAAGGTCATATTTACCCTGATTATTTACCTGGCCTCTGTAATAATAATCGGTATAATCACTGTGCAGCAGGCCCTTGTCGTAAAACTTTGAAACCTGGATGCTTCCGTCGAAAAAGAAAAGTTTGAAAGGACCGTTTACCTCCGTATTTACATATTCGCCATCATATCTCGGTTTCTGGTTGGGATAAATACCCAGCCACCTTCCCGTTCCATTCGGAAAATGGGCAATGTGCAGCTTTTGTCCCATTGTATCATATTGCTGGTTGGCAACGATCCAGCCAGCCTTGTAAAATTCCTCATCAGCCAGTTTTCCATTGGGAGTGAAACTTTGCTTTACACCATAGATATCATCATTAAGATAAGTGGTCACATTGATCAATGTGCCACGCTGGTTATACTCAAGCCAGTTTCCATTGAGTTTGCCACCCTGGTACCAGCCTTCGGAGCTGACCTTTCCATTAAGGTCATAATTCCTGGCGATGCCATGTTTTTCGCCATCCTCATACTGCACCTCGTATTTTTTGCTTCCGTTGGGATAATAGCCTACACAGAGACCATGCAGGTTGCCATCCTTGTATAAATTGATCTCTTTGGCTTGCCCGGAATTATAAAAGAAGGTTTCGGTTCCTACGATTTGCGCATCATCATTATAGCTTACGGTTTTAACCTTGAAGCCTGCAGGATTGTAAATGACCATGTCGATCATTTTGTTTTTGCGCAGCGACTGGCCGATCTCTTTACCGGATTTATCGAAGTATTTTGCCTCTGCGAGTTTACCGTTGTTATAGTTGAAAGTGGAGTAAAGTTTGCCGTCATTGTCGAAAAACTCCGCCAGGCCTTCTGGTTTTCCCTTTTTATAGAGGGTTTTTTCAACCAGCACCTTCCTGTCATTGTAGATCAGTTCCTCACCTTCTATCTCATCATTCACGTAGTTGACCTTTCTTTTCAGAACACCGTTGCGGTGATAGGTAATCGCCTCACCCCGCGCGATCCCGTTCTGGTAGTTGATTTCGAATTCCAGTTGGCCGTTGTCGTACCATGACTGGTATTTGCCATGAAATTTGCTTTTTTCATAATTGGCAAGGATCTTCTTTTTGCCATTGGTATGAAAGGCCTGGTAGGATCCATGCAATTCATCTTCCAGTGTGCCTGCAATGATGTTGACCCTTCCACTAGAATAGTACTGCGTGTACTTACCGGTTTCTTTTCCGTTTTTATAAGAGCTTACGGTATATGGATGGCCGAGCGCATAATAACCGGATCGTTCACCGTCCTGTTCACCATTTTTGAAAAAGGTGCGGATGCTTACCACACCAAAATTGTTGTATGTAACATCTTCACCATGCTGTACCCCGTCTACCCAGTTATCAAAACCACCGATTCTTCCATTATTGTAATAGTAGGTCCATTTACCCTGTTTTTTTCCATCAACATATTCACCGGCCGATTTCAGGTTGCCATTCTTATGAAAGAATTCCCATTTACCATGTGTTTTTTCATTTTTGAGCAATCCTTTGGCATAATAATACCCGCCATCAAAATGATACTGTGGTGCAGCGGCAATTCTCTTTTCATATAGGAGAATGCGTGTGGAGCGGATTTTTTCAAGATGACTGGAAATAAAATCGGTGGCTTTGCTGATCTCTTTCCCATTTTTCTTCACGTATTTCTGGATAGATTCCAGGTTCACATCGGAAAAAGCACGGTACACGGCCGGTTCGAATAATTTGCTGTTGAAAACATCTTTGAGATAAGGCACATAGAACTGCATGTGGAAATCCGGATCCTGGCTGTCATATTCCAGTTTTTCCATCATTACCTGCAATTGCCGGATGATGGGATCATCAAGGTCTGTCAGCACTTTATATCCTTTGTCAAGTGCAATACCGGAAAGGATGATCTGTTCCACCATGGCAAAATTGCCTGATTGTTCCTTAGTTCTTTTATTTACGGCTTCCTTGATATCATCCGTATTCTTACTCAGGTTACCCAGCAGTTTGATGATGGAACCTGAATGAGGACCATCAGGGTAGTTGATGAGATAAGTGAAATTGCACATCATGGACTGTAAAACCTGCCCGCTCCTGAGAGCGCATTGTCCCAGCCGATAGTGGGCACTCGAGTAAAATGGGTTGAACAGCAGGATCTGCTGGAAAATATCTTCTGCTTCATCCAGTTTCTCCAGGCGCATGAGTGTAATGCCCTTGTTGAGCCGGAGCAATAATGAATTGGGATATTTCAACAGGGCGGAATCATAGATCTGAACTGCTTTTTCTGTCTGGTCAAGATCATCAACTGCACTTCCCAGCAGAATATAAAATTCAAGCTCATGGGAATCATCATCCAGGGCCAGTCCTTCACGAATGGTGTTAATGGTAGCCTGCAACTCCTTTTCCGCGTATAAGCTGTAAGCAACTTCATACAGTGCATAGGAATAGTTGGTATCATTCCTTGGCACTTTACGGTAAAGTTCTATGGCCTCTTTATATTTTTTAGCATCATGGAGTTTGATGCCCTCGGCAATGAGAACACCTGAGTTTACGGGTTCTGGTTGCTGGGCCTGGGTGATGCCCATGATAAATAATCCCAGTAAGAAAAAGGGGAAGTGAAATTTCATAATCGCAGTTAGGTTTGATCGCGGACAAAATAGGTAAAAATGGTGGTATAGTTAAATGATTAAAGGTGTAAAAACCAGTTATCTCAGGCGTTTTACAATTAATTTTGCCGGATGCAGTTGGAGCAAAATGTCAGTCTACTTCCATTCAATACTTTTCGCATCCCCGTTACCGCCCGTTATTTTTCAGTTTTGAAATCGGTAGAGGAACTGCGTGACATTCTGGCAAAATTTCGCTCAATCGATGCTCTGCCGTTGATGATCCTGGGCGGAGGCTCCAATATTCTTTTTAAGAAAAATGTGGAAGGGCTGGTCCTGAAAAATGAACTGAAGGGTATTGAATTGGTGGGTGAAGATGAAGCTTCGGTTTTAATAAGAGCCGGGGCAGGAGAGAACTGGCACCGCTTTGTGATGTATTGTATTGAAAATAATTATGCAGGAATTGAGAATCTTTCATTGATCCCCGGCAATGTTGGCGCATCACCTATGCAGAATATTGGAGCTTATGGCGTGGAGATCAAAGATGTATTTCATGAACTGGAAGCGTATGACCTGCATGAAAATAGTTTGCGCCGGTTTTCACTTGAAGATTGCTGTTTTGGTTACCGTGAAAGTGTTTTCAAGAATATTTATAAAAACAGGTTTGTGATCCTGTCGGTGACTTACCGGCTGCGGAAAAAGCCGGAGTTCAATACCAGCTATGGCGCTATCAGCCAGGAACTGGAAAGAATGGGAGTGGAGGAGCTGAGCATCCGGGCGGTTTCACAGGCGGTGATCAATATCCGTTCTTCCAAATTACCTGATCCTGCGGTGATCGGGAACGCCGGAAGTTTTTTCAAGAACCCGGCGGTGCCAGTGGAGCAGTTTGAAGTGCTGCAGAAAGATTTTCCTTCCATCGTTGGTTTTGATTTTGGTGAGGGCTGGAAAAAACTGGCAGCGGGCTGGCTCATCGAACAGTGCGGGTGGAAGGGCTACCGCGAAGGCGACGCAGGCTGTTATCCCAAACAAGCGCTGGTGCTGGTGAATTATGGAAGGGCTACCGGTGATGAAATTTTTCAATTAAGTGAAAAGATCATTGAATCAGTGCAGGCGAAATTTGGTGTAATTCTCGAAAGGGAAGTTAACATCATTTAATTCAAGATTTTTTTGCCGGGAAGTTATACCGTTAATTTCCAAGCCTTTTTCAAACTATTTTATATGTTT
>CAYWSQ010000222.1:0-6195 GCA_964460925.1 uncultured Flavisolibacter sp. | reverse complement strand
CCAAACAAAAAGTAATTCCTTCTCTCAACAACGAGATCACCCTTACCGATAAAGAAAAAGATGTACTCCGGTTCATCTGCATGGAATTCACCGCCCAGGAGATCGCGCAAAAAATGGAGATCAGCCCGAGAACTGTGGAAGCGATCAAAGACCGTTTAATGGAAAGGTTTGGAAGTAAGAATACAGCGGGGTTGGTGTTTTTTGCAGTGAAGAATAACCTGGTGGATTAACTTCTATCCTGTGTGAAGAGGAAGTTCCCAGTATCTCTTCCCAATGATTTTAAAAATTCCTGGTTAGATTGAATACGGATCTCAATCTATCTCTGTAGTCTTCCATTCATGCCGAATACCTCATGTTAATAGTTTCGGAAATTTGATGAACGACATGGCCAGGCTGAGGTTGCAAGCGTACTTTATGTTATGCAATACTCCCTCTACCTGCTGGCTGCGTTTTTAATTCTTTTCTCCTCCTGCAAAAAAGATAAAAACGTTATTCCCACGGAACAGGCCGAACAGAAAATGGCTACCTTCCATGTCTTTGCTTCAAAGGATTACAGTACTACGCCTTCCCGAAATGTCACAGCCGAAGTACGTCTTCAACTCCAGGTGATCAATTACCGCACCGGCGAACAGAACATCGTTTGGAATAGTATCATGCCAATAAAAACGCTCAAGGATTTTCCTTTAGAAAATCAAAAGATCTCGATTATAAAAACCCATCCGGTCCTCAACAGCCATCAAAAACTAAATGCAGGTATATCAGTTGTTTATAGAGACGGCCAGTTGGTTTCCCAGGAAGCAAAAGTGATGAAGCAGGTCCTGGCACCCCGGGCATTGTAATATCAGCCTCGCTATAAGTTCGCATGGTGTGATGTTTACAGGTTTTCAAGCAAACTATGAGGGATGCCTAATTCCCTGTTATATGAATTTCCCAATAATTAGATTAATTTTTCAGAAATTTTGAAAGGCCAACTTTTAATTGGCAGGAGCTAATAATTTCGAACGGCTGCCGCCGGCCGCCAAAACAACTACAATGACCTCTGGAAAATCATTCCTGTTTGATGTATTTGAACAGACACTTGACCTTGTCTGTATCGTTGATAAAAAAGGCTGGTTCCTCGAAGTAAATCCCGCCGTTCTTCATACACTGGAATATAGCAAAGAAGAACTGTTTTCTGATCTTGTTTCTTCCCGCATCCACCCCGATGACCGCGAAAGAACCAGGGAGGCCCGCAGCAGGTTACTGGAAAATGAACCCCTGCTCAATTTTCAAAACCGCTACCTCACGAAAGACGGCCGCACCATCTGGCTGCAGTGGACCTCCGTTTACATTCCTGAAAAAGAAGTGGTGTTTGCCATAGCCAAGGATATCACCACCAAAAAGAAAGCAGACATTGAAACGGAAGAGAATTTTAAAAAATATAAGGAGCTGACCAATCACTTCAAACAATTCGTGGAAAAAGACCGGCAGTTCTTTGCTGCCGAACTGCACGAAGAACTCGGGCAACTGGCAACAGTAATCAAGATGGACCTTGAATGGTTCAGCAGCCTGCATATTAACCTGGACCCGCAGTCAAAAAAAAGAATGGAACAGGGAATGAACACGGTTCAACTGCTGATCAACAGGATCAGGCGGCTCTCCTATTCCATCAACCCTTCACAGATTGATGAACTTGGCCTGGATGAAGTACTCCAATCCCTCTGCCGCGAATTTGCTGCTCTTACCGGCATCAAATCTGAATATTCAGGTTCCTTCGATGAGGATATTCTCACGAGGGAGATCAAACTGGATCTTTACCGGATCTGCCAGGAAGCGCTCTCCAACGTAATGAAACATTCACATGCTACTGAAGTATCTGTGCGACTGGTGCAAAAGAAGAAAAAAATTGAACTGATCGTTCGTGATAACGGTGAAGGTTTTGATCATGAAAACAAACAGACCTTTGGTTTGAAAAACATGCGCGGCCGTATGGCTTCCATCAACGGGGAGTTTGCCATTAAAAGTAAAAAAGCCCGGGGTACAACCGTGAGTGTGAGTGTGCCCACCTGATCAATTATTTATGAGAAGCCAGTTTAGTGGGCCAACCGATCATCGGCTGATGTTTTCATTTGAATCACCTAGACTTCATAAAAAGATTGGTATCTTTTCTCAAAACAACTAAAGCTTCTTCCCAGGATTGATACCTGCCACAATATATTTGTTCGGAACCATTCAAATATCTTATACAGGCAGCTTTTTTTCCTTCATTCAAACAAGGGACCCAGATAAGCCGATCTAAATTTATTGAACGGCTCTGGGCTGTTGGTGGCAGGCACATTCTTGATGTTCACCTATATAGGCTATTGTTGTTTTACAAAGCGTTTCCAGGGTTTGAATATTGATATCGGATAAACGCTTTACATAAATACAAGCCTTTGCCATTTTAAATTTTCCCAGGCCATCCAGCAAATGCTCATTTTCCTGTGTTGGTGAAAAGACATACAATGAAAATGCAGCCTTACGCGGAGAAAAGCCAATCAGTGGTGCATCACCTGCATGCCCACTGGCATATTGATAATGATAACTTCCAAATCCTATAATCGAAGGCCCCCACATTTTTGGTGGAAACCCCGACCATTGCTGCATCAGCTCTATCAATTGATAGCTGTCTGCCTTTTTCTGTTCACTTTCTACGAAAGATTCAATGAAATCGTTGACTTGTATTTCTGTTTGCGCAGTTTTATTTTTTTTTGCCATAAGAGTCAATAGAAGTTATTATGCGGCTGCTTTTATCCCGGCTGCATTTGCAGTATTTTCAAAATTAATCACTTTCTGCCTGGAATGGATTTTGAAAATTCTCCCGGCTATTCAAACGAGTCACTACCAAAGAGCTTTCTGAATTGAAATTATTTAGCATCTCAGCACGATGGTGCCCCCACTCCTGATGACAATTTCAATTTGATTCGATGCAGTTTACAAAACTATACGAATGAGAAAACTAACTAACCTTGTTTTACTGGTTGCGTGCTCCCTGTATAGCCAGGCTCAATTAAGATATTATGTGCCAACACATTATTTCGGATTATTCTACCAGCAGTTGACGAGTGCCAAAGCCAGTGGAATGGGAAGGACAACCCTCACCCAGGATGGAATTGAAGTGGCTTTCTATAATCCCGCGAGCATAGGACCAGTCAGGGATAAAATCAACCTGCATGTAAATTATTCCTCCGGCGATCCGGTGCGTCCGGGGTCCAAATACCCTTTCTTAGGAATATCATTCAGAATTAATCCGCGTATTGCCGTGGGACTAAGCACTTTTAAGTGGATTGACAAGGATCCTGTCTGGACAACCATCATTGGAAGTTTTAATGAAAATGTTGATAAACGCACGCAAACCATGTACGGAGCCAATGTGGCCTACCAGGTTATACCGGGATTACAGTTAGGAGCGGCAGCCAACTATCTTATTGACCAATCCGTTCCTGGTCATACTACCTCTTCTTCCCTGCTTTTTTCTGCCGGCGCTATCTATGACCGGAATGTCGGATTGATTAAATCAGATAAGATCAGGAACCAGAAGATCAGGCTGGCTGCCAGCTTTATCAACCTGGCCATGAAAAATAAAATCACCGTTAAATACGAGGATTACAGGCATTTCAGGGATATTCCCATCCATGCGTATGCGGGCGCAGCTTATAAATTTTCAGTTCCTCTCAATGTTCCTTTTGCCAGCAAACTTGGATACTTCTCTCAAACGCCGAAGCAGGTAGATCTTAGTTTGAATTTCCAGGTGAGAGATGTGCTGGCAGGTAAGGATCCCCAGGATGAAAATCATTTGAGTAATTCACATATAGGTATAGGAACAGAGGCCTGGTTTTTTGACAGGATTGGTCTAAGAATCGGGTATTATTCAGAGAAAAGACCCAGTGGCACTACAGCTACCGGAGGTGCATGGGTTACCCAGAATAAAGCAGGTTTCACCTGGGGCTATGGTACCCGGATACCGGTAAAAAAGCTGACAAAAAACGCTTTACCAGTTGATGTAGAATTGAATTTTGTCACCTCTAAGCTGATGGGTGAACTGGGTGAAAACACGACACATCCTTCTGTATTCACCGATAAAAAATTTTCTTTCAGTGTTGGTCTAAATTTGAAGTGGGTGGATTGATGTCCAGTACGACCGTTTAATTACCGCGGGATTTATCCGGGGGAATAGGTTTTGCCATATTCATTTCCTTCAGGCATGAATCACAAAGACAATCATCATATTCCGTTTTCAAAATGGCGAGCATTTCTGTTGTAAGTTGCACTTCCATACACCAGCATTTTCCTTCATTCGCACCGCAGGAAAATTCAGCCCCGCATTTTGAACATTTCTTGAGCATGAGGAAAGATATTGATTCCTTGTAAACGATAGCTTCAAGATGCAAGCTGCAAGACTTTATGCAAACATAATTTTACTTTTTCCATGTGGGTATATAACAGCCATTCTGGAATTTGAACCGCCCTCTCGCAGCTCGCAGCTAATAGCTCGAAGCTAATTGAACACTCCGGAACACAGCCAATGGCCAATAGCTTACAACTTCATCTCCGGCACCTCTCCCTCCACATACAGCCTGCCCGCGGTCTTAGCTTTGATCTCTTCCACGCTCACACCTGGCGCTCTTTCCAATAATTTAAATCCCTGTTCTGTTACTTCAAGTGCTGCCAGTTCCGTAACAATTCTTTTTACACAACCCACACCCGTTAATGGAAGCGTGCACTTAGGTAATAATTTCGATTCGCCTTTGGGATTGGTATGCATCATTGCTACAATGATATTCCTGGCACTTGCTACAAGATCCATTGCGCCGCCCATACCTTTAACCATTTTACCAGGGATCTTCCAGTTAGCAATGTCACCGGTCTCGCTCACTTCCATAGCACCAAGCACAGTGAGGTCAATCTTTCCAGCCCTGATCATTCCAAAACTTTCCGCGCTGTCGAAGAACGCACCGCCCGGTAAGGTGGTCACTGTTTCTTTTCCAGCATTGATCAGGTCAGCATCCATTTCCGCTTCGGTGGGATAAGGGCCCATGCCCAGCATGCCATTCTCACTCTGCAGCATAATGAACATGCCTTCAGGTATATAATTCGCGACAAGGGTTGGTATGCCAATGCCCAGGTTTACATACATGCCATCTTTTAATTCCTGCGCGATACGTTTTGCGATTCCGAATTTATCTAAAGCCATTTGTTGATGTAATAATTGGTGATGAGTTCAAATGAATAGTGAAGCGAAAGCATCGTGTCAACCCTATTTGTTTTCCAGGCGGACGGTCTTTCTTTCTATGCGTTTTTCGTAATCTTTCCCCTGGAAGATGCGGTGAACATATACACTGGCAACATGTACCTGGTCAGGATCCAATTCGCCAGGTTCCACCAATTCTTCTACTTCGGCAATGGTAACTGTTCCGGCTTTTGCCATGGAAGTGGAAAAATTTCGGGTTGTTTTCCTGAAAACGAGATTGCCATAACGGTCACCCTTCCACGCTTTTACAATCGCGAAGTCAGCGTACAGCGCATGCTCCATCAGATATTTTTTTCCATCAAATTCCCTTACTTCCTTTCCTTCACCGATCTCTGTTCCATAACCTGCCGGTGTAAAAAAAGCAGGTATGCCCATGCCGGCCATCTGGATGCGTGTAGCCAGGGTTCCCTGCGGTATCAGGTCCACTTCCATTTCCCCGCTGAGCAACTGCCTTTCAAATTCAGCATTCTCGCCAACGTAGGAACTCATCATTTTTTTGATTTGTTTTTGATGCAACAGGAGTCCGAGACCAAAATCATCAACCCCGGCATTGTTGGAAATGCAGGTAAGATTTTTCACCCCTTTTGCTACCAGCACATTGATGCTGTTCTCAGGGATGCCGCAGAGGCCAAAGCCTCCTAGCATCAGTGTAGCACCGTCTTTGATATCGTGAAGAGCCGCTTCCGCGTTTTCAAATACTTTATTCATACAGCTTCATTAGGCTGTAAAAATAAAGGATACTAGTTAGCTTTTTGGAGGATCAGCCCTTTCCTTCTCCTTGTAGTATCCGGCTGAATGATTTTTTTGGGAGTTGTGTCTATTTGCGGTGTTGGCAGGGTGTCGCCCCCCTTATCAGTAATGTCGTCGCCAGTTTCAGAAATGCTGCCCCCCTGTTCTGGAAGGTCTATAGCATTGACAATTTTCTC
>CAYWSQ010000221.1:0-6210 GCA_964460925.1 uncultured Flavisolibacter sp. | reverse complement strand
AAACAAATTCTGTTAAAGCCTTAAATAATAAATTAGAAAGTCATAGCCGGGAAGGAAGCGGTAAGTAGTTGTTGTGGATGTTAAGTGTTTTAGAGGTTTCGAAATTGGGATCTGTTTAAAACCTTTGATGATTGCATGATAATTAGCCACTACTTACCGCCCTTCCCTCCTTCGCTAAGCTTCGGCGGACAAAGCCGCCTTCCCGGCTATTTTCTCCATGATAAAAGCAAGGCCGTGAAGGACGGAAAGACGTTAATAGTGTACTCAATGCAAAATCTCTGCACTATCTCCTTCTTCGCCAGCCATCCGCGTGTCGCTGAAGCTTTAGCGGAGGCACAAGCTTTAGCGAAGGCTGGTTCTCTTTTCTCTGCGGTGAAAGACTCACAAGCCAAAGGCCAATAGCTATTAGCCATTCGCTTCGTACATTTACCCGCCATGCAATTCGAGAATATTTTCACAGAGAAAAGGGTCGGGTCAGATAAAGTGCCAACCGGCACGCGTTCAGGTTTCCAGAGAGATTTTGACCGGCTGATCTTTTCTTCCGCATTCCGCCGCCTTCAAAACAAAACCCAGGTCTTTCCCTTACCCGGAACCGCATTTGTCCATAACCGCCTTACCCATTCCCTCGAAGTTGCTTCGGTGGGACGCTCCCTCGGCAAGATCATCGGAGAAAAAATAAGTGAGCAACTCAGGCATAAAGAAGAAGCCTATGAGTTCTACCGTTACGAACTGGCCAACGTGATCGCCGCGGCATGTCTTGCTCATGATATCGGTAACCCCGCCTTTGGCCATTCGGGTGAAAAAGCCATCAGCGCTTATTTTATTGAACATGCGGGCGAGCAAACAGAAGGGAAATCACTGCGTGAACATTTCACCCATAAAGAATGGAGTGATCTTACTGCTTTCGAAGGCAATGCCAACGCTGTGAGAGTACTTACCCATAGTTTCAAGGGAAGATTCAAGGGTGGGTATGGATTGACCTATACCACCATTGCTTCTATCTTAAAATATCCCTGCGAATCCGTTGCGGTTGATAAAAAATCCAGGCACCGTAAAAAATACGGTTTCTTTCAGTCGGAGAAAGACACGGTTGACGAGATCGCGCAAACCCTGCAAATGATCAGGGAAAGCAGTGAGCCATTAATTTACAAACGGCATCCGTTTGTTTACCTCGTGGAGGCGGCCGATGATATCTGTTACAGTATTGTGGACATGGAAGATGCACACAGGCTGGGCATCCTGCGCACAAAGGAAGTGGAAGATGCCTATATGCAGGTATTGCTGGATATAGATAAAAATGGTGCAGGGAAAACCTTTGGTTATTATCAATCCATCACTGATACCAATGAAGCGATTGCCTTCATGCGGGCAAGGGTTATCAACCAGCTTGTGAACAGTTCTGCGGAAGTATTCGCACAAAAGCAGGCAATGATCCTCCAGGGAAATTATAATAACAGCCTGGTGGATGATATTGAACCTGCTGCAGGTGCATTGAGAAATATCCAGGAACTTTCTGTTAAAAAGATCTATGGCCACGATACCGTGGTGCAGGTGGAGATTGCAGGTTATAATGTGATGTCTGAATTGCTGGAACTTTTTGTGCCGGCCTTATTGAAAGAAAAACCTTCCCATAAGGAAGAGAAGATCCTGGGATTATTTCCTTACCAGTTCACTGAATTCCGCGAAGCCTCATCGAAGTATGAAAAAGTAATGAGCGCTCTCGACCATCTTAGCAGCATGACTGATGAATACGCGACGGAGATGTTCAAAAAGCTGAAGGGTTTCGAAATTCCGAGGCATGGAGCGTAGGGAAGCCATTGGCTAATGGCTGTTGGCCTTTGGCTTAAGAGCAACAAAGTACTGTGAGTTTTTTTACCGCCAAGAAAAGGACCAGCCTTCGCTGAAGCTTGCGCCTCGCTAAAGCATCAGCGGCACACTGATGGCTGGCAAATGAAAAGGAGATCGCGCAGAGATGGAGGCTTGTAACTTAAATTTGGCCTGAGACTTTATTAAGCATTTTTCTTTCAACAACTACTTACCGTCTTCCCGCCTTCCCGGCTATTTTCTCAATTATAAAAGCTAGGCCGGGAAGACGGAAAGACGGTAAGTAGCGTATCGTGTTCAAATAGTTGTCCGGACATCCGGCTACCTTCCCTCACTTAAGCTTTTACGTGAACTCTTTTTGAATTTTGACTTTTAACTTTTGACTTCCATCTACCTTAATACTTTCTTCACCTTTCCCGGCGTTGTTTTTGCAAAAACCGGGCATACTATGAAAAAACTGTCCACCGTCCTTTTACTGTTCGCCTTTTTTACTGTTTCCTGCACTTCTGTTGCCAATAAAATCTTCAAACAACAAACGCCGAGGGAGAATTATGAAGATAAAATAGAAGACAGCCCTGAAGGCCGTCTTTGGAAACAAGCTTCCGAAAAAGCAATTCAACAACCCGTTAACATTTCCCTCCCTTATGCCCAGGATGGCCATTTTGATATGGACCAGCCCCGTTCACTCGGACTCAGGTTCACTGCTAAAAGAGGAGAGCAGCTTCGTTTCAAATTAGACCGCCTGATTGGTGCCGGCAAGGTGATGTATGCCGATCTTTTCAAAGTAGATGTTAATGGTCCGGGTATTGTTTTAACAGCAGACACCGGTGCTTCTTCGTTCACTTATGATATTGAAGAAACAGGCAATTATATCCTTCGCCTTCAACCCGAACTCCTGGCAGGAGGAGACTATGAACTGGCCATCACCAGCGGTCCTTCACTTGGATTTCCTGTTTCGGGAAATAAGGCCCGTATCGGCAGTTTCTGGGGTGCTGACAGGGATGGAGGCAAACGCAGCCACGAAGGCATTGATATTTTCGCGCCTAAACGTACACCTGTGGTCGCAGCCGCTGATGGTTATATCACTTCAGTGAAGGAAGGCGGCATTGGAGGAAAAACGGTATGGTTGCGTGTACAGGATAAGAATATCACTTTATACTATGCACACCTTGATGAGCAACTCGTATCCATGGGACAGTTTGTGAAAAAAGGAGAGGTGCTTGGACTGGTAGGAAACACAGGCAATGCAAAGACCACTCCACCGCATTTGCATTTTGGCATCTATACTTATGGAGGTGCCATTGATCCGCTTCAGTTTGTAGATCAAAAAGAGCAGAAGGCGGCTAAGATCCCACAGAAGGAGATTGCTGCAAGGGCACTGAAATTATCCCGTGCTCTAAAAACAGCCAACTATTCAGTGCCCGCAAAAACCCTGTTGATGCCGCTGGCAGTAACGGCCAGGGGTTATATCGCTGAACTGCCCGGCGGACAACAAATCCTTGTGCCCTTTGAACAGGTAAAGCTGGTTGAAAAACCTGCCGCCAATAATATTGCCGGCAGGCCTCTTCAGGATAACCAGGGTTGATCATGAACTTTGATCGATTGTCAGGATTGGGGCATCTTGCTCATGTCCATATGGAAAACTTCCCAGATATGCCCGTCCGGATCCTGGAAACTCCGGGTATACATGAATCCATGGTCTTCAGGATCCCTCAATACCGAACCGCCGGAAAGAAGTGCTTTATCAGCCATGGCATCTACTTCTTCACGGCTCTCCGTTGAAAGCGCCGTAAGTGATTCAGTTACTTTGCCTGCATCAGCAATCTCCTTTTTTCTTAAAAAGGTTTTGAAAAAAGGTTCATTTAGGATCATGACATAAATAGTATCACTGATCACGATACAGGCAGCTTTTTCATCAGTGAACTGGGGATTGATGCTGAAGCCGATTCCTGTATAGAATTTTTTTGCCTTCTCGAGGTCTTTGGTGGAAAGGTTCACGAAAATCTGCCGGGCCATAATTGTTGGTTTTGTTTGAAGATTATTTTTGATCAAGGTGCGCCACCATTTCCTTCATGATGCGCTGCAGTTCTTTTTTATTGGCTTTCACTTCTTTCATGTCTTTGAAATACATCATCCTCCTGTCCTTATGATCACCTTCCAGCAATTCTGATTTGATCTGGGTGATAAAAGGGTGATGAAAGACCAGGTGTACATGTTTGGAGATACGCGGATTGAAAGTGACGATATCTTCCCCGTAATAATAACTGGGTGCATTCCACTTGATCCGCTCACGGATCTTTTTATCAGAACCTGAAATGATTTTCCGCAGGGCTTCAATCTCAGCTTTGAGCGGATGCTCGAGGATCTTCATGTAGGTTTTGACTTTATCCTCGTCAGTAGAACTTTCTTTCATTAGATTTTTGGTTTTTGTTTTTTCTTTATGCTGAAGTGAATTTTCTTTCACTTTCAGCTTCACCATTTTTTTTACAAGAGTAAGGGGTATAGGGTTTTCGGTGGTGAAATGCATGGTGACACCTTTTATGAAGTAAGGTTCCAATTCTTTTTCGAATTTTTTAAGGATGTCAGTGCTCATTAAAAATAGGCTGCAGTAATTGTTGAAAGAAGCAAATGCGCATATGGGGCCGTGTTGCTGAAAGGTGGGGATCTGGTAGCTGATCAGTTCTTTGGCTTCCGGTGCCGCTTCATGAATGGCTTTGCGTAATTCTTTCAGTAATGATCTGTGTGCGGTTTTTGCGTCGCTGATGTAGGCATCAACTGTAGCCGGTATATTTTTTTTCATTATTATTAATATAAGGTTTTACAAAAAAATCAGCCTTTACTTACCGTCTTCCCCGCTGCGTCAGCCGCAGCTTCAGCGAAGGCTGGTCTTCCCGGCAATTCTCTAATAGTGAAAACAAGGGCGGGAAGGCGGTAAGTAGAGTCTGAATGGGTTATATGCACTACAGCCTCTCGCCAATGGCCAATAGCTAACAGCTAAAAGCTTCTCAAAAGCTTGTCCAGCTTCTCAAAACTCTGCACCCATCCCTCCCTGATCCCATCCATCACGCAATTGATTTCAGGAACAAAACGCATAATTTCCGACTGCATCGAAACCCTGGTCATAAATTTATTCATCTCTTCAAAACTCACCGTATGCAGGTATTCTAATAGTTCATTTCCATCATGGTCTTCAAAAGCCATAGTGGTAAAAACCAGTTTAGTAAAAGGCCTCACTTCATGAAAAATACCATTCATCGGAAACACGATACCATCCGGCGCGGTCATTTCAATATGAATTCTTCCGCCTGTCCTGGCATTTATAAGGCAAACAGGATTCGTAAAACGGTAAGGTCCCCACCATTGTTTTACCACTGCCGCATCTGTCCATGCCCTGAACACCACATCAACCGGTGCATGAATGGCTGCGTTTAGGTTGAAAAGGCTGTTACCCATAATATTGATATGAATGCCCTGCTGCATAATTCATTCAAGCGGAGAGCATTCAAATCCCTTCGCTTCCACGAGGGCCACAATCCTTTGCGGTTCGAGGTCCTGGCCTTCTACCCTCAAAATTTTATCACAATCCCAAAGATCAAAATTGATCCTTGATTGCGGCAGGTGTTCCTGCAACCAGCCAATGATACGACCGGCATCTGTGAATTGTTCTACGTTGGTTTTAAATACTTCGATCATAAGAAGGCTTTTAGCTAATGGCCGTTGGCCTTTGGCTGATCGCTCGTCAGGCCGCGTGTTTGAACTTTCAACTTTGAACTATAAACTACTCCATCCACGCTCCACGCACCAGCACCGCATAGCAGGAATACCAATGCGCAGATCATAATCAGGCTGGGATAGGCCCCACCGCCAAAGAAAAATTTATCTGTGCCGTGAATGATTACAGCGACCAGCATGTTAATGAATACAAACAGCGCTGCGGGCCTGGTCAGAAATCCCAGCATCAACAAAGCACCTCCAAGGAATTCGGTATAACAACTAACATAAACCCAGAAAGGAGCGAGGCTCATCCCGGTTTTGAACATCACCAGTGTCTGTTCCATCCCAAATCCTCCAAACCATCCCATTACCTTGCCTGCTCCCGCAACAAACATGATCAAACCCGTCATGATTCTCAAAAGGAACAGGGCTGCATGTATGGTATTTGCATTGGGAGGTAAAAAAAGTATGTTCATTTTTTCAAACGTTTCATTATCATAAAGTTTTTTAACCGGGAAGACCAGCCTTCGCTAAAGCTTGCGCCTCCGCTAAAGCTTCAGCGGCACGCGGACGGCTGACACTGCGGGAAGACGGTAAGTATTTACATCAAATGCGTCAACTCATCACGATTTCCATTCTTTAAAGATTTAATCCAATCGCCAATGACTAATA
>CAYWSQ010000220.1:0-6211 GCA_964460925.1 uncultured Flavisolibacter sp. | reverse complement strand
GAGTGCTTTATGAAAAGGATGATGAGGGAAACATGATCCGGAACGTAAGCGTGGAGTTGAAGGAAAAGATATTGAATGATTATTACTGGCCGCATCATAATAAATTAACCAGTGCCGTTGATCATCAATTGAATTTTTTTGGAAAGGCTTTAATCCTCGATTGTCATTCTTTTCCTGCCATGCCTTTGAAAAGGGATCTTGACCAGAACCCGGTCAGGCCGGATTTTAATATAGGAACCGATCCCTGTCATACACCTCAAAAACTTGTTGATCTGTCAGTTGAGTTTTTCAAAAATGCTGGTTATTCACTGGGTATTGACTGGCCCTACAAGGGTTCCATTGTACCATTGAAATATTATCAGAAGGAAAAAAATATTCAATCTATCATGCTTGAAATAAACAGGAATTTATACCTTAAAGAAGGAAGCAGCGAAAAGTCTGGCAATTACCAGGAGATCAAAAAAATAACTGGGGATTTTATACAAATGCTGAGATCATACCTGGTGAACTAGCTGCAGGATATCACAGTCGGGAAGTAGTGATGAATTATATGCGCTATTCAGTCTCTGTAATTTCACTTTCTGTTTTTGAGGATTTTAAATGAAACATCGTTGGAGGTAAAACAATACATACCACACCCATCCCTGCAACAATATGTACTGAGTCTTGCAACGGTTCATTTTGTTTTACCTGGTGCATTGAGTGTAGCCACTCCCTACCCGCCCACTCCCTTCAATTCCCTGATTTTTTATTGCAACCATCCTGTGGCCATGAGCAGGACAGGTGGTTTTGAAACGCAGCCTGAAACTGTGTTGATCGGGCCGCAATTCTCCCGTGTCAATATCATGGTGGCCGGACAGTTGCGTGCCATCCGTGTGGATTTTTTACCGGGAGGCATGTACCGCATGCTCGGTATCCCCATGCACCGGTTGTTTGATAGTGGTTTTGATGCCTGTGAAATTTTTGGAGCGTCTATGCGCAGGTTGAATGAACAATTGAAAAACACGGAAGACCTGGAGCAGTGCAAACACCTGGTGGAGACCTTCCTTTTGCAACAGGCCGGCTCTGTGCGGGATCACCTTCCTTTTGATGATGCAATCTTAAGTTTATTGAAACATGATGGGAATCTTGCCATCGATACTGTGGCCTCGCTTTCCTGCCTTAGCCTCAAGCAGTTTGAAAGAAAATGTAAGGAACGGATTGGCATGAATCCAAAAACCTATGCCCGTATCCTTAAATTTTCTAAAGCCTACAGGATGCACGAATCCTTTCCCTACCTGAGCTGGACTCACATTGCTCATTCTGCGGGTTATTACGACCAGATGCATATGATCAGGGATTTCAAAGTTTTTGCAGGGGTAAATCCCACTGTTATCGAACAGGAACTGTATGCTACACCTCTCCGGATGCAAAAAGACCTGAAAGCCTGAGATGTCTGTTTTATACTATGAAGCCGGCACCTGTCCCTGCTAGCTTTGAAATAAAAAACCATGATATCTCCCCGATTTAAATTTCAACTGCTTCGCAGCGCCACGGCATTGTCCTTTATTTCATTTTTCTTTTTACCTGTACTGGGACAGGATTCTCAGGATACACTGTCTGCTCATAAAAAGCTTGTGGCATTAAAGGGTTATACCCAGGCATATTACTATAGCCAGGGTCATGAAGCCAGGGCAAAATCAATTGCCGGGTTCATGGAAGGAGCTGGAAAGTTTTTCCAGGATGAATTGAATTTTACACCCCGCGCTACACTTTACATACTGGCGCCGCAGGACTGGAAAAGTATAGCAGCTCAGCCCCTGCATGATGTTTATGGCTTCCCTCATAATATAGACCAGGGCCGACTGGCTATAGCCGCGGAGGATAATGATTTCTGGCGAAGCTTCTTACCCCCGCCGGACCAGATCCCTTCGTCTGTAGCCGGGAAAATCAAAAAGGCTTATGGAAATGCTGGCAACAGTTACAGCATGATGCCGTTTTTTGACCTGCTCGCGCTGCATGAACTGGGACATTCCTATACTTCGCAGGCAGGACTCAAAATGCACCGGCACTGGATGGGTGAATTGTTTGTCAATATCATGCTGCATACTTATGTGGCGGAAAAACAGCCAGGTCTATTACCGGCATTGGAAGCCTTCCCCGATATGGTAGTGGGAGCCGGTACTGCAGAATATAAGTTTACGAGCCTGGAAGATTTTGAAAAGCTTTACCAGACCCTGGGAATGGGTCCAAAAAATTATGGGTGGTACCAGTCCCGTTTTCATTCAGCCGCAAAGGAAATTTATAATGCGGGAGGAAAGGAAGTATTAAATAAATTATGGAAAGCACTGCGCCTGCACCAGGAAGAGCTCAGCGACAGTGAATTTGCCGACATGCTGGCCCGGGAAGTACACCAGTCAGTCGCGGATGTATTCCTTAAATGGTAAAGTCATTCTTGTAATTGACAATTGAATAGCAAGGTGCTTTAACTTTAGCAGATGGTGCTGAAACGGTGGACTTTTTTTTCACTTTACTGGAAATATTTACCATCATTATTCCTGATTATTTTTTGTGCTTATGCCTGCAATTCTAAATCACAAAAACAGACAGATCCCCGGGCACTGGAATTGAATAAGCAGGCATTGGAATTGGTGAGGTATGATAACCCGGACAGTGCCAGGAAGGCAATAGAACTGCTTGACCAGGCCAGTTCTATTGACAGCAATTGCGTTAATTGTTTTTCCAATAAACTGGGATTTCTTTTTCGGCTGAAGGAATACGAAAAAGCTATTCAAACAGTCAACAGGCTGTTGGAGTTACGCCCGGGTGAATATTATTTTCATTTTTCCGGGGGGATGTTAAATGAAATCACCGGTGATACTGTTGCTGCGAGGTCTCATTTCAACACAGCTCTTGATCTTTCTAAACGGGTGCAGGATACAATTACAAATTCCAGTGAGCTGATCGGGCTAACCATTGTGCAGGCCAATATCATGGTAATGCTTGGAGATCCGGTTAAAGCCAATAGGGTCCTTGAAAACCTGGTGGCAAACCTTCCGCAAAACAAAGAATCAGAATTCTGGAAAGAAGTCATTCCATCATACATGAATAAAACAAAAAAAGATTTACTTGATGAACTTATCAATCCCAGGGGGGTCGGGGGGCCGAACTAACATCCTAAAGGATATTATATCGCTGACTGTTGCCTTTGTTATTACTCTTTTGATATGCAGGATCTTCCTGGGCCTGCCGACCCGGGAGTCCACTCTTGATATTCACATTCATGATACTTATTTAATACTGGCTGCTGAGCATGTTTTCATCTTTCTGTTTGTAGTGATATCCTTCTTTGTTTTTTTTATTCTTGAAGCCCTGAAAAAGTTCAGCAGGACCTTACCCAATATTTTATTGTTGATCGCGGGGATTGTTTTGATCCTTTTCTTTGGCCTTGCCGGTACCTGGTTGGGTTCTCTGAATAGCTGGACTATTTATCCTCCCCTGTCAGGGCATGGGGATGGCTACCCACAAGAGCTAGGTGTTGAGTTGAATTATTTCTCCAGGATTTTATTAGCTCTACAAATTCTCTGGATCTTTTTTCTTCTTGTGATTGCTTACATGTGGGGACGTCAGCGCAGATAATCCCTGCCCCAGTAAGAAAACTTACCGCAAAGCGCGCTAAGGAACAGTCTTCGTTAATTTATTGTGGATGCAGCGCAAAGAAAACGCAAAGTTGGATCGAACATTCTTCGCGTACTTTGCTTTTCTTAGCGCCCTTTGCGTTTATATTCTTTGTTTATAGAACTTCTTGTACTTTGTAACTTACAATATGAGACTTTTCAGTTTCATAAGATAAATATGATTCCTAAATTTAAATTTCACGCTTTATTAATATGCTGTGCCTATATTTTTACCTGCAACACCAGGCCGGGCAAATTGGATAAAGATGTAGAAATGCCGCATATGAATGGAATAGATTACCTGCTGTCTTTTTCCTCGGCCCTGGATGATGATCATTCCTTGGTAAAGCTGATCCACATAATGGATTCATCGAAAATTATGATGGGTTATGGTAGCAATGGACAGAATAAAAATTTGTATTCATTGAAAGAGGGACAAGATAAAATTCATCAAATTATCTCAGGCCTTGAAGCAATGCCTGGAATTAGCGATGTCAGGTACCTTGCACTGGATCGCTCCTACAATAATCAAACTATAAATGACGCCAGGAAATTTCTTTACGAATCTGGTCTGGATACCCAATCCATTCCGGATGCTGAACTCAGAACATACTTTGCTTCCCTGTTTGCCGGGGAGAGCAAGTATGTTCTGCATACTGAGGCATCAGCAGGTTTCAACCGGGTGTCACCTGCCATCATCAGCCTTCAGGCTGATTTGATCAGGAAATTTGCTGTGCAGGATGATAGCACGGCAACTACAAGAGTTGAATCTGTAACAACAATAGGAGAGGTTACTATCGAAAGAATAAGTTTTACTGTGCAGGAAGAAGCGCCCGAACCTCCGGATGTGCCACCACCAAAGAAGTGAATCCACCTCATGCGGTCCGTTTTTTGACTAAATTCCAGTATGCGCATCTTATGGAAGTATCTGAGGCCTCAACGGGGGCTTATCCTTTTATCCTTACTCCTGGCCGGCTTCAGCCAGTTGCTTAACCTGGTTGATCCCCTGATCTTCGGAAAGATCATTGACGATTATGCCACCAACCCCGGCAACCGCAGCCAGGATGAATTGACAATGGGTGTATTGAAATGGCTTGGGATTGCCATTGCAGTAGCACTCCTTGCACGCGTAGGTAAATCCTTCCAGGAATATTTCACCAGGCTTGCCGTGCAGAGATTTGGTATGCAGATCTTCAACGACGGGCTCAAACAAACCCTTCGTCTTTCATTCCAGGAATTTGAAGAGCAGAGAAGTGGTGAAACACTTTCTGTTTTGCAGAAGGTGCGCAATGATACCCAGCAATTCATCAACGCCTTCATCAATATTCTTTTTTCTTCCCTTATCGGTATGGGTTTCCTCATCTGGTATTCTATTACGAAAAACTGGATGCTCATTCCTGTTTTTGTGATCGGTATCCTGGTGCTAGGTTCACTCACCGGGTTGCTTAGTAAGAAGATCAAGACCACACAACGGTCAATCAACCGGGAGACCAATAAAATGTCGGGGGTCATTACCGAATCGCTGAGGAATATCGAGCTTGTAAAAAGCCTGGGGCTCACTTTTCCCGAGATCCGCCGCCTGCGGGAACAGACCCTGAAAATTTTTGAGCTGGAAATGACCAAGGTCAAAAAAGTACGCACTCTTTCCTTTATGCAGGGCAGTACGCTGAGTGTTCTCAAGCATTCCATATTATTTATCCTGCTCTGGCTCATATTCCGCCAGGAATTGTCAACAGGTGAGCTTATCACCATGCAGTTTATTTCCACTTCCATCTTCGGCCCGCTGCAGGACCTGGGAAATATTATTTTGAGCTACCGTGAAGTGGAGGCCTCAGTCAGCAATTTTGACCAGTTGATGAACAAGCCCATTGAGCAGCGCCCCGAACAGCCGGTGGATATTGGCGACCTGGGTGTAATCCGCTTCAGGGATGTGGTGTTCCATCACAAGACAGCGGCCCATAATGCGATTGACGGGATTGGGTTTGAGGTCAGAACCGGTGAAACCATCGCTTTTGTCGGTCCATCGGGTTCCGGAAAATCCACCCTCGTAAAACTGCTGGTAGGATTGTACAAACCTGTGGAAGGTGAAATTTATTTCAACAACGAAGCGTCTGTTGATATCCGTTATAATGAGCTGAGAAGGCAGATCGGTTTTGTAACACAGGATACCCAGCTCTTTGCCGGCACCATCAGGGAGAACCTCTTATTTGTAAAAGCTGATGCTACCGATGAGGAAATGCTGGAGGCCCTGCACAAGGCTTCCTGTGATTATTTATTGCAGCGTTCATCAAAAGGGCTGGATACAATTCTCGGTGAAGGAGGAATGAAATTATCAGGCGGAGAAAAACAAAGGATCTCCATTGCCCGTGCGCTGCTGCGTAATCCCCGGCTGCTGATCTTTGATGAAGCCACTTCCGCCCTTGATTCATTAACAGAAGAAGACATCACCAACACCATCCGCGAAATCTCCGATAGCAGGGAGCAGATTACTATTCTCATTGCACACCGTCTTTCCACCATCATGCATGCCGATGTGATTTACGTTCTGGAAAAAG
>CAYWSQ010000219.1:0-6330 GCA_964460925.1 uncultured Flavisolibacter sp. | reverse complement strand
TATGAGCGAACGAAACCAACACCTGGATGCCTTGCAGGATATCCGTAAAATGATGCAGCGGTCGAGCCGCTTCATTTCATTGAGTGGACTCAGTGGCATAGCCGCAGGCATTTGGGCCCTGGCCGGTGCCTGGTTTGCCAATGACTGGATCAATGAATACTATAACCAGTATGCCCACCAGGGATATACCGGCCAGGCATTCACAGATTTGCGCCTCAACCTTTTTCTCCTGGCCCTTGCCGTACTTGCCCTGGCTTTTGTATCGGCCCTTTTTTTTACCTGGCGAAGGGCTGGCAAGGAAAAGCTGCCGCTTTGGGACCATACCAGCAAGCAGCTCATGTTCAACACCATCCTTCCTTTCCTCACCGGGGGCCTCTTCATACTCGCCCTTCTTCAGCATGATGAATGGAGGTTTGTAGCACCTGCCACACTGGTATTTTACGGCCTGGCACTGGTTAACGGAAGCAAATACACGGTAAGCGATATCAAATACCTGGGATATTCAGAGATCGTACTGGGATTGATCAATACCCAGTTCATAGGTTATGGTCTGTATTTCTGGGCATTGGGTTTCGGGGTCCTTCATATTCTTTATGGGTTTGCGATGTGGTGGAAATATGAGAGAGGGAAATAGTCTATGGTCCATGGTCCATGGACTATGGACGATGGATTATGGTACCGGAAATATGTAAATAAAACATGGCAGTGAATAATCCCATATCAGGTCTCAACAAAATCTTCGACAACAGGGTGCGCCTGGGTGTGATGAGCATTCTTATGGTGAATGATGAAGTGAATTTCAATGACCTTAAGCAAATGCTGGAAGTTACTGATGGCAACCTGGCTACGCACCTGCAAACCCTGGATGATAGTGGTTTCATTAAAGTGCATAAGGGTTTTATCGGGAAAAAGACCAATACCACGTATTCGATCACACGTGCCGGTGAAAAAGCTTTCAAGGATCATATTGAGGGGCTGGAGCGAATGATCAAAGGAGTCAAATAATTTTTTTTGTCCTTATACTTTGTAATACAAAGTGCTTTTTAAATAATTATTCAGATGAATCACAACATCATTTTTGCAAGGGTATATGTAAGATCAAACCTGATCATACTGGGCACACTGCTTTCCCTTTGTTATTTTTTTAACTGGCCAGCGGAACTGATGCTGGTAACCGCCCTGATCTCACTTGTGGTGAGCTCACCCGGTGTGCTGATTGTTCATGCCGTAACCTGGCTGTTGAAAAGATGGACCATACCCACCGGCTTCGCCTGGATCATGCTGCTTGCCGCCTTACCACTCGCAGTTTCAATACCCGCATTTGTTTTTGAAGAATCCTTACCGGGCAACACAATGTTTCTCATAGTACTGGGAATGCTGGCTGCCTACGTTACAGTGTTCTCCCAGGGCAGGGGCATATCAAAACTTTTTCAATCAATCAACGATCATGAATAATTCACTGCGTACCATCCGTCTCTGGTTGCTGTTTTTTATGACAGCCCTGTTCCTGAGCGGTGCAACAGCCATACCGGTAGATGCGGAACTAAGCTGGTTGCTGAACCGGATGCCTGCTGAAACAAAAATTTACTACTGGTTGCATAAAGTTTTAATGGCTTACAGGGAGATCAGCCTCAACCACCCCTTCCTGCTGTATGGGTACGACTGGCTGGCATTTGCTCACTTCATCCTGGCCATCCTTTTTATCGGGCCCTACAAAGATCCGGTTAAGAATATCTGGGTCATCCAATTTGGCATGATCGCCTGCCTGCTGGTTTTCCCTCTTGCCTTTATTGCAGGTCATTTCCGGGGCATTCCCATTGGCTGGCAGTTGATCGACTGTTCATTCGGGCTCGCGGGACTGCTGCCTTTATACATCTGTTATTACCACGCACGCCAACTCGAACAAAAAATAAAAATTCAACAATTCAATCATGGAAACAGTTCAAAATGTATGGTCCAAAACCAAATTGCTGGTTAAGGCTCTTGTAATTGGAATGATCATACTCATATTGCAGATCCCGGCCTTCTATGTAAAACAACTTATTGAAGAAAGGGAGGCAAGGCAAAAGGAAGCCATAGCAGAAGTAAGCGGACGCTGGGCTGCCAGGCAAAATGTAGCCGGGCCTCTCCTGGTATTGCCTTATTATGAATCCCTCCCGGATTCGGCCAATAAAAAACAAACCGTGAAGAGCCTGGCTTATTTTCTTCCGGAGGACCTGAAGATCAGTTCTGAGATCAGCCCGGAAGAAAAATACCGGGGCATTTACAAAGTCCTTTTATACACTTCCAAACACCAGTTGAAAGGGTATTTCGGAGGGGTTTCACCGGAAAAATTGGGTATCAGGCCGGAACAGGTTTTATGGAATGAAGCCTTTCTGAAAATTTCAATCGCCGATACCAAAGGATTGAATGAAGATGTGCAATTACAATGGAAACAGTCGCCATTAACGTTTTCCACCGATGCGTCCCCTCCCGCCAAACCCGAAGAAGGCGTATATGCGGCTTTGCCACTGGCAGGACCGGAAGATTTGATGAAAGCTGATTTTGATATCAAACTTTCCCTCAGTGGTTCCGAACAATTATTGTTCACACCTGTTGGCAGGTCAACCACGGTTTCTCTGAAAGCAAAGTGGCCGCATCCCAGCTTTACCGGAGACATCCTGCCTATGACCTCGGATATTAAAAAAGACAGTTTTTCCGCACAATGGAAAAGTGTAGCCCAGAAAAGAAGTTTTCCACAGCAGTGGAAGAATGATGCTTTTAATATTTACCCTTTGCATCCCTCAGGTGTGGTGATACCTGGCAACCTGGCGAATTCGGCTTTTGGTACCAACCTGTTTGTGCCTGTAAATGATTACCAGAAAACCATGCGCTCCGTCAAGTATGCTGCGCTGTGCATCCTGCTCACCTTTGCGGCGTTTTTTATATTGGAAACAACCAATAAAAAATCCGTGCATCCTTTCCAGTACGGACTGATCGGACTGGCACTGATCCTGTTCTATACACTGCTGCTGTCTTTTTCAGAATATGTTGGATTCAATATTTCTTATGTCATCGCAGCACTGTGTACCATTGGTCTTATTACCTGGTTTGTGAAAGGCATCCTCGATTCTTCCAGGCTTTCCATGATCCTTTCCATCATACTGATGCTGGTGTACACTTATGTATTCACCATACTGCAGCTACAGGATTACTCCCTGATACTGGGCAGCATTGGTTTATTTATTACGCTCGGTGTAATCATGCATTTCTCAAAAAAGATACAGTGGTAGAATGCCAATAAACATGGATGCAGAAACTTTTAAACTATGAGCACAAAAGCATTTGGTTTCAATGTGTGGTTGCTTGCCCAATGTATGAATGCCATTGTAATTATTTACAATCATGTTTTGCAGGGTGGTGATAAAATTGGAATAATGATCCTGGGTTCAATCATAGTGACCTTTTTTTATTCTTTGCCTTTCCTGGTTTGCGCATGGTTTATGTTGAAAGGTTTGTACCTGTTAAAATCAGAGGCTCATGCCAAATTATGGCTTTGGAATACGGGTATTGGCGTGTGCATCCTGATACCGCCAGTATTGTTGAATATTTCTATTCCCCAGGTTGATATATCAGGCTTTATGACCAGCAGTGTTCTGGCCTGGGTAGCAGTCATTTTTACCACTTATATACTCGATAAACAATTTTATGATGCTGTTGAAAACCATGATTATGAAAATCAAAATCAATAATATGGACAGGCAATCATTGCTCAAAACACAAGATCCAAATCCATGGACCTTGTCTGCAAGGCTGAAAAGTTTTTGCTATGCCATGGCCGGGATAAAACAGTTCTTCATCCGCGAACCGCATGCAAAAATTCATTTAATGGCCACATTAATGGTGTTATGCGCGGGTTTTTATTTCAGGGTAAATACAATTGAGGCCATTGCACTTACCATTACCATTTCACTGGTGTGGATCTCGGAAATGATCAATACCGCAATTGAGAAAGCTATGGACCTGGTAAGCCGGGAGATCAATCCCCAAATAAAACTGGTAAAGGATGTTGCCGCCGGAGCTGTACTGCTGGCGGCCATCTGTGCACTGGTCGTTGGTGCCATCATTTTCATCCCTAAAATCTTTTATTCATGAAGACCCTAAGTATGTTCTGGCAACGCAGCGATGAGAAGCATGTGCTATTGATATCAAGTATGTTCAGTATGGCGCTGGTTGGATTCCGGTTTGTTTATACCGGCTACCCGCTGTTTATTTTCCTGGCCTGGAATCTGTTCCTGGCATTTATTCCGTTTATGATCTCGGGATGGTTGCTGAAGCAGGAACAAAGATCGAAGTTGCTGATGGCCGCGGCATTCATCGCATGGCTGTTATTCATCCCAAATGCGTTTTACATCATCACCGATCTTTTTCACCTGCCCCTGAATGAATCCGTGCCCTTATGGTATGACCTGGCATTGCTGCTTTCCTTTGCCTGGAGCGGAATTCTTTTCGGTGTGATCTCGGTCGGGCAAATGGAAAAAACGCTGGAACAATTTTACGGGCGGAACCTGGGTATGTTCTTTATCCTGCCTGTAATGTTCATGAATGGCCTTGGCGTTTATATCGGCCGTTACCTGAGGTTCAACAGTTGGGATGTGATTGCTAATCCATTGCAATTGGCTAAAGATATTATTTACCTGTTCATTCATCCTTTGCGCAATGGAATGGACTGGGGGATGATCCTTTGTTATACCATGCTGATGACGATTATTTATACGGCTATCAAAAAACTCAGCAAAGTGCTGTAAATAAAAAGGCTCTTCCATTTGGTAGAGCCCAATCTTATGAACTATGGAGACTTAAAAATCCAGTCCGAGTGCGAGGTAGGTCTGAGGCCTGCCCCTGAAGAAACCATCCATTTGCCAGGCCACATCAAATCGCAGGAAGTAACCTAACAAAGTGCTTCTCGCGCCAAATCCGTACCCGCCTGCAAATGGTCCAACACCTCCGGCCTTGATCTTCACCAGTACACCCGGTGCGGATGGATCGGAGTAAACGATGTTGGGCCTTTCCAGTTTATCATAAGCACCATTCCATGCAGTACCCAGGTCAATAAATTGTACAAGCTGGAAATTTCTCAGGAAGGCATTGTTGATAGGCCTGTTGAAGAAAGTGCTGAATACCGGCACCCTGATCTCACTGTTGATCACCACATTATTATTTCCATTAGCTGCATTCTGTTTGAAACCTCTCAGGTTCACTGCCAGTGCCTGGTACGCATAATCTCCATCAGGATCAGGAACATTATTCGGATCGAAATACCGGTAACCTGCTGGCATTTGTGTTTGCGGATCCAGCTTCTGGTTTTCTCTCAGTTTTAGCCAGCCGTCAACACCTCCGAGGTAATAAACCACTTTCTGGTTACCCCAGGATACATCACCCGCGGCACGCACTGCCCAGATCACGTTGCGGTAAAGAGGCTGGTAATGTCGTGCATCAAAACCGGCATTAAACAAAAATCTTCCTTCCGTATTGCGCACATCGCTCACCTGCGTAAACCAGTCAACATAGGCTTTCCAGCGTAGTCCGTTCCAGATGTTCTGTGCCTTGTTGATAGCATCATCGTGAACATATTCAAAAGATACCTGGCCATAGGTTTTTTTAATATCCTTGCCTTTGAGATTGTTAACGGAATAAGCAGGGTAAATGATCCTGTCGAGTCTTGGTCCTACAGTGAAACGCAGGCTTCTCACACGGTCGAGAGGGTATTTGATGCGGGCCAGGTAATAATTGCTGACCTGCTTCACCGGTGGTGCAAAATCAGGATTGAGGATCTGCCCTGTACTGTCGTAACCAGTTTCAAGTGAACTGCGGTAATAGGTAAAACCCCAGTCCAGTTTTTTTCTCAGGTTGGTATATTCAAAAAGAATATCGTTATCGCGCAGGTTGGGAGCAATCCGGAAACCACCTGATACCTTGATGTCTTCAAATAGATCAGCCGTTCCCATCCGGATCAATCCATTCAGTTCATTACCATTTGAAGGATCAATAGGACCCGCACCATTCTGGTAAGGCTGGTACTTGTTGATCACAAATACAGTGTTGTTCAATCCTGCCACCACGTATTCATTGAAAAACTTGCGAGGACGATATTCATACAGCTTGGCTGATTTGAGTATGGGCTCCTCTTCGATCTGCTGCGATTCAAACACCCTTCCAAGTTGGGAAGTGGAATCCCTTCTTTCATCCTGGAATTCGCTGTTGAAGAAATCATCCTGCTTTTTCACTGAATCCTTTCGCTGGTACTGAATGGCGCGGCCTTCAGCGATCCTTTGCTGTTCGGCAAGTTTC
>CAYWSQ010000218.1:0-6513 GCA_964460925.1 uncultured Flavisolibacter sp. | reverse complement strand
CTCCGGTTCAGGATTTCACCACAAATTGTTAAAACTCGCTGTTAACGAGTGAGGTTTTCCCGCCAAGAAAACCAGCCTTCGCTAAAGCTTCGGCTGGCGAAGAAGAAAAAGAAGGTTACGCCAAGGATTGTATGAAACGTATAAACTACTTACCGTCCTTCCCGTCTTAACGGCTAAAAAATAGTTGAGCCAGAATAAGGATGTATTGCAAATGAAAGTTGGATCTAAAGTCTTGCACCTTGCAGCTTGAAGCTTGAAGCTTGCATCTTGCCGCTTGCAGCTTACAGCTTTATAATATCCGCGGCAAAGTTCCTGGCCTCTCCATCACTCTCGAAATATTCTTCCAGCGTGGGCTTTTCAATGAATGCGATCTTGTCCATCGTTCTTTCGATCACATCGGTCATGTCGAGGAAACCAATGCGGTTGCGCAGGAAAGCATAGACCGCGATCTCGTTGGCGGCATTCATCACGCAAGGCAGGTTGCCTCCTTTTTTGAGCGCGTCAATGGCCAGCGCCAGGTTGCGGAAGGTCTTCAGGTCGGGATCTTCGAAAGTCAGGTTCCTGATCTTTTTGAAATCCGCCCTTGGAAATTTATTGGGAATTCTCTGGGGGAAGGCCAAAGCATACTGGATGGGCAGTTTCATATCGGGCAAACCCATTTGGGCCTTGATGCTGCCATCGGTGAACTGCACCATGGAATGGATGATGCTTTGCGGATGCACCAGCACTTCGATCTGGCTGGCATTCAGATTAAAGAGCCAGCGGGCTTCGATCATCTCCAGGCCTTTGTTCATGAGTGTGGCCGAGTCGATGCTGATCTTGGCGCCCATGCTCCAGTTGGGATGCTGAAGGGCATGCTCCCTTTTTACATTTAAAAGATAGTTGGGTTTCTTTCCAAGAAATGGACCTCCCGAAGCAGTGAGGATCACTTTTTCTATTGGATTACGCACTTCACCTACCAGGCACTGGAAGATGGCGGAGTGCTCGGAATCAACCGGGATCACAGGCACCCTCATCTCCACGGCGGTCTGCATGATGATATCACCTGCCACTACCAGGGTTTCTTTATTGGCAAGGGCAATGGCTTTGCCGGCACGGATGGCATTGAGGGTGGGTTTCAGTCCCGCATAACCGACAATGGCAGCGAGCATGAGATCATAGATATCCATGGAGGCGACTTCCGCCAGTGCTTTTTCACCGGCGAAAACCTTGACATCAGTATTGGAAAGAGCCTGTTTTACTTTTTCGTATTTCTTTTCATCGCCCACCACCACCACATTGGGTTTGAACTTCTGCGCCTGCTTTACGAGCAATTCGTCGTTGCTGTTGCAGGTGAGAACATCTACTGAGAATAGCTGGGGATTGGCTTCTATGACTTCTAAAGCCTGCACACCGATGGAGCCGGTGGAGCCGAAGATGGCAATTCTTTTTGCAGGATTGGTTTGATTCATGTTGGATTTAAAAGTACAAGATAGTTAATTAATAAAATGTTTGTAAATGGTATAGGGAAGGTGCAAGCTGCAAGGTACAAGCTGCAAGACTTTAGGTCTGATTTTCAATCATGAAACCAACTTTCATTTTATTCAATGTTTTTTTAGCCGTTAAGGCGGGCAGGACGGTAAGTAGAGTCATTACATTTTATTTTGTCCTAAAGGAGCCTGTAATATATTTTTGAATACAAGTACACTACTTACCGTCCTTCCCGCCTTAACGGCTATATCTATTTCAAATTTTAAAGATCCTGTATCAAGCAGACTAATTAGTGTAAGGAGTTAAAGCATCAGCCAATTTCCTGTCATTACTTAGCCGCGGCACTTTATTCTGTCCGCCGAGTTTACCTATGGATTTCATATAATCTATAAACCCGTTCTTCTTCACCACGGTCAGTTTCAAAGGCTGCAGGATATGCCCGCGGATCAGGTCATCATAATAAATATTATGCTGGCGCATCAGCTCATTCAGCCGCTCCGCGAAGGCATCCAGGCTGGCTGGCTGCTCTTCAAATTCCACGAACCATTCATGGTAACTTTTGCCATCACCCTGCTGCACCATCGGTGCCACCGTAAACTCCCGGATATGCACAGCCGCTTCCTGCGAAGCAGCCAGCATGCTCCTTTCCACTTCCTCTCCAATCACATGCTCACCAAAAGCAGAAATAAAATGCTTGGTCCTGCCCGTCACCACCAATCGGTAAGGATTAGTGCTCACAAATTTTACCGTATCACCAATATTATAACCCCAGAGACCCGCATTATTATTAATAATGAGTGCATAGTTCTCACCCGTTTTTACTTCGTGTAATGATAATCGGGTAGGATTTTCATTGAAGATCTCACCGGCCGGAACAAATTCAAATAAGATACCGCTGTTGGTATTGAGCAGTAATCCTTCTTCGGTCTGGGTATCCTGGAAGGCAAAAAATCCTTCCGATGCCGGGAAGGTTTCGATATCATGAATGGGCCTTCCGATGCTTTCAAACAACCTTGATTTATATGGCTCGAAATTCACGCCGCCATGCACCATCACACTGAATTTCGGAAAGAGATCTCCCACCTTTTTGCCGCTTTTTTCCATGAGGCGGTCAAAATACATCTGTACCCATGGCGGAATGCCGGAGATCAGGGTCATATCCTGGCTGATGGTTTCTTCCACGATCCTATCGAGTTTGGTCTCCCAGTCCTCGATACAGTTGGTTTCATAACTGGGAAGCTGGTTGCTGCGCAGGTATTTGGGGATATGGTGATTGACAATGCCGCTGAGCCTACCGGTAGGTACGCCACCGATCCTTTCCAGTTCGGGTGAACCCGATAGAAAGATCAGTTTTCCGTCAGCGAAATGGGTATTCCCGGTTTCGGCCATATAACAAAGCAGGGCATTGCGGGCCGTGTTGATATGGTTGGGTATGGACTCCTTGCTGATGGGAATGTATTTAACCCCGCTGGTTGTACCCGAGGTTTTGGCGAAATAAATAGGTTTACCCTTCCAGAGAATGTTGTGCTTTCCTTCCTTTACTTTTTCAATATAGGGTTTGAAAGCTTCATAATCGCGGATGGGAATGGCCTGTTTGAATTCCTGGTAATTGGAGACTTTATCCAGCCCATGCTCTTTTCCAAACTCGGTGGTGCGGCCCACTTTGAGGAGCTCTTTCAGCGTGGCATCCTGGTCCTGCAGGGCAGTGCCCATGCCTTTCCGGATACGTGCATAAATATATGAGGCAAAGGGCTTTGCTAAGAATGATTTGAACTTCATGGCAAGAATTGCGAAGGTAGGGGGAAAAGGCCATTGGCTGTTTGCTATTGGCCTTTGGCGGGTGGTTCGGAGAACTGATGGTCTGCGTAGGGACATGGCAACGGCATGGCCGGAAATGAGAGAGGCCACTAGCTATTGGCCTTTGGCCTTTGGCGGGTGGTTCAGAGATCGGAGGGTCTGCGTAGGGACATGTCAACGGCATGTCCGGAAATGAGAGAGGCTATTGGCCTTTAGCTATTGGCCTTTGGCCATTGGCGGGTGGTTCAGAGAATGGTGGGTATATATGCATATGACTATGGGTATGACAAAAACTATCGAATTTTTTCCTGGTATTGGCATGTTCCTGCGAGAACCGTTCTGTTTTTAACTGTCTGCCAGCCAATGGCCAAAGGCCAACAGCCAAAGGCAAAATTGTTAAAAACATGACCGTCTCAACAATTTTCCCTCCCTCCCTTTTTCATTCCCCCTTTTCCCCTTACCTTTGCCTCCCGAAAAATCGGGCACTAAATCATTCTTTTATGTTCGCAGTCGTTACAATTGCCGGTAAACAATTCAAGGTTGAGAAAGACCAGACTTTATATGTTCCCAAAGTTGGGGGCAATGCCGGTGACAAAGTTGAGTTTTCCGATGTTATCATGTCTGACAACAACGGCAATCTCAAATTCAGCAATTCAGGCCTGAAGATCCAGGCAGAGATCCTTGACCAGGTTAAGGGTGACAAGGTGATCGCTTACAAACAAAAACGCAGGAAAGGTTTCCGTAAAAAACACGGTCACCGTACGCACTATACAAAAATCAGGATCAGCGAGATCGCATAAGCGATTTTGATTTTTGATTTTTGAATTTTGATTTTTTTCAAATCTCTGAAATTTAAACTCTCTAAGAAATGGCACATAAAAA
Source organism: uncultured Flavisolibacter sp. (assembly GCA_964460925.1). Taxonomy (GTDB): domain Bacteria; phylum Bacteroidota; class Bacteroidia; order Chitinophagales; family Chitinophagaceae; genus Flavisolibacter. Next base: position 2,364 of record CAYWSQ010000218.1, on the reverse strand, counting down.
AGGAGAAGGCAGCGTAAAGAACGGTCGCGACTCCAACAGTAAAAGACTTGGTGTAAAGATTTTTGGTGGCCAGCCAGCCATTGCAGGAAACATCATCGTGCGCCAGCGCGGTACTGTTTATCATCCTGGAAAAAATGTAGGTGTGGGAAAAGATTACACACTTTTCGCTCTCACTGATGGCGTGGTTGAATTCCGCAAAGGCAGACAAAACAGAACTTTTGTTTCCGTTGCAGGTTCAGAATCGACCGAAGCCGGTGCATAAGCCTGTGATTTAATTGTTGGTAAAAAATTTGATAGTTTAATATTTGTTTATAATTTTACTATCGTTATATTTTTTTTACTAACCATTAAATTTTAAGAAACATGGCAACAGCTAAAAAAGCCGCTAAAAAAAGCACGGCTAAAAAAGCAGCAAAGAAATCTACAGCTAAGAAAGCTGCTAAGAAATCTACAGCGAAAAAATCAACTGCTAAAAAAGCAGCAAAAAAATCTACTGCTAAAAAAGCAGCTAAGAAATCTACCGCTAAAAAAGCGGCTAAGAAAAAATAAGACCTCAGTTAAAGGTTATATGAAGAGTCCCGGTTTTTACCGGGACTTTTTTTTGTACGGCAGTACCTAAAGGGAGCTTTGTAAAAGGGAAAAGCCAAAACCAGGTGAAGATTTTTTTGCAACTGCTTACCGCCTTACCGACTTCCCGGCTATCCTCATTCAAAAAGTAAGGCCGTTTAGACGGGAAAGCGGTAAGTAGTGTTCGTGATTCAAACCTACTGCGTATTCTCCTTTTTTTCGCCAGGCTTCCGCGTGCCGCCGACTGTTTGCGCTAAAGCTTCAGAGAAAGCGTAAGCTTTAGCGGAGGCACAAGCTTCAGCGGAAGCTGATCTTTTCTATGCGGTGAAACACCAGCCGAAAAGGACGCTGCGGAAAGCAAAGGCGCGAAGAGGCATATTGATATCTATCAGCTTTTTGACTTTTTACTTTTTACTTTTGAATTCTTATGGACAACTATTCCATCGCTGATCAGCTTTCGCTGCTTTCCAAACTCATGGACATACATGGTGAGAATGCTTTCAAATCGAAGAGCTATGCCTCCGCTGCTTTTGCTATTGAAAAATTGCCGGAAGAACTTGCTGGCATGCCCCATCACAAAATCTTTTCCATCAGGGGTATTGGTGACAGTGTTGGAAAAAAAGTAGTGGAGATCCTGGAAACAGGGACCATGGAAGCATTGAAGGAACTGATCACCAAAACGCCCGAAGGTGTTCTTGAAATGATGAACATCAAAGGTCTTGGTCCCAAAAAGATTAATACGCTCTGGAAAGAGATGCACATCGATACCATAGAGGCCCTCACGAAAGCCTGCGAGGAAAATAAGGTAGCCGAGAAAAAAGGGTTCGGTGAAAAGACCCAGCTCAACATCCTGAACGCGATCAAATTCCAGCAGGAAAATGCGGGCAAATATCTCTATGCCCGGATCGAAGCTTTCGCTGAAGCGTATACGCTGAAATTGAAAGAAAAATTCCCGGACCACAGGCTGGAGATCACAGGTGCCTACCGCAGGCAACTCGAAGTGATCGAAACACTGGAGTGGGTGACAACCATTCCCGGCGACCTTCTGAAAAATTATATCATCACCGAGCAGGTGCAACTGGTGACAGACCGTGATGGCCTGCTGATTGTAAGCGCGGAGAATGCCCTGCTGCTTTGTTTTCACCAGGCCACTGATGATAATTTTGGTTCGCTGCTTTTTGAAACAAGCTGCAGTACCGAATTCCTCGAAGCATGGAAAAAAGAATACAATTCTCCAGATAACAAATCCAGTGAAGAAGCGGTGTTTGATGCCGCCGGCAGTCCGTATCTGCCTCCTTTCTTAAGGGAAGATAAAAACTTCATTGCAAGAAAGGTGAAGGCAGATGAACTGGTACAGGTGAACAGTGTAAAAGGCATGGTGCACTCGCACAGCACCTGGAGCGATGGCTCCTACTCTATCGAGGATATGGTAAAGGAACTGATCCGGCTTGGATTTGAATACCATGTGATCTCTGATCATTCCAAGGCTGCATTTTATGCGAATGGTTTAAATGAGCAGAGAATTTTGCAGCAACATAAAGAGATTGACCAGCTCAATAAAAAATATGCACCTTTCCGGATTTTTAAAAGTATTGAATGTGATATCCTCAACGATGGCACGCTGGATTACAGTAACGAAGTACTGGCCGGCTTTGATTTGGTGATCACTTCCATTCACAGCAACCAGAACATGGATGAGGAGAAGGCAATGAAGCGGTTGCTGGGTGCCATCACTAATCCCTACACAACCATCCTGGGGCATATGACAGGGAGGTTATTGCTGAGGAGAAAAGGATA
>CAYWSQ010000217.1:0-6526 GCA_964460925.1 uncultured Flavisolibacter sp. | reverse complement strand
ACTTCGCTTTTCCCATCACACTCACCATATTCCATAACTGCAGTTTGGCCTGCTCTATCAGCCCATCCATGCTGCCGCTCACATCCAGAAGAATAGCAACCTGGATCTTTGGGGCCGTCTTTTTATTATGGCCGGTTACCGGGTTATTACTTAAAGATTTTTCTGAATGGGATGTTGATAAAAGAAAAAGGCTGGAGAGAAAGAGTGCCAGCGTTGCAGGTTGAATGAAGGGCCTCATAAAGTCTGGTTTGTGGGGTTAAGATGTACCTGGCCGTGCAATTGCATAATCCTCCCTTCCCTTTTTAATTTTTTTAACAACCTGACTGTGGCTTCCCCGGGCCTGAGGCCGGTTGGTTTAAGCCTTCAAACCCCTATTTTTGCTGCTTTATAGCGGGCACTCCGCGCTTTAATTTACAAAGCAGTATTTCCTTTAATCATGGTAGCGATCCTTATCTTTTTTGTACTTCACTGGTACTTATCTCTTTTCTCCCAAACATTTTTCCAGCACCGCTATGCGGCGCACCGTGCTTTTACCATGAACAGGTTTTGGGAACGTTTTTTCTTTATCGTGGCCTATATCACCCAGGGTTCCTCTTATATGAGCCCAAGGGTTTATGCGATCATGCACAGGATCCATCATGCCTATACCGATACAGAGAATGATCCGCATTCACCGGCTTATGACAAGAATATCATCAGTATGATGTGGCGTACCAGTGTGACCTACGTAGGCATCATGTACGGAAAGCTGAAAGTGGAAGAAAGATTCACACGCAATGTACCCGACTGGAAAGGGTTCGACTGGTGGGGCAATACCTGGTATTCAAGGATCCTCTGGAGCGCTGTGTATGTATGGTTCTACGTGGTGTTCGCACCTTCTGCCTGGTGGTACCTGCTGATTCCCATTCATATTACCATGGGACCTGTACACGGAGTGATCATAAACTGGTTCGCTCACAAGTACGGCGATGTGAATTATGAAACTGATAATACCTCTAAAAACCTGTTCAAGGTTGATTTACTGATGATGGGTGAAGGTTATCATAACAACCACCATAAATTTCCTGCAAGGAGCAATTTCGCTTCGAAGAAAGGGGAATTCGATCCCACTTATCCGGTTATCGCATTGCTTAAAAAAGCGGGTGTGGTAAAGATGAATGTGGCGCATGAAGATTAATCCTCTTTCTGCTCATCCTTGTTTTTCTTTTTCTTAAAAAGACGGCTGATGGCTTTGCCCAGTCCTTTCTTCTCTTCTTCATCGGTTACAACTGTATCCTGTTTTTTAGGAGGAGTTTCTTCTTTATTTACGGCTGCAGACTTTTTAGCCACTACGGGTTCGGTTTCTTTTTTTACCGGAACCACTTCACCTGTTTTCAATGCCGGGGGTTCTGCTTGTAATTCTTTTGCATTCAAAGCAAGAGCCTGGGCAGGCGCAGGTTGGGGAATAACGGGGGTAGTATCCTGTTTACGTGCAGGTATGTTATAATTCTTTACTGGATTTTCCGCCTGCACCAGGGTTTGGTTTTGCAGGAAACTGCTGTCTTCCGCCACAGAATGTTCCTGCTTAGGCTCAATAGCAGCAACTGCAGGCCTTGTAATGGAAGGGCTTTCTGGTTGTTCCGCTGCGATCTCGGTTGCAGCAGGACTAATGATCTCTCTTCCTGATTTCAGGAAACTGGATCCGAAATAAAGTCCGCCTGCAAACAGGCAAATGATCACCGAAGTCATCACCACTTCGTTCAGTACCCTGTTGTCTTTTTTACGGTGATCTATGAATTCGATTTCTTCTTCCCCGGGTAAGCGGTAACTGCCTGTATAACCTCCAGTTTTTTCGCTTGCGGGTTCCTGCTGAATATATACAGACCTGGGTTTAAAATTCAGGGCTCTTTTGCGGATCTCTTCGGCTTTTTGTTCAATTTCATCCCCAACCAGCCGGGTTACAGGCGCTGCTGCCGAGGCAGGTTCTTCATGTATGTTCAGCTCCAATTCGGTCAGGTAGGTCCATGCGGTGCTTTTTCCCTGGATCCAGAGCATGTCTGTAGGCCTTAATTGCTGTGTTAATAATTCATTGAGCGAATAAGGGCCGGATTCCACGTTGTTTCTTAAGAGGAGATAAATCTTTTCCATAACACACGTTTTAGGCTCACAGGAAGACTTTGAGGCATCATAGGTTAGACCTATAACATATCATACCAATAGTGTGCCGACAGTATCAGGAAGCCGGTAGCGCAGGGGGCTCAGGGGGGAAGATCCTCATACGGTAAGCATTCATAGCAGTATCGCCCAACTGTTTAAGAAGTTTATAGTTTACGATCAGCCCTACTACGGCCCCTATGCCCGGGATCAACTGGGCGAGTTTGGCCAGGTCAATATAATCGCGGTATTCCTGCTGAAAGCTGCGCCAGTCGAACTGGTTGATGTCGGCAGGGAGTTCTTCCTTCTTTTTATCCCAGTCGATGATCTGGCTATACACCTTTCTCCTGTGTTCCTGGCTGCTGAAGGCCAACTGGAAAATATAGAGGATGAATAATCTTTCACGGTAATCTTTTACATCATGACCATAATGAGAAGCCATTTCAAACAGGAGTTTGATCTTGATGCCAAGCAGGATCGGGAAATCGGCCATGGCCAGTAAAAATCCGCCTGCCCCTGTAACACCACCTTCGGCAGCGGCGGTTTTTTTATAACCATCGATGATCTTCATCACCGAGGTTTCAAGGGTCATGAGGTCAGGGTATTGCCTGGGTTCTTTGGTGGTATGCTGCGAACCAAACAATACCCCTCGGATCATTTCCTTTATGATGCGTGTAAGTGTCTGATGAACTTTTTCCGGGATATAGCTGTTGATCTTTGTTTGCATGTTCTTGCTCATGCGGTTGAGAACCGATGGGCGGCGCTGCATTTTTTTTTGCCAGGCGGCCAGTTCTGCTCTTGCCAGTTGATCGTAGCTCATTTGAAGAACAAAGATTCAATTATTGTGCTAGGTAGAGGTATATGAAAGGCAACCGCCAAGGCGCAAAGGGCGCCAAGGTAACGCAAAGATGGGTCGAATAAACTTTGCGTGATCTTTGCGTTCTCCGCGCACTTTGCGGTTAAACCTTAAAATGCATACCCCAACGTAAATGTCGTCGGTATTTTCAACCCCGCATTAAAAGGGAAAATATTTCCATTGGAATAGTGATTCAAAATCACTTCAGCATTCAGATGTCTTTGTTTGCCAATAAAAAATCCGATACCCATAAAATCCTGGAAAGTAAAATGCCTGCCTGAATTTTTTCCTTCCATCATGGTGCGGGTGATATAGCTGGGTCCTGCCACACAATAATTGAAATACGTATCGAAAGGTTTTGTTCTCAGCAGGCTGAAACGGAATAAAGGATAGACTGAAAAGGTATAAGCATTTTCTTTCAGGTTTCTTCCCTGCCACCAGCCAACGCTGGTACCCACATCAAAAGAGAAGAATTTTTTAGAATGATAGATGTTGCGCTGGTAACGCAGGAAAGCGCCTTTGGCGATCTGTATCCTGCCGCCCCAGTAAATGGGAAATTCATGCGAAAAAAAATCATTGGCCCAGTAACCAAACCTGTTGGTTGTATAAGCCACCTGCACCAGGTGTTTAGGGAAGAAATAATCACCCTCTTTATTGCGCTCCACTTTATCAGCAGGTAATGGTTGGAGATTGTACCGGAAGCCGGCCGAATGGAAAACAGTGCTGGGTTGTCGCGATCTTTCCACTGCAGTGGAATAAGTGGTACCGGCAACGATGTTCCAGTTCCGGTTCACCTGGTATTCAAGGCCGGTGCCAAGCACCAGGTTGGCATCGGTGGAATTTTTCACTACGTCCAGTCCATTTACCTGGAAGCCGCGGCGGGTAACGATACCAAACCCGGCTTCCGCGAATACAGAAAGTTTTTTGCGGATGGGAACCTGCGACCTCAGGGTCATAGTGCCCTGGTGTACCCAGGAAGAATAGGTTTTTTTATCACCGTTAATGCTGTGATATTTGGTATAATTTACCGGTTTCCAGTAGGTGACCTGCCCGGAAAGATTTTTATTAAAACGGTAACCTGCCAGCGTAATACGCACACCCAGTTGGGGATTACTCACCGATTCGGCCTCGTAGCCCGGTTCAAGCTGCCGGGATGATAGTGGAGTGTTGATGTAACCGATATTAAAACCTGCATAGGAATTGGCCAGGAATCCGGGAAGCTGTGTCCTTTTGTCCTGTGCAAATAGCAGGGTTGAAAACAGCAGGCAGAAAATAAAAATGGCACGGGTAGGTTTAAGGATTCCATTCATAAGCGTGCGGTAGCAGTTTTAATAAAGTCTGATGGCGACGTGAAGTTGATGCATTAAGTTTGATGAAAGAAGCAAATGGGAAAAATTTTTCGGCTGGAAAGTGTGCAGATGATCCCCGGTACAATCGAGGAGGTCTGGCAATTTTTTTCGGATGCCCGCAATTTACTCACCATCACCCCGCCATTTCTTGACCTGAGGGTCAGGAATAAGGAGGAGCCTAAACCCATACACCGCGGTCAGCGGATCGAATATGTGGTGAGGCCCCTGTTGGGAATCCCGCTTTCCTGGATCACCGAGATAACGGAAGTGGAAGAGCCAGGGATGTTTGTGGATGAACAGATGAAAGGTCCTTACAGGCTTTGGAGGCACCGGCATATTTTCAAAGCGGTGGAAGGAGGTGTGGAGATGAAGGATATCGTGGAATACCAGTTACCATTCGGTGCACTGGGCAGGTTGTTTCATCCCATAATTGTTAAATCAAAACTGGAGGAAATCTTCACTTACCGGTACGATGTGATCTGCAAGAAATACGGAACCTGGCCGGGAGCTTCCATGCAATTAAAATTTGAGTAGTATGGCCATCATTTATCATGTTACGGGAAAAGAACAATGGGAACAGGCATTGCACCAGGGATTCTATACCGATCCTTCTCTGGAAAAAGAAAATTTCATTCACTGCAGTGAAGCCGGGCAGGTGGAAGGGGTGTTGCAAAGATATTTTTCCGGTAGGACGGATCTCATAAAGCTGGTGATTGATACGGAAAGGTTAACATCACCCATGAAATACGAACTCGCACCATCAATCCACCAGGAATTCCCGCATGTCTATGGTCCGATTAATTTGGATGCCGTGATAGAAGTGGTGAATTTATAAATGACAATTAACTGCAAAGAAAGAAGGGCGCCAAGTTTGCGCGAAGAAATTTTTTATCTGAGCCATAGTCTCGCAGCTAGAAGCTAGCAGCTAGCAGCTAGCAGCTTTCCGCTATCCCGGAATCCTCGAAATATACTTCTCAATCTGCTTGATCTGGTCAACGATCTGCGGAGTCGTAGGTTTCAGAGCTTTTGCTTTCCTGAAGAAATCTTTGGCGGCCCTGAATTCTCTTTTATTCATCATCAGGCTGCACATCTGCAGGTAGGCGGCCGACTGGTTTTCCTTATCAGGAAGTCCCTTGCGCAAAGCTGCGCGGATATAACTTTCCGCCTGTTTCAGGTCATTCTTCTGCATGGCAAGCATACCCATCTGCAGCATGCTGGCACCTTCCGCTTCTTTCATGGGCATACCCAGGTCAAGGCCTTTTTTCATGTTCTTTTCGGCAGAATCAAAATCCTGCTTCATCATGGCCATATTGCCCTTGAGCGTATAATAAACAGAGCGGATAGGTTTGTATAGAAGATTCGGGTATTTGATGGAGTTCACGATCTTTTCAGCTTCTTCCATATTGCCACTTTCCATATGTTCCTGGATCAGGCGGAGGGGTCCGAAAAAGAAATGGCCGGCGATCAGGATCACACCAACCAGGTAAAGAGGAAAAACAGGCCAGAAACCGCTGATGGTCAGGTTCAGCGCCACGCCCGCCACGATCATCACGAGACCTACATAGAGACGGTATTTGATCAGCCAATTATAAAACTTCATAATACTTACTTGGGCAGCAAATATAAGAAGAGCGGGCCTTTTGGGAGGTTTAGAGTTTTGGAAAAGCCAAAGGCCAATGGCTAATGGCTATTGGCCTTTGGCTTTCTTTCCTTACCGGCTATACCCTTTACTACACGCAAAAAAAGCCATAGGCCAAAGGCTAACAGCCAATAGCCTCCCTACCTCCCAAACACATCATAATACTTCGTCGCATGCGCTTCATACCTTTTGATCAGCGCGATGTTTTTCTTTTCAACATCGGTAAGCAGGCTGCTTACATTGGTTGACACCGGCATGTACCAGTCCACGTAATTATCAAACAGCAAACGCATTCTCACATTTTTGAAAGAATAACCATGGCGTGCATAAATAGTATTGCGCATCACCTCAAGATCGGCCTTGTACATATTTTCAACATCACTGCTTTTCAAAACTTCCTTAGAAGCATTTTTTTTGAGAGCATCCTCCGTAATAGCTTCTGCTTTCTCGGAATCTTCGGAATAGGTACCATGCATCATCATGCCCACCACATCTTCGGGAAGGTTTTTATCGGGGTCATATTTATATTCCCGGAGATTAAGTTCATAA
>CAYWSQ010000216.1:4990-6537 GCA_964460925.1 uncultured Flavisolibacter sp. | reverse complement strand
ACTGGCAGGTTTTCCTTACCATGCCCTGGATACCTATCTCCACAAACTGGTAAAAGCAGGTTACCGCGTGGCCATCTGCGACCAGCTCGAAGACCCCAAAACCGTAAAAGGTATTGTGAAAAGAGGGGTAACCGAAATGGTAACACCCGGCACCACCACCAACGATAAACTGCTGGACCTGGGTTCCAACAATTTTCTCGCAGCCATTCACCTGGAAAGGGAAGTGTATGGCCTGGCCTTCCTTGATATTTCCACCGGTGAATTTTTTACCGCCGAGGGCGACCGCGAATATGCAGATAAACTGCTTAGTGGTTTCAAACCTGCGGAAGTAATCTTCCAGCGGCATCACCAGAAAAAATTCAAGGAAGAATTCGGAACGCGTTTCTATACCTATAACCTTGACGAATGGATCTTCCAGCAACAATATGCCGAAGACCTGTTGCTGAAACATTTCGACACCCATTCCCTCAAAGGTTTCGGGCTCGAAGGATTGCAGCAGGGACTTGTAGCCGCCGGTGCCGTGCTGCATTACCTGAAAGATACCGAGCACCCCAACCTGCAGCACATCAGTTCCCTCCAGCGCATTGAACAAAATGATTATCTCTGGATGGACCGTTTCACCATCCGTAACCTCGAGCTTTTACAAACCCCTTCCGAGGGCGGCCATTCCCTGTTGAAGGTGCTGGATACCACGTCTACTCCCATGGGCGCCCGTCTGCTGAAAAGATGGATCGTATTCCCGCTCAAAGACCTGCTAAAAATCAATGAAAGGCTGGACGTGGTGGAACACCTCATTCTCAACACGGACCTGCGCAATAAACTGCTGCATGCCATGAGGCAGTGCGGTGATATGGAAAGGCTGGTCTCCAAGATCCCGCTCAAAAAGATCAACCCTAGGGAACTGCTGCAACTGGCCCGGGCCCTGCACCAGGTGCATGTGATTAAAGAAGTTTGTGCGCATAGCGGGAATACCTACCTGCAAAGACTGGCCGACGCGCTTAATCCCTGTCATTATATAGCAGAAAAGATCACGAAACAGATCATTGAAAATCCACCCGCGATTGCAGCAAAAGGTGGCTTCATCAACAGGCTGGTTCATGATGAACTGGATGAATTGCGCAGCATTGCCCATCATGGAAAAGAATACCTGCTCCGCCTGCAGCAGCAGGAATCCGAAAAGACGGGCATCTCTTCTCTAAAGATTGGTTTCAATAATGTATTTGGTTATTACCTGGAGGTTACTCACGTGCACAAGCATAAAGTACCCCAGGAATGGATGCGCAAGCAAACCCTGGCCAATGCCGAAAGATATATCACGCCCGAACTGAAAGAATATGAAGAAAAGATCATGGGCGCGGAAGAAAAAATCCTGCAACTGGAACTTTTGGTATTTGATGCGCTGATCAACGAGCTGCTTGATTTTTTATCCTGCATTCAAACCAATGCGCAGATCGTGGCCACGCTTGACTGCCTCATATCCTTTGCCAACAACGCGCTTCATTTCAATTATAAAAAGCCCAGGATGCATGATGGTGATGCACTTGAGA
>CAYWSQ010000216.1:0-4980 GCA_964460925.1 uncultured Flavisolibacter sp. | reverse complement strand
ACCAGCGGTCGCCATCCTGTGATCGAACGCACCCTGCCGGCCGGGGAGTCTTTCATTGCCAATGATGTACACCTCAATAAAACCGACCAGCAACTGATCATACTTACTGGTCCCAACATGAGTGGTAAGTCGGCCCTGCTGCGCCAGACCGGCCTCATTACCCTGATGGCGCACATGGGGAGTTTTGTACCGGCCGATGATGCGCTCATTCCGCTTACTGATAAAATTTTTACAAGGGTTGGCGCTTCTGATAATCTCAATGCGGGCGAATCAACTTTTATGGTGGAAATGAATGAATCAGCTTCCATCATCAATAATATCAGCAGCCGCTGCCTGATCCTGCTCGATGAAATCGGGAGGGGCACCTCCACCTACGATGGTATTTCCATTGCATGGAGCATAGCCGAATACCTGCACCAGGCACCCCAGCAACCTAAAACATTTTTTGCTACCCACTACCACGAACTCAACGAACTGGAAAACAAATTTCCAAGGATCAAAAATTATCATGTCACCAATAAGGAAGTAGGCAATAAGGTGATATTCCTCCGGAAACTTGCGGCAGGTGGCAGCAAACACAGTTTTGGCATCCATGTGGCCCGCATGGCCGGCATGCCTCCCGAACTGATCGAAAGAGCCAAGGATGTTTTGAAGCAGCTTGAATCGAAACATGTGGACGGAGGCCTGGGTGAACAGGTGAAAACACTTTCAGCGCCACGTATGCAGCTCAATATTTTTGACGCGCATACCCAAACCTTTGAAGATATCCGCAAAAAGCTGGAAGGATTTGACATCAACAGGCTTACCCCTGTAGAAGCCCTGCTTAAACTCAATGAGATCAAAAACCTGTTGAAATAAAGCAGCCGACCATATCAAAATCTTATTATTTTTACTGCAAACAACCAAAACAATGAATAAGCTGAAATTAATTGCGCTCGCCGGCATTTTTTCATTCACACTGCTTTCCTGTGAAAAAGATAACAGGAATGACAATGACAGTATTGATAATTATGACATCGTGCTGAGCGGTTCCCAGGTTGTTCCGGCTTCCTCTTCTTCTGCCCAGGGCAGCATCCAGGGTACGTATAATCCTGAAACCAAAACTTTCAACTACCAGGTAAGATGGTCAGGCCTCAGCGGCAACATCACTGCCATGCACATTCATGGCGTGGCTGACAAAGGTTTCGTTGCCATCCCTGTTGCACCTCTTGCAGCTTATCCCAACGGCATCGTTCAGAATATCACCGGTTATTCATCCGGCACCACCGGTCTGTTCATCGGCTCCCTGTATGTTGATGGTACAGTGGTAAGAACCCAGGACCTGCTGGCAGGCAAATTCTATATCGACATCCATACTGCTGCCCATCCCGCAGGGGAGATCAGGGGACAGATCATGTTCCGCTGACCAGCAAAAAAAATAAAATTCAGAACCCGGCTACTGGCCGGGTTTTTTGTGGAACCAAATCGGCTTTGCATTGTTCCAGTCTCCATTGTAATTTATGAATAACTCCTCTCCCGCCTTTACGGCACGAACTGTTTTAACGGTGATGAGTTGTTTGCTGAAATGCATTTCATATTCACAGTTCGACTGGTAGGAATGATTGTACAATGGCACATAGCCCAATGCCATGCATACCTGCTCCCTCTCCTCTCCCCATTCAAAAATATAATCATGCAAAAGGGTTTTATCAAGATGGCTCCTGTCCTCCCTGCTCATTACAATTACCGGAGCAATCTCGATGATGGTATTCTTTTTCAGGTCCGCATCTGTAAATACGCCCCTGCCCATGGCGCCTGACTTAGCCACCCTGATTACATCTGATATGAAAGCAATTGACCTCACAAAAACTTTATTGGAAATTAAATTAGCTGGATAGTGATTGCCACAAATTACAGGCTTAATTTTGAAACATGCCATTGGAGGACCTGAAAGAACAACTGGAGGAGATCCTGGAAGCCCGTGATAACACCCGCCTGCATGCATTTCTCGATGAACAGAACATCAGTGATGTGGCAGACCTTGTGTATGAACTTCCGGATTATGACAGTGAGATCATCGCTGCCATGTCGGTTCACAGGGCGGTAGGCGTTTTCAAGATCCTGGACCTGGCAGCTCAGAAAAAAATCATCCAGACCCTTCCTCCCGGCAAAACCGCTGGTCTTCTCAATGAACTGCCTCCGGATGACCGCACCGATTTTCTGGAAGAATTACCCAGTAACGTGGTGCGGGAGCTCATCAAACTCCTGGATAATGAAGAAAGAAAGATCACCCTTTCACTGCTGGGATACCCTGAGAACAGTGTGGGCAGGCTCATGACGCCGGACTATGTGTACGTATATGAAAATAATACCGTGCAGCAGGTGCTGGAAACCGTGCGCCGTGTAGGCAAAAATTCAGAGACCATTGATGTGATCTACGTGATCAATGAAAAAGGTGAACTGCTTGATGATATCAGGATCCGCGAATTCATCCTGGCCCAGCCCGAAAAAAAAGTGAGTGAGCTGATGGACAACCGCGGCATCGTGCTGAATGCCTACCAGGACCAGGAAGAAGTAGCTGAGATCTTCAGGATGAACAACCGCGTGGCCCTGCCCGTGGTGAGCAACAGCAATAAACTCCTGGGCATTGTTACCATCGACGATATCCTTTGGGTGGCCAGCGAGGAATTTACTGAGGACATGCAGAAGATCGGGGGTACAGAAGCGCTGGATGAACCCTACCTGGAAATTCCACTTCTCAAATTATTCAAAAAAAGAGTGGTCTGGCTTATCGTGCTTTTTATTGGTGAGTTGATGACCATTTCGGCCATGCACCAGTTTGAGGACGAGATCGCCAAAGTAGTCGTGCTGGCTACCTTCATTCCACTGATCATTTCAAGTGGAGGCAACAGTGGTTCACAGGCAGCAACATTGATTATCCAGGCCATGGCATTGAGAGAGATCTCCATCGGCGACTGGTGGCGGATCATGCGCAGGGAAATTTTTTCGGGGTTGATGCTCGGCCTCACTCTCTGCCTGATGGGCATTTCCGTGATTGCTTTATGGAACAGTTTTTCCGACACCCTGGGCGAACATTATATGAGCCTGGCCCTTACCATCGGCCTTTCCCTCATTGGCGTAGTGCTCTGGGGCACTATTGTCGGATCCATGCTACCCCTGCTGCTAAAAAGACTGGGCGCTGACCCCGCGGCTTCTTCCACTCCATTTGTGGCAACGCTGGTGGATGTAACAGGACTGATTATTTATTTTTCCATGGCCTTCTTCATCCTGAGCGGAAAACTCCTCTAAACGGTCATAACTCAGTTTTTGGGGTATCGTGCTTTTTATAGATTTTCGCAGCGCACCGGGCAAGGGCTGATTCCTTCCCGCCGACTTACATAAAACAGAAATACATGTGTGGCATCGTTGCTTATATCGGACCCAGGGAAGCGTATCCAATCATCCTGAAGGGACTTAAAAGACTGGAATACCGGGGTTATGACAGCTCGGGTATTGCCCTGCTGAACAGTGGCCTGAAAGTTTACAAGAAAAAAGGAAAGGTGGCGGAACTCGAAGAGATCCTCCAGGGCAAGGACCTGCATGCCAATATCGGCATCGGCCACACCCGCTGGGCCACCCATGGTGAACCTTCCGACCGGAATGCCCACCCCCACACTTCCGCCTCCGGAAAGCTGGCCATGATCCACAATGGAATTATTGAGAATTATTCGCAGATCAAACAGGAACTGGTGAACAAGGGTTACCATTTTCACAGCGATACCGATACGGAAGTCCTGCTCAATTTTATAGAAGACATCAAACAGAATAATAACTGCACTACCGAGGAAGCAGTGCGCATTGCGCTCAAAAGGATCGTGGGTGCCTATGTGATTGTGCTGATCGACAATGATGATCCTTCCACCCTCATTGCCGCGCGTAAGGGAAGCCCGCTCGTGATCGGTATTGGGAAAGGTGAGCACTTCCTGGCCTCCGACGCCTCTCCCATTATTGAATACACCAAGGAAGTTGTATATGTGAATGACTACGAGATCGCCATCATCAAATCTGATGAACTGGTGCTGAAGAATCTTGGAAACGAAAAACAGACCCCCTACATCATCAAGCTTGATATGGAACTGGCAGCCATTGAAAAAGGCGGTTACGACCATTTCATGCTCAAAGAAATTTTTGAACAGCCGCAAACCATTTACGACTGCCTAAGAGGAAGGCTGGATGCTGATGCCGGCACCATTACCATGAGCGGTATTCAGAAATACGCAGACCAGATCATTTCTGCCAACCGTATAGTAATGGTAGCCTGCGGTACAAGCTGGCATGCCGGCCTGGTTGCCGAATACATATTTGAAGAACTCACCCGCATCAACGTGGAAGTGGAATACGCTTCCGAGTTCCGGTACCGCAACCCGGTGATCAATAAGGGTGATGTGATCATAGCCATTTCGCAGAGCGGCGAAACTGCTGATACATTGGTGGCCATTGAAAATGCCAAGGCCAAGGGAGCCATCATCATTGGAGTGGTGAACGTGGTGGGATCTTCCATTGCCCGTGTTTCCGATGCGGGAGCCTATACCCATGCCGGCCCGGAGATTGGCGTGGCTTCCACGAAAGCTTTTACTGCGCAACTGGCCATCCTGGTGATGATTGCCCTGAAGATCGGCTACCAGAAAGGTACGCTTGACCATGACCGTTACCTGCGCCTGCTGCATGAACTGGATGCTATTCCTGACAAGGTTTCCGAACTGCTCAAAACAGAAACCGTTGATGAAATCAAAAAGATTGCAGAAAAATATAAAGACGCAAGGGACTTTCTTTACCTGGGCAGGGGATACAATTTCCCTGTAGCACTGGAAGGCGCGCTTAAGCTGAAAGAGATCTCTTACATCCATGCCGAAGGGTATCCCGCTGCCGAAATGAAGCACGGACCCATTGCACTTGTGGATGAATCATTGCCTGTTGTATTCATCGCCACAAAAGATTCCT
>CAYWSQ010000215.1:0-6582 GCA_964460925.1 uncultured Flavisolibacter sp. | reverse complement strand
TGCCGGCACAGATGAAATGCCATATGCCATTGACGGCACCATTACCGGTGAACCCTGCTATCAACGCCCCACTCAGGCAAATGAATACGCCCCTGATTGTAAAAACTTTTATTCATGTTACTGACAGTGATTTTGGCTCCGATCCATATTACATGCCAAAGGAGCACGATGTGCTGGAAGCCTTCAATTTTGCAAGGGAGGCGCTGGCTCCTTTTGGCATTTGCCTGATCCTCGCTGGCATGGATACGATCATGAATTCGGATTTACACTATATGGATGTAGAAAGCCAGAGTGATGTGAATCTGTTGAAATCTCACATAAGACTTGGGTACCTGAATATTTTTATTCATGAAGAGATCTATGATTATGCGGGTTATGCCTATGCCATTCCCAATAATTTTATATCCATAAGAAGGAGTTACGCATGGGGTGGAAGCCTGAGTGTTCTGATTCATGAAATAGGCCATGCTCTTGGACTGTATCATACATTCGAAGACGTCTTCGGAAAAGAATGGGTAGCAAGGTCTGGCAACTGCTCCAACTGTGAAACTGCCGGTGACCTCTTATGTGATACGCAGGCCGATCTGCAGGAAGTAAACTCTGGGTTGATCAATAATTGTAATTATACCGGGGCGCAAGTGGATTCCTGCAACAATCAATACCAGATGGAACTTGACAATATCATGTCTTACCATAAGCTTATTGGCTGCCATGTATTTACTCCGCAACAGGGAGAACGTATGCGCTATTTTTTACAAACAGATCCGAAGTTGGTACAGATGACCAATATGTTAGACAATTATGTGATCAACCAGAATGGTACTTATTCTTCCGGAAAAAGCGTGGGTGTGGCAAAAAACAGTTACAGTTTTATGGCTCCTTCCATTATAGTGAATGGCAGTGCCAGGTGGAATGTGGCTGCTAAGGAAGTTACAATCGGACCGGGAACCACTATGAGTCCAGGCCCGGAAGGTTTTGTTGTGATCAGGACATATCCCTGCCAATAGGAAAGTCAATAGTTTAAAGCCATTGGCCAATGGCACTCACCCTATTTCGCTATTGCTGCGTTGGTTTTGCTGGCGTTGTTTTGTTGAACCTTAAACATCATGAAATGAAGAATATAATCCTTTACGGAATCCTGCTGGCCTCTGTTGTATTGTTTTCCTGTAAAAAAGACAATAATACCAATAATGATGATGATGTTAATCCCCCGCCGCCAGTTGATAATTGCCGGCTGGTGAAATCGAGCCGCGAAAATTTTAGTGATAAGATCTTTGAGTACGATGCACAGAAGCGGTTGATCAAAACAAAAGTTGGAAATACGATCAGGACCTTATCCTACAATGGTAATACAGTAACAGTGGAAGTATCAGAAAATAACGGGCAAAGTATCAGTAGTACCAGGACCATTACCTACAATAATGATAAGATGGCCACCAATGTGCGGATTGATTATCCAGGAGGACATTGGGAAAATACCGCTTATGAATATGAAGGTACCAGGGTGGTCAAAAGAATATACACACATCCCATCACCAGTCCTTCCGTTACCACGTATGAATGGGCGAATGGTAACCTGGTGAAGGAAATCTCATCTTCCGGCTCAGTATCCTCCACATATAGTTATGATACCAATGAACTGTTCCAGGATACCGATTATTGGGGAACGGGCTACTATGAATTTGGTATCAGGGTTTTTGTTACCAAAAACAGGGTTAACAAGGCCACTTCGCAATCAACCACTTACGATATTACCCATTTCGAAAACCAGAATGGAAAGGTAAGAGGGTATAAGGTTGATCTTACACCTGGAGGTGATTATACGGTGAATCATAGTTTTCAATGTGACTGAATTTGGAGAGTCGTGAGTCGTGCTTTGCCAGCCGACCGCGTGCGATGAAGCTTTAGCGGAGGCGCAAGCTTTAGCGAAGGCTGGAGACGTGAGTCGTGAGTCGTAAATCGTAAGTCGTGAGAGTAAGATCAGCGCGTCCGACTTTGAACTTTCAACTTTGAACTGATCGACTATAGACTACCGACTCAAGACTTTGAACTGTGGATTCACCATTCACCAATCTCACACACCATCACCATCCCCAACTCTCACTTCCCCAGTCAATCAATCCCCTTACCAACCTGTATCCAATCCATATTACAAACCCCAGTACAGCGAATAAGAGAACGAGCAGGGGAATCACCAGTTTCCAGGCACCGCCGCGATGCCTTCCTTCTTCATAATACTGGTTCATCAGTTTCATGTTTTTGATATTGGCCTTGAACGCAAAGTCAAAAATATCTCCCACAAAAGGTATCATCCCTACAAGGGTATCTACCACTACATTCAATATCATACGCGCCAGTACAAAGCCGCTTGCCCCGTTCCTGCTCATAACCATGATCATATAACCTGATATGGCAAAAGTGGAGAGGTCTCCTGCCCCGGGAATAAGGCCAATGATGGCATCAAGGCCAAACCTGAAATTGGTTCCAGGAAGCCGGAATTGCGAGTCCATAATTTTTGCCACCGCATCAAGATGTTTCAGTTCACGGGGTTTTTCTATCAAAATAGAAGGGCGTTTATTTTTCATGCGCTGCTTGTTGGAGTAACCCTTGCAAAAAAAGAACCACGATTGCCGCAATATCACATCCTGTTTTCCAAAGAAATACAACAGGGGAACCCGGGAAAAATCCCCTGGAATGGCGGTCATTTTCACAGGGATGTGGCTCACATCGGAATTAGTTTCATAAAAATGATTTTTATGGATAATACTTACACGGTTCATGATATGAACGGAGATCAACCCTTCCACGACCTTAGAATGGAGAATGAAATATTGAAGCTAAAACTGCAGGCCGAGCACGGAGCCAGCATTTTTTCGCATGAAGACCTGCCTCCTGAGATTGAAGCCATGTTCCTTCGGCAGGTGAAGCAATTTGAAACCAGCAGGCAGAACGTTGCGCAGGTCAGCATTCACCAACTGATCGGGAGCCCTGAGTTAAAATCACCACTTGCAATGGATGATGCCGAACTGCTGCGCTGTACTGAAATTTTGCTGGGCAAGCTTTCCTGCAAAAATATCAGGGTGGAAAAACCCTTGTCGGTTGATGATATAAGTTTCTACCGTTTTCTTACCGAAGAACTGATGCAGGAGGAAACAGATGACATACAGTTGCCGGGAATGGTCAGGTGCTATGATTATCATATGTTCCATCCCGATCATGCCGCCGACATCCGCACCACGGCTGAAAGATTCATTGATAACTGGTTCCGCAAGAACCTGGAAGGTTTGAAATGGGAAATGGCACAGGGAATTCTCATGCCCGACGGTTCCATTCTCGGAACAGATGAAATCATCGAAATGATTGAAATGCATTTTGAAAAATATCATCACCTCAGTCCTGGCAAATCAAGGATATTGGACATAGGTTTCAAATGGACGGATGAAACCAATACCGGCGTTGGGCATGCGGAAGGCCAGCTTTATTTTGATATTGAAAACAATAATGGTGATGTACGCCGGCTTTCAGGTTCTTTTAAAATTTTCATGGGTAATGAATTGGGTTCCTGGTCGGTGGTATATTTTGTAATGCCTGGTTTTGAATGGGGAGAAGGTCAATGTTTCTGGTAGAATTTTCAATCACCTGAATGGGTTATTGTTTCCTTTGCCGGGGTTTGCTAATTTGGCGAAAGAAACAATTATTATGCACACAAGAATCATTATTGCCACGCTCTTTTTGTTTTCCCTTGTTAGTTGTAAATCTGGTCCTGCCTTCGAGTACAACCAGGACCTGGTAAAGATTGAGAACAGCCTCCTTCCGGAAGTTGAAAATGCCTCTAAAAAAATCAGTGCTTTTATAGAACGAGGGAACTTCGACAGTATGGCGCAGATCAGCGGCAATATGGTGAACATCATGGATCAGAAGATTGAGCAGGTACGCAAAATGCCCGCACCCGAGGCTAAGGAGGCTGAAAAGTTCAAGAAAGGTTATATCAACTATTTCGAGTACATGCGCAGTATTTATGTGAGCTATAAGAACTTCGCCACTGATCAAACAGAAGAGAACCGCCAGAAAATGATGAGCGTCGAAAACCGCCGTAACCTGGTGATTGCTGAACTTCAGGAAGTTCAACGGCAGTATGCCAAGGCCAATGGCTTCAAAATGGAAGGCGAATAAAAAGGCGCGGATTTATCCCGACCTTTACCGCTTATGACGCGCAAGGAAAGGATCATGCTGTTGCTGCTGGCTTCTGTGAACTTCACCCATATCCTTGATTTCATGATCATGATGCCATTAGGAAATTTCCTGATGCCTCATTTTGATATCAGTGCCGGGTATTTCAGTTATATAGTGGCCGGTTATCCCATCACAGCCTGTATTTCTGGTTTTGTTACAGCTTCTTATGTTGATAGGTTTGACCGTAAAAAGGTCCTTCTTTTCGCATACGCGGGTTTTATCGTGGGTACGATCACCTGCGGAATCGCTCCATCGCCACTATTATTATTGCTCGCCCGTGTACTTACCGGAATGTTTGGTGGTTTAATCGGCGCGCAGGTATTGAGCATCATCGCGGACACCTTTCCTTATGAAAAAAGAGGCCGGGCCATGTCAACCGTGTTCATGGCTTTTTCCCTTGCTTCTATATTTGGTGTGCCCTTCAGTCTATACCTGGCCAAACTGATTAGCTGGCATGCCCCTTTCATTTTTATTGGTATCCTGGGGATCGCACTGTATCCCCTGCTCAATAAATTTCTTCCCAACATTTCCGGGCATATCAATAAATCATCTTCAACTAATTTTTTTAAAGGACTGGTAACCGTATTGAAGAACAGGGGACAACTGCTGGCACTGATGCTATCAGGTGGTTTGATGCTGGGCCATTTCGTGATCATCCCATTCATCAATCCTTATATGGAATTTAACGTGGGATTTACCAAGGACCAGACACCCCTCATTTATATGGTGGGTGGCTGCTGTGCCCTGCTTTCCTCCACGCTCATCGGGAGGCTGGCAGATAAATACGGCAAGCTGAAGATCTTTATGATCTGCCTTTTCCTTTCCCTCTTACCGATCTTTTTCATAACAGATATGCCTTCCATTCATTTTTACCTGGTGCTGGCCATCTTTGGATTCTGGTTTACCTTCTCTACCGGGAGAAATATTCCGGCACAGGCTATGATCAGCACCGTTGTGCAACCAGCAGAGCGTGGAAGGTTTATGAGCCTGAACTCCAGTTTTCAGCAATTATTTACAGGGATGGCTACAATCATCTCGGGGCTCATCGTTTACCGCGATGAGACCACGGGCCGGATCACCAATTATAACTATGTAGGTTATTTTAGTATTGTGGTCATATTTTTTGCCATGTTCATCGGCATCCGGCTGGCAAAACACCAAAACCTCAAATGATCACCTCACCAGCCTGTACACGGGATATTGCATAAAGGCCGGCTCCATCCAGGGTGAATTCTGGTAAATAAAATTTAACTGCGCACCAGCGCTTTTGGCAAATACACTGTCCTTTGCTTTTCTTTCATCCAATTGTTTTTTCAAAGCAGGATTTTTCTTGAGATAGTCGAAAGCTGTTTCTTCGAAAGCATAATCCGAGTAACCTTCTTTCTGACCAAGGATGGGATCAAAGAAG
Organism: uncultured Flavisolibacter sp.; assembly: GCA_964460925.1. GTDB lineage: Bacteria > Bacteroidota > Bacteroidia > Chitinophagales > Chitinophagaceae > Flavisolibacter. The sequence goes on along the minus strand of CAYWSQ010000215.1, from coordinate 941 downwards.
TTCCAGGCAAAATAGCTGTCTTCGGCATGTGGTTCAAGTACCTGAACCAGGAAGCGGTTGGCTGCCTGGTTCATGGGAATGTAATAATCACCCTTGCGGAAACTGACTTTCTTTTTCGTGCTGCTTACCTGCACATTGGTATTGAGATGATGCCCTTCAAATGGGCGTTGGCCAGACTGGTATTTTTCAATAGTATAAACTTCCACTTCAGCGATGGTATCTTTCTGGAAACGGCGCATCCTGACCTGGTTGGCTTTGAGCCGGTCAATCACTTTCCACCAGCCTTGTGGAATGATATAGGCTTCCGGCCTGCGCACCGATAAGGTATCAATGAAACCCGTATAGAGGGTCATGGTTTTTTCAAAAGGCTTGCTGCGGTCGTAATACAAACGCGGAAGACCTGAAATCTCACTGGGTTTTCTTCCGGCCGAAAATCCCTTGAATAAAAATTCTCTTTTTTGCGTGGTATCTCTTTTCCAGGCGATGGGAAATGTTTCAGCTACTGACTGTTCTTTTTTCGCGGCTACTCTCAGTTTTCTTATTTCGGTTCCGTTCTTTTCGGCATACCCGATAAAACTTTTCATGAGGTCGCGGGTAACCGCCACTCTTTGAGGATAGGGTTTCAGCATATGCGTTTCGGGTACAAAACCAAAACAGTTGAACAAAGTGGTGTAACCGCTGCTGTAACGGGGACTGTCCCAGAACTGGTTCCATCCATTGGCAGGAGGGCCGCCGAAATGATTGACATAAGGAATCAGGTCCCAGCCCATGTTTTTCATGGTGGCATAGATAGCAGGTTCAAAATTTTTCTCGAGGTATTTACCCATAGTGCCGCCAAGCTTATTGTGCTGGGTGGTGAGCAGGGTCATTACGTGCTGGTAATCGGCACCATTGGATACATGATTGTCAATGAAAATATCAGGATCGAGATAATGAAAGAT
>CAYWSQ010000214.1:0-6808 GCA_964460925.1 uncultured Flavisolibacter sp. | reverse complement strand
CAATCCATACCGCACACCTGAATATCATAAATGGCGTTTCAATGCCGAGTGGTTCGTTCCCCTTGGTAAACCCATGGGAGCAGAACAGAACAGGCAGTTTGTACTGAAGGTGGCTGCCAAGTATGGTTTTATGGGTCGCTACAACCGCAAGCTTGATTTCTCTCCATTTGAAAGGTTCCAGTTGGGTGGTGATGGTCTTACCAACAATATGGGTCTCCTGGGTTATGATATCATTGCGCTGCGCGGTTATCCAGTATTTGATTATTCTGATCCTTCGGTGAATAACCCTGATCAAACCAATGCCAGCAGGTTCTTCACCATTTTCAATAAGTACCAGCTCGAATTGAGATACCCGCTGGTGACCAATCCAAGCAGTACCATCTATGCGCTCACCTTCTTTGATGCAGCAAATGGCTGGTATTCCTTCAAGGATTACAACCCGTTCAAATTGCGCCGTAGCGCAGGTGTGGGTATGCGTTTCTTCCTGCCGATGTTTGGTTTGCTTGGATTTGATTACGGTATAGGGCTTGACCGCATGCAGCCTGGCGACAACAGGTTGAAGAATGCCACAAGGTTTACATTTATGTTAGGATTTGAGCCTGAATAAACTTCGTCTTATTGGTAATAATCCCAAATAAAAAACCAGTTATATGAAAAGAATTTTCCTGCTTGCCCTGTGCAGCATCGTAATGGCGGGCGTGGCCCATGCCCAGAAATACGCCATCATTGATACCAAGTATATCCTTGACCGTATGCCTGATTATAAAACTGCGCAGACCCAGCTCGATGCCTTTGCAGCAGCCTGGCAGAAAGAAATTGATGATAAACAGCGCGACCTTGACAAAATGTACCGTGATTTTGAAGCGGAGCAGGTGATGCTGAGCGAGGATTTGAGGAAAAAACGCGAAGACCAGCTTTTCATTAAGGAAAAAGAAGTGAGGGATCTGCAAAGACAAAGATTTGGTTTTGAGGGAGATCTGTTCAAAAAAAGGGCAGAGCTGATCAAACCGATACAGGACAGGGTTTACAATGCCGTTCAGAAGCTGGCAGTGCAGAGAGGCTATGATTTCATATTGGATAAAAGTGAAGGAATTACGGTTATATTTGCCGACCCGAAACTGGAAAAAAGCGATGATATTTTGAAGGAACTGGGTGTGAAATAGTAAAATAATTGTCAAAGAAATTGAGACCCGCAACCATCACCATTAAAAAACGATCATAATTAAACATCACAAAACAATCTCATGAACAAGTTGAAAAAATTTTTGATTGCTGCGGTTCTTATCTGTACTTCAGGTGCTGCCATGGCTCAACAGAAAGCCGGCTACATCAGCCTTGACCAGGTGCTGGCCATTATGCCTGAAGTAAATAAGATCGATTCCCAGATGCAGCGTTTCCAGCAGGATTCCTTGAACCTGGAATATGTGAACATGTTTGAGCAGTATGAATATTACGACAGCCTGCTGACCAAAACCGATACTACAAAGATCTTACCTGCCGTACGCAGGCAATACCGCATCGACCGTGATAATTTTGCTTTCCAGATCCAGAACTGGCAAACCATTGCCCAGAACATGTACCAGCAAAAGCAGGGACAATTGCTCCAGCCGGTTTATGCCAGGGTAATGACCGCTGTAAGGGCAGTGGCCAAGGAAAAAGGATATACCCACGTTTACGATAAACAGGTATTTATTGTAGCTCCGGATGGAGATGATCTCCTTGCCGCTGTAGCCGCAAAACTTAAACTTACCGTTCCGCCGAATATGGCAGGACTCAGATAATAAGGACCCCGCGATTGCGGGGTTTTTTTATACCCTTTCCACGGTATTGTACAGGGCCGGGCGCATTCTACATTGTGAGAAATAAAATTTTATGCGCATTATCCTCCTGTCATTGACAGCTATACTGGCAATATTCCAGGTTTCAGCCCAGGAATCATTAACGAAAGCAGACCAGTGCTATCGTGAGAAGAATTACCAGTGTGCCATCAATTTTTACAGCGAGGCGATCCGCAACAAAACCTATACTGAAAAAAATTACCCGGTCATCCAGTTCAGGATCGGCCATTCCTATACCACGCTAGGCAAATACCGCGAATCAATAGAGTACTTCCAGAATGCGATCAACAGCAATCCTTCTTACGGTGATGCGCACTGGGATCTTGCTTACAGCCAATACATGCTGGCGGCTTATGAAAAAGCCGTTGATCATTACACAAAAGCAATTGCACTGATCTCTGATCCTTTGAACCTTCGTTCATTGTATCACTGGAGAGGTAAGTCATGGTCGGCCCAGAAGAAATATACCCAGGCCCTGGCCGATTTTAAAATGGCTTTTGAAAAAGATCCCACAAGTGATGATGCTTATGCAATGGCAGGTGATATGAGCTACAACCTTTTTCGGTACAGGGATGCTGTGAATTATTATGAGCAGTCCATCAAGATAGCAAAGGATATCAGTCCCAAAACCATGGCAGCCAGGTATTACTGGAGAGGCAGGTCCTATTATAAGCTCTATAGATACGATTCCGCAATGATGGATTACAATAAGGTGCTGCAGATTAACCCGGACCACAGGGAAGCAGTGTGGGAGATCGGCGCTGTATATTATAACCAGTCCAAATGGCCTGAAGCCATTACGCAGTACACCAAAACTATGGCGCTTTATAAGAATGATTCTGCATCCCTTAAGGCTTTGTACAACCTGCGTGGTTATTGCTACCGTAAATCAAAGGATTATGCAAAAGCACTGGCTGATTATGATATGGTGCTGAAATACGATCCAAAGGAAATCCAGGCCTTCGACAATAAAGCAATGATTTTTATAGAGCAGAAAAAATTCAAGGAAGCACTGCCACTTCTCACAAAAGGCATTGAATTGGATAAGTACAATGTGTACAAGGCGCTGTTTCATGCCATGAAAGCAAGATGCTATCTTGCTCTAAAGGATACTACAAGCGCGGAGGAGAATATCAGGCTGGCCAAAACCTTTGATGAATATGGAGATATCGGGGAGATCTATGTTGAATCAGGCCATATTAATTTTGGCAGGAAAAAATTCCAGCAGGCCGCACTTGATTATGATGATGCCCTTGCTGATTTCGGTTATTTTGAAGACAATGGATATATGTCGCTCATTTATTTACGGAAGGGCATCAGCAATATGATGATCTCCAATTTTTCCACTGCAGGCTTTGACCTTGAAGAAAGTATTTATTACGATTCTTTGAACAAGGCGGCTCACCGGTACCTGGGAGAAGTAAACTATGCCCAGAAAAAATATGGAGATGCTGAAAAATCATTTACTACGGCCATCCGCATGTATAAGAATGAAAAGGATAGCCTGCATAGAATGTACAGCTACCGTGGTCAAAACCATTTCATGCAAAAGAACTACGCAAAAGCACTGGCTGATTACGAACAGGCTGATAAACTGAATCCAAATAATATATCTTACCTGGTAGGCATAGGACAACTGGCATTCGAAACCAAAGACTTTCAGAAGGTGGTCAATACATTTACAAAAATCATCCCCTTATATAAACCTGCACAGAAAAATGAACTTGCTTTTATTTATTATGGACGCGGCAGGGCCTACCATGAACTGAAAAACAAAGAGAAGGCCTTACTTGACATAAACAAGGCCATCGAACTGTTTCCCAATTACGCGGAAGCAAAGACCTGGAAGGCTACAATTACGGCTGCCACTTACTAGAATCCATTTATTTTTGGTGGATGCCGGGACCAATAGGAGTTTTCGATTCAGGATATGGCGGACTTACCGTGATGCGGGCCCTGGTGGACAGGCTCCCGCAATACGACTATTGTTACCTTGGCGATAATGCCAGGTCTCCTTATGGCAGCAGGAGTTTTGAGACAGTTTACCGCTACACGCTTCAGTGTGTGAAATGGCTGCTCTCACAAAAATGTCCGCTCATCATTCTCGCCTGTAATACGGCTTCAGCAAAAGCGCTGAGAACGATCCAGCAAAAAGATCTGCATCAACTGGACCCGGAGGCAAGAGTGCTGGGGGTTATCCGGCCTACCACAGAAATGATCGGCCATCACACAAAAACGAACAGCATAGGTATCCTGGCTACCACGGGAACCGTGCAGTCAGGTTCTTACCCGATAGAACTTCAAAAGTTTTTCCCGGGTCTTCATATTGAACAGGAAGCCTGTCCCATGTGGGTGCCGCTGGTGGAGAATAATGAACACCAGCAGCCGGGAGCTGATTTTTTCGTGAAGAAACATATCGATAACATCCTTTCCCGGGATAAGAATATTGATACGCTTTTGCTCGCCTGTACACATTATCCCCTGTTGAGAAATAAGATTGAAGCCTGCCTGCCTGAGCATGTAAAACTGCTGTCACAGGGTGATATTGTAGCCGAGAGCCTTGAAGATTACCTCCAGCGCCACCCCGATATGGAAAAAAGGATCAGCCGTTCAGGTTCCAGGCAATTTTATACCACCGACAGTCCTGATGATTTTGATAGCCATGCTTCCGTTTTCTTCGGTGAAACGGTTTCGGCAAGGCATGTAGACTTAGTATGATTTTCCTCTAAGCGGAGAGAGGACGCCGGCTCATTTGCCTTATTTCCCTGGCGCCCTTCTTTCTTGGCGCAGTGCCAGCAGTCCGCGTGTCGCTGAAGCTTTAGCGGAGGCACAAGCTTTAGCGAAGGCTGGGTTAAAAATTAACACCTTTTCAAGCCCCTTTTTTCCATTTTTCCCCCTACCTTTGCCGTCCTTTCACAGATCCAACGGGTGTGGTGACCTGTAGGAATGACTGAAACCAGCCTGGCTCTCCACAGGCCATTTCGTAAAAAGTGAAAAAAACAGATTAAAATGAAACGTACATTTCAACCGCATACACGCCGCCGCAAAACCGTTCACGGATTCCGTAAACGCATGCAGACAGCCAATGGCAGGAAAGTTCTCGCCAGCCGTCGTGCAAAAGGCCGCCATAAGCTCACCGTAAGCGACGAAAGAAGCCTGAAGTGATCAGAACGCATTTTTAAAAGACAGCCCCGTTTCCTGACCCAGGACGGGGCTTTTTCTTATTTTAGAATATGGTGAAAAGGTTTGGATTCGGAAGAAAGGAAAAGCTGAAAAGTCGCAAGAAGATCGAAGCACTTTTCGCAAAGGGGAAAAGTTTCCCGGCTTTCCCGCTCAGGGTCATCTACCTTTTTGAACCGGGAGAACCGGCCGGACTGCTGGTGGGTGTTTCGGCCAGTAAACGGAATTTCAAAAAAGCGGTGGATCGCAACCGCATCAAAAGGCTGCTCAGGGAAGCCTACCGCCTTCAGAAGGAAGCTTTGCTGGAAAAAACCAGGTCGCTGGGACTGGCGGGGAATGTTTTTTTTATGTACAACGGCAAGAGTATTGCGGGTTTTGATGAAATAAGTTCGGCCATGCAAAAAGCGCTTAAGCAGTTGGATAAAATAATTTCAAATGAAAAGTTTTCTTAGGATACTGGCCCTGCCCTTCATGGCGCTGATCAAATTTTACCAGCTCTTCATCTCTCCGCTAATGGGTCCTAAATGCAGGTACACTCCCACCTGTTCGCATTATTCCATGCAGGCTTTTAAAAAATATGGTGTCTTCAAAGGTTTCTGGCTGACCGTAAAACGCATCAGCCGCTGTCATCCATGGGGCGGGCACGGATATGATCCGGTTCCATAAATTTTTTTCGAAACACACTTCAGGGTATTAATAAAATAGCCGTCTCGGCGGGAAGGTCGGTAAGTAGAGGCTTAGACTACAGACGTTCGACTACTGGCTTTGATGTATTTCATTATCTAATGCAACTACTTACCGTCCTTGGTAGCCGAAGCTTCAGCGAAGGTTACCTAAACGTCTTCCCGGCGAAAAAATTTCAGAGGTAAAACCCTAATGTAGGGAATGAAAAACTTGGACTATTCTTTGCGTTCATCTTCGCGTTCTCCGCGTACTTTGCGGTTAAACATACTTAACCAAAAAATTAATTTATGAAATACTTCCTCGCATTGCTTTCAATTCTATTTCTTTCTTCCTGTTCTTCCTCTTCCTCCTTCGAAGCAGACGTAAGGAAGATGGCCAAACTTACCTGCGAGGTGCAGCAACTTTCAATACGTGCCATGAAGAATGGGGAAAATGTTACTGAAAAACTGGAAGCCAAAAAGAAAGAAGCAAAAGATTTCGGTGATAAAATGAAAGAGAAATATAAAGCCCAGGAAAACAATCCTGAAATGAATGAACAGGCACAGCAGATCTTCGAAGACGAAATGAAAAACTGTAAAGTGGAATAATTTGTAAGTCAGTAGCCTGAGTCACTAATGCTCACTTTATTATCTGGTTAATTTTCCAAAAAATAGCCGGGAAGTCGGTAAGGCGGTAATTAGTTTCCTGAAAGAATGAAGTTTTCTATCAATATCAGTACTACTCTTCAATCTGGTAGAATTTACTTACCGCCTGCGTCAGCCGTAGCTTCAGCGAAGTATGGCTTCCCGTCTCCCCGGCTAATAAAATTTGGGGTAATTAATAACTCTCAAAAGTGTAAAAACCACCCGACTTTGAACTTTCAATTTTGAACTCTGAACTGTCTCAAAGCGAAGAATATTTTTCTCCCACTTTTTTCCAGTTGATTACATTCCAGATCGCATTGAGGTAATCAGGCCTTTTATTCTGGTACTTCAGGTAATAAGCATGTTCCCATACATCTATACCAAGAATAGGAGTGCCTTTCACTTCTGCCACATCCATCAGGGGATTATCCTGGTTAGGAGTGGAGGTTACTTCAAGCTTACCGTCTTTAACGATCAGCCATG
>CAYWSQ010000213.1:0-6861 GCA_964460925.1 uncultured Flavisolibacter sp. | reverse complement strand
TCCTTATGGGATGTCCATTGCCCAATAGCAGGCTGCCAACCCTGACCTCGCGGGTCGGGATCCTTTTTCTTTCAGTGAGGTTTTCACAATAAAACTGCATAATGATGGTTTGCGGTTTGCCTGGAGGCAAAGATCATGAATGGCAAAGCTAATTCATGGGAAACTGGAAGATGTTAGCTGTTTGTAAAAGCTTACCAGTCGCGCCCCCTTGGAACCCCCTGTTGTTTGCTTTTATTCTGGAGTTTTTCCTGGATCATTTTTTCTTTTTGCTGGAGGAGTTTGAGTTTTTGTTCGGCTTCTTTCTGACTCATCCTGGAACGGGGCTGCTCCGATTGTTTCTGCTGTTGTTTTTTCAGTTCCCTGAGCGCTTTCTGGAGATTTTCCCTGGCCTGCTGGTCCTGTGGATCGAGGCGCAATGCGTTTTTATAAGCCTCAATGCTGGCTTCAAGTTTCTTCATTTTAGAGAAGGCAACACCCTGGTTGTAATGCGCGGCGGCGCTGGTTTTTTTATCAACTGCTTTCTTGGCCACCGTACCTGACTCGATCGCTGCTTCTTCATATTTTTTCTGCCGGTGCAGGGTATTGGCCAGGTTATACCTCGCAGTGATGTTATTGCTGTCCTTTGCCAGCACTGTCCTGTAATTTTTTTCAGCCTGGTCGTACTGTGAACCCAGGTAGTGCACATTCGCCTTGTGAAGTGTCCTGTCCTGGGCGAGAGTGGTCAATGATGCAGCGGTTGCCAGCAATAATGAGAGGATTATTTTCATACGCGGATCTTTTTACGGTCAGGAATGAATATCTCGAGTAACATCAGCAGCAGCATGGGAACCGCCAGCCAGGCATATAAGGGATGATAAATAAAATTAGCCGTGTCGCCCAGCGCTTTTTTATCAATATCAGAAAACTGCGAGGATATGGTGGTGACTGCATCATCCACTCCATTAAGCCTTACATAAACGCCATTGGTGGAAGCAGCCAGTTGTTTTAATATTTCTTCATTGAGCCGGGAAACAACCACCTGGCCTTCATTTTCTTTTACATTGCCGGTGGAATCGGTAAGGGTTGACCCTTCTTCGGAACCAATACCCACTGTATTCACCATGATCCCTCTTTCAGCCAGTCTTTTCGCAGTGGCCACAGCATTGTCATCATGGGTTTCGCCATCAGTGATCAGGATTACGGTCCTGAATCTTTCATCCTGGTCACCAAAAACAAATTCCGCCTTATCCAGCGCATCGCTGATATTAGTGCCCTGTTCCCTGATGCTGCCCGGACTGGCAACTGATACAAACATTCTTGTAGCGCCTTTGTCGAAAGTGAGCGGGGTGCGGATGTAACCATTACCTGCAAAAACTACCAGGCTGGTGCGGTCATCCTGCAGGCGGTCAATAAATTTTGAAATGAATTGTTTTGCCCTGGTGAGCCGGTCTGGCGCGATGTCGGTGGCCAGCATGCTGTTACTTACATCCAGCGCCACTACCACATCAATGCCCTTCCTTACTTCACCTGATGATTCCGGGATTCGTGGGTTGGCAAGAATTATACATCCCAGGGCAAAGGCAAGGGACAGTAGAATGAATTTGAAAATGGTTTTGGATGAAGAATGATTCCTGTACAAAGCTGTCACCAGTTGCGGATCACCAATCTTTTTTACGGATCGCGCCTGCCGGTAACGGTAAGCGAGAAATATCAATACCAGCAGGGGCAATAATGCCAGGAGGTAAAAGGCTTGCGGATATTGAAACTGGTAATTCATTGAGCAAGGTTCAGCGCAAATATGGTGCTAATGTGGCCCATAGTCAATAGCTATTTATTCCCTTTCATAAAACCCAGTTCGTCCAGAATGCCTTTCAGTATGTTCATTCGAACGGTAACCATATCAATATCTGGATCCCTTGATTCAAGGTTGAGTACAAAAAAATGAGGGTGTCTGTTTTCCTCTATCCAGCCTACAATCCAGCCTACCTGTTTATCACCACTCCTGCCCCAACCTGTTTTATAGGAAAGCTGGTACTCCGGTTTGTTCTCAAACAACATGGCCTTCTTCACTATTTCCTGGTTTCCCTGGTGGAAAGGTAGCTGGTTGAAATAAAGTTTTTTTACCAGTCCCATTTGTTCATCAGGAGTAATGGTGAGTGAGTTATCGAGCCAGAAAGAATCTATCGAGGTATTTATTTTTTTTGAACCGTAAGAGATTGTATCAAGCCAGGACTGCATGGTATCCTTACCGATCCTGCGCGCCACTTCCTGGAAATAAGGTACGGAGGAAGCACGGAAGGCTTCATACATGGTCAGATCCTTATCCCATTCAGGCCTGCGCACGGTACCGTCCCATTTGATCTGCATATTCTCATTCACGATCACGCCCGTTTGCAAACCAACCAGCGCATTCACGATCTTGAAAGTCGAGGCAGGCAGGTAGGCACTATCCCTGTACCTTGAAAGATTATAGATCGTGAATTTCCCGTTCCCGTTATTGAACATACCGAAGGTGCCTTCCACTTTATTATCCTTAAAATATTTCTCAAGTGAATCGTTTACATCCACATTATTGGGAGAGCAGGACCAGGCCAGAACTGAAAGCAGCAGGAACAACACGATACGCATGATACAGCGAAATTTTCCGCGAAGTTAAGCAGCCGGGTTCAGTCTTTCCGTTTCTTTAAGATGGCGAACTGGTAGGCCTTCGCGGCAAAACTGTTTACAACCGGTATATCGTTGCTGCCGCCCGAAGTGCGCACAGGCCCGGAGCCATTGCTGTAAAACTCCACGAACAGGGACTCTCCTTCCCTGCGAAATGAATTAAGGATGGTGGTCCCTTGCACGGAAAATGAACCGGCAAGGCGGTTGCCTATCCAGTAATGATCGAGCATGATGCCGTTACGTTCATCAATCACCCAGTGCCCTTTTAGTGAGTCGATGGCCCTGAGCAGGTAAGGCCGGGAATCGGCGCTTTGCTCACCATAAACCAATTGCCAGTGCCAGGTACCGGGGGTATCGGTTTTCTGTATGATGAGCTGCATGTTCACTTTCTGGGGCACCGTATTGCCGGCTTTGAACCACTGCAGTTCTCCCTGCCAGTGACCTGTAAAACCAGAAGGAAACTCCTGGCAAAAACCATTAACGGCGAAAAAGAACAATGCAGTTACCAGGATGAATCTTTTCATAATAAACTGTATAAACAAACAAGGACCTTTTAAAACAAAAAAGCAATACCAGGTGATATTGCTGAATAAAGATCTTTTATAAACCTGGTTTAAATCCAGATCCCGTTGGAAAGCCTGGTCTTTTTATTACCGTTGCAGTCTCTTTTGGTAGCTGCACAGGAACTGATGGTAACCAATAAAATTGCCAATGCGCCAAAAAGAAAGAGAATCCGTTTCATATGTACGATTTTTAGTGAATGAACAATTTTTGTTGTTCAAAGGGAGATTGGGTAGAATTGGTTCATCGTAGGTAAAACGGAAGACTGCGTTTATTTATTATGCAGGAGGCTAAAATAGCAGTCAAATCTTGTTTTTCATAGTTATTCCAGTTAAATTGTAAGAACAAGGTTCTTTCTTATACACCAAAATAATAATGCATGAAAAAGATTTACCATCTCCTGCTTCCTGCTATCCTGGTCATTAGCTCCTGCAATAATGATAAAAACAAGGTAACCACCACAGAAAAAAATGATGATGGCACTGTCACCAAAACAGAAGTTGATGTGAAAGGCCTCAGCACAAAAGCCGATGAAATGACGGCTAAGATGGAAGCACTTAAAACAATGAAGCCTCTAACCATTGAAGAAATGAGGGCTCTCTTACCTGAAACCTTTGATGGCGTTAAACAAAGTAATTACAATGCCTCCGCCACCATGGGTTATACCATTGTAGGTGTGGAATATGAAAAGGATTCCAAAAATCAGCTGAAGGTTCAGTTGTATGACTGTGCAGGGGAAATGGGTTCTGCCTTCTATGCTTCCGCATTCTGGACCTCCATGAATTTTCAACAGGAAAACGACGAGGGCTATACAAAAACAGTGGATTTTATGAATGGAAGAGCGATCGAAGCTTATAAAAAAGAAAGAAATGAATCCACACTGACTTACGTAGTAGGCGACCGGCTGATGGTGATCCTGGAAGGAAAAAATATGAACCCTGAGGAATTAAAAGCGGCAGCGCAGAAACTAAACATCAAAGTATAAAAAAATGTCCCGGTTGCCCCGGGACATTCTTTTTATTTGATCACTTCCAGTTCCCTTCCTATGCGGGTGAAGGCAGCAATGGCCTGCTCAAGATGTTTTTGTTCATGCGCGGCACTGATCTGCACCCTGATCCTCGCCTGCCCTTTTGGAACAACCGGGAAAAAGAACCCGATCACGTAAATGCCTTCATCCAGCAAACGGTCGGCGAACCTGGCGGCCAGTACGGAATCGTAAAGCATGATTGGTACAATAGGATGTTCACCGGGTTTGATATCAAAACCTGCTTCAGTCATTTTGGCGCGGAAAAATTTTGTATTCTGCTCCAGTTTATCTCTCAGCTCCGTTGTTTCACTTAACAGGTCAAGCACCGCAATGCTGGCCCCCGTGATGGATGGTGCGAGGGTATTTGAGAAAAGATAAGGACGGCTGCGTTGGCGCAGGATGTCAATGATCTCTTTGCGGCCGCTGGTAAAACCACCGCTGGCTCCACCAAGGGCCTTGCCAAGTGTACCCGTGATGATATCGATCCGCCCCATTACGCCCCTGTACTCATGGGTTCCCCTACCGGTCTTTCCCATGAAACCGGAAGCATGGCTTTCATCAACCATTACAATGGCATCATACTGGTCGGCAAGATCGCAGATACGGTCCAGTTGCGCGATGGTCCCATCCATGCTGAATACGCCGTCGGTAACAATGATGCGGCTGCGGAGGTGGGCTGACTCCTTGAGTTTGGCTTCCAGGTCGGCCATGTCGTTATGCTCATAGCGGTAGCGTTGGGCCTTGCAAAGTCTTACCCCATCAATGATGGAAGCATGATTGAGGGCATCGGAGATGATGGCATCCTGCTCGTTGAACAGGGGTTCGAACACCCCCCCATTGGCATCAAAGGCCGCTACATACAGGATGGTATCTTCCAGGCCAAGAAAATCAGCCAGCTTTTTTTCCAGTTGCTTATGAATGTCCTGGGTGCCGCAGATGAACCTTACCGAGCTCATTCCATAACCGTGGCTGTCAATATACTGGTGGGCTGCAGCAATGGTTTTGGGATGAGAGGACAGCCCAAGGTAATTGTTGGCGCAAAAGTTCAGGACCGTTTTACCATTCACAGTGATCTCGGCGCCCTGGCGGGAGCTGATCACCCTTTCATTTTTATATAATCCAGCTTCCTTGATCCCGTTGAGTTCAGACTGGATACGCTGTACAAATTTTTCATTCATGCGGCAAAGATAGGAGGTCAGTTCATGGACCATGGACCATGGACCATGGACTTTTTTTTACATTCCTGTAACATACCGGCATCTACCTTCGTCAAACCATTCAAACCAACGCCATGAGAAAGGTCATTTTAAACAAATGGTTCCTGCTGACTGCCGTCCTGACCATCAGCCTTTCGGCCTTTTCTTTCATTGCCTATAAAAAAGTGAGGCAGGCCTGTACCGTTACCGATAACTGCAGCGAGCCTCCAGCTTCCCCTGCCGAAAAAGGAGAACTCCTGATAGACGCGGTTTCCAGGCAGTTCACTTCTTTTGTTGCCCTTCCTTAAAAAATTTATAGCTTTCTGTAACTTTTGATCCCTACAGCCGTAATACTGTAGAATCAAGCTGTTGACCCCTGTTTATGACTGAAAAAGAATACAACGAATGTGTGACCCAGTACGCGGATAACGTGTTCAGGTTCATTGTTAAAAACCTCCGGCACGAGGAAGATGCCCAGGATGTGGTGCAAAGCGCCTTCGAAAAATTATGGCGCAACCGCGACCAGGTAGACGGGACCAAAAGCAAGTCCTACCTCTTTACGGTGGCCTACAACCAGATGATCGATCACCTGAGAAAGGCCAAAAGAGTTTATTTGAAAGAAGAATTCAGGGAAGATACAAGAGTATCTGACCGACAGGTGAACAATACCAGGTCGGTTCTGCAGGACGCGCTGGCCCGGCTGAGCGAGACCCAGCGGTCGCTGGTGATGCTGAAAGATTACGAGGGCTACAGTTACGAGGAGATCGGCAGGATCATGAACCTGAATGAAAGCCAGGTAAAAGTGTACCTGCACCGTGCGCGCCTTCAATTAAAAGAATACATAGTAAAAGTTGAAAATGTCATTTAACCCTAACGATAATAACAACATGATCCACCTGGGCAATTATGAGGAATACTTCATCCTCTACCTGGACAATGAGCTGACAGATGCCGAGATGCAGCAGGTAGATGCTTTTCTGCTGGTGAATCACGACCTCCAGGCTGAATTCGAGATCCTGGCCAGCACCAAGCTGCCCGCTGAAGATTTCAGCTTTAATAAAGAGGATCTTTTTGCCGAAAACATGAGGGTGAATGCGATTGATGAAGACCTGCTCCTTTATATAGATAATGAACTGCCCCCAGAAAAGGCCAAGATCCTGGCGCTTGAACTGGATGCCAATAAAGATTACCAGCTCCAGCACAGTATTTTGATGAAAACAAAACTTGACCCTTCGGAAAAGATCGTTTTCCCGGGCAAAGAGAGCCTTTACCGCAGAACGGAAAGAAGGATCTTCCAGCCCTGGATGCGTATTGCCGCAGCAGTAGTGGCAGTTGCTGCCATGGGAGTTATTTACCTGAACAGGCCGGGCTCCGCTGTTACACCACCGGAGGTTGCCATTATTGAAAATAAAAAGCCTGAAGAGAAAAAAGTTG
>CAYWSQ010000212.1:0-6991 GCA_964460925.1 uncultured Flavisolibacter sp. | reverse complement strand
CCAGGATGCGATATTCCTGCTTGATGCTGAAGGCAGGATTATGGACCTCAATGAATCCGCACTCCGGATGTTCAGGCTTGTGGACCTACCTAAACAGCAGGTCTTCACCAGTATTTTTAAATACGGCAAAACCTTCCAGGATTTTGAATTTGCCAACCAGCCAAACGGAGAAGTAAGTTTTGAGAGACTGGATCAGTCCAGCTTCATCGGTGAGATCTCCTGGTCAAAATTTCTTGATGCCACGCAGATGGCCCAGATTATCTTGCTGATCAGGGATGTGACACCAAGAAAAAAAATGGAAAAACAACTCGAGCTGTCGCAGAAAAAACACCAGACAGAACTCACCAAACAAATCATCATAGCCCAGGAGAAAGAACGCGAGCTGATTGGTAAAGAGCTGCACGATAATATCAACCAGGTGCTTACAACAGTAAAACTTTACCTGGAAACAGCAACGAAAGACAGCACGCTCAAAGATGACCTCATTGAAAGGTCTATCCGGCACATCATGAACTGCATCCAGGAGATTCGTGCCCTCTCCCATAGCCTTTCTGCACCTACACTCGGTACACATTCCCTTGTGGATTCAATCAAATCCCTTGCAGAGAACATGCAGTCTGCCAGTTCATTTGTCATCAGTTTCGACACCGCGGACTTCAGGCTGCCGGTTTCAAAAGACCAGAGCCTTGCGCTCTACAGGATTGCGCAGGAACAGTTTACCAATATCATTAAGCATGCCCATGCAACAGAAGTAAAAGTGAAGCTTTCGCAGGATGAATCCAATACCATCCTTACCATTACTGATAACGGCATGGGCTTCCATTCTCAAAAAAACAAGAAAGGAATCGGGATCAATAATATGACCAGCCGCGCCAAAGCTTTCCAGGGTTCGCTCAGGATATTCTCGCACCCTGGTAAAGGCTGCACCCTTAGCATTACCCTGCCTATGGAAGATCCGGATGCAATTGAAATGAGCTGGGCCCTATAACTCCATACTCTTCTAAATTTTTCCCTGCATTACGGCATGCGGACTTAACTGGTTCATAGACTCGAGAAGTGAAATCACCATTTGCGGTGTGTGCAGGTTAAATTTTGCGAAGGAAGCTTCACTTCCAATCTTGATGGAATAACAATTTGGATGATCCATCAGCAACCTGAACATATCCTCGTCTGTACGGTCATCGCCTACGGCAAAAACAAAATCATAAGCCTCCCTTGCCAATACCTTCCTGATGGCGGTGCCCTTGTCGATACCACTATTCCTGACCTCGATAATTTTTTTTCCGCTCAATACCTGCAGGTGACGGTTCCGGATATAGTCGTTCAGTTCTGAAATCAATTCCGCAGATCGCAGCTTTCCCTGCACGGGATCTGACTCGCGGTAATGCCACACGATGGAAAAATCCTTTTCTTCAATAAAACTGTGGGCACATCTTCTTACATACATTTCCATGATCTGGTGAATCTGTCCCTTCCATTCGCTATGGGTTTGCACTTCAGTAACCCATCCCCCTTTTTTTGATTTGGACCTGGCGCCATGTTCAGCAATCAGGTTTACCGGAAGGTGGCCAAAATGTTTTTCCAGCCAGGTACTGCTTCTGCCGCTGATCAGCAATACATGATTCTCCTCGCTGGATCCCAAACCTTCCAGCAGGTCCAGCAAGCCCTGGCCAGGCACTGCCTGTTCCGGATCAGAAATGATAGGCACCAGCGTACCATCGTAATCCAGCAGTAGAAGACGGCTGGAAGCATGCCTGAACTGGCTCAATAATTCCCTTCTTGTCTGGTCTTCCAGAAACTGGATCTGGAAGGTATCCTGCTTTTGTTTGATGCTGTCCAATTCATTCATAAAATCATCCGCCCAGGTAAGAATATTATAGTTGGCAATTCTTCTTTGCATATTCTCCAGGCGGTAGGCCTGTTCGCCAGGCTGCATCTCCAGTCCTTCGCGGATCTTCTGCGCCATTTCTGCGATATCGTTAGGATTGATCGTGAGTGCATCGGTGAGCTCTCTTGCTGCTCCTGCCATTTCACTGATGATGAGTACTCCTTTTTTATCCTTCCTGCTGGCAACAAATTCCTTCGCCACCAGGTTCATGCCATCACGCAAAGGGGTGATGAGTGCCAGGTCGCAGGAGGTGTACAGCGCCATCATTTCATCAAACTGCAGGTGACTGAAACGGTAAATGATCGGCTGCCATTGCAGGTTGCCCATCTTACCATTGATCTCGCTTACCAGTTCATCGATCATTCTTTTCCTGTCAACATACTTGGGAATGGTATCTCTCGAGGGAACAATGTTGAGGCAGAAAACAACCTTACCACGATATTCCGGGTTTTCTTTTAAAAACAACTCATAAGCTCTTAAACGGTTATGCACACCCTTGGTATAATCGAGCCTGTCAACTGAAAAAATGATCTTGTTGCCTTCCAGTTTTTTAAGATTGGAATAACGGAGCGACTTCACAGCATCACGTTCATAGGAACTATTGAAAAGTTCATAATCAATGCTGATAGGAAATACATCCACCTTAACAAGCCTGTTGTTATGCCTAAGGATATGCCTGTCATTCTCCAGCCCAAGCACCATCTGTACACTGTGCAGGAAATGCGAAGCATAGTCGATCGTATGAAACCCTACCAGGTCTGCACCCAGCATGCCCCGGAGAATGTAGTCCTGCCAGTGTTTAGGCAACAAGCGGAAGATCTCAAAAGAAGGAAAGGGAATATGCAGAAAAAAACCGATGGTGCATGAGGGCATGGCATTCCTGATAAGTTGTGCCAGGGGAAGCAGGTGATAGTCATGGATCCAGATGGTATCACCGGGCCGCAGGTGTCTTGAAAGCACATCGGCAAAATGTTCATTTACGAGCTGGTAACTATTATAATTATCGGCATCGTATTCTACATAGGAAGGAAAATAATGAAACAACGGCCATAAAACGGAATTGGAAAACCCGTTGTAATATTTTTCATACTGGTCTTTGTAGGTCATTACCGGCAGGAATTGGTACATGCCCTCTGGCAGGCGGTGTGAAGCTTCATGCCAGGTGGCCGCACTGCAACCGGGCATTCCTGCCCAGTACACTTCATGAAAAGAATGAGAGGAATGATTGAGGTAGCTGCTGATGGCGCTGATCAATCCGCCTGATGACGGATTCACCTTTACAGATTCATTTTCTTCGGTAATATTGATCGGCAGCCTGTTGGAAACGATAAACAATCTTTTATTCTTCATATAATAAAGCCTTACGCCGGAAGGTAGCTCAGCGTTGATAGGAAGGGATTAAAATGAGATTAGATACTCATTAGGAAATCAGGATAACAGCAATGCAAATCATCCATTGTATAACCGAAGCAGGCCCGGTGGAGTTTATCAATTAGAATCCTATTAAAATCAGGCAGGCCTTCCAGCGGGGCTGGTATCCTAAGTAATTTTGCGCCTTTTCACAGAAGCTAAACTGAAATGTATGGATCAATTCTGGAACCAGGTCTTTCTCAACAATACGGTAAGAGATTGGGCAATAGCATTGGCCATCATGACAGGCGCTGTTATTGCGCTTCGTTTTTTCCAGGCAGTGATTATTACCCGCATCAAAAAAATCACTTCCCGCACTAAGTCATCACTTGATGATTTCATCATCAGTACCCTGCAAAAATCGCTGATGCCGGTATTGTATGTGCTGGCCATCTACACCGGCCTGAAATACATCATCCTTCCGGCCAGGGCCACCTCAATCGTACAGGTTGCGCTGATGCTGTTCAACTGTTTCTTTATCCTGCGCATCATAACTTCCTTCATCAGGTATCTTTTTCACCAGTCGCTTTCGCGGCACGAAACCAATCAACAGCGTGAGCGCCAGGCAAAAGGTATCCTGCTCATTGTGCAGGGAATTGTTTGGGTGCTTGGCTTGCTTTTCCTGGTTGACAACCTGGGATATGATATCACTACGCTGGTGGCAGGTTTGGGTATTGGTGGTATTGCTATTGCCCTCGCGGCGCAAACTATCCTGGGTGACCTGTTCAGTTACCTGGTAATATTTTTCGACAAACCATTTGAAGTTGGTGATTTTGTAATTGTTGAAGACAAGATGGGAACTATTGAATATGTAGGAATTAAAACCACCCGTATCAGGTCCCTCAGCGGGGAGCAGCTTGTTTGTTCGAATACAGACCTGACCAATTCCAGACTGCATAATTATAAACGCATGCAGGAAAGAAGGGTGGTATTTTCATTTGGAGTGGTTTACCATACTCCCGTGCATAAACTGAATGCCATTTCAACGATGGTATCAGGCATCATCAATAATATTGAGAATGCCCGGCTCGACCGGGTGCATTTCCAGTCCTTCGGCGATTACAGCCTGAAATATGAAGTAGTGTATTATGTACTTACTCCGGATTATAATATTTACATGGACATCCAGCAGGAGGTGAACATGGCGATTGTTGAAAGATTCAGCCAGGAGAAAATTGAATTTGCCCTGCCTGCGAGGGTGCTCCATGTTATGGGAAACCAAGCAGAAAATGAGCACCGCGTTACAGCAGCTAATGCCCGCAATTGAATTGGAGATTATGACAGATGGAAGTTCTTCGTGGTCTGGAGTTCAATGTGTAATTGAACCGCTAAGCACTCAAAGTAAATGCGAAAGAGACGCAAAGATTATTCGTCGTTAAATCTTGTTCGGATCGAATTCATACCGCTTGAAATTATGGCATCCCTCTCGAAGCTAGCAGCTAGCATCTATACTCGCATCATACCGGTTTCTTTCTCGCAGGCACACCATGAAATTCTTCTTCGATGGCCATGCCCAGGTTATCGAGCAGCACTGTATCATTGATGCTGCCAGTCCACCGGCGTATGCCCCTGGTCATAATGATCTTTGAAGGAGGTAAACGGGAATGATCGCCAACAAAAGCCTCGAGGCTCACTACATATATGCCGGGTCTTTCTTTTTCAATTTTGAAATGGGCAGTGCCACCCTCGTATTTCATTTTTTTATTTACTGCCATAATACAAATTCATTTTGCCTGTGCAGCACAAAGTTCCCGGGGAATTTTTATACGGGCAAGGATGCAGGATGATTCTAATTTGATTCTAATTTTTTAGCACTGCTCCAGGAGAGCCAAAGCCAATGATCTGTGAAAATTGCAGGGGACGCTTATTCATAATTGGAAAGCCATGGGATCAGGGCTTTCTCAGGATCTTTTCCATCTTCCTGCCTTTGGCAAGTTCATCAACCAGTTTATCAAGGTACCGGATCTTCTGAGTGAGGGGATTTTCAATGTCCTCTACCCGGTAGCCGCAGATCACCCCTGTGATCAGGTGAGCGTTTGGATTTAGCTGTGAACCATTGAAGAATGCTTCAAAACTGGCTTTGCTATCAATGAGCCGTTGTAATGCAGGTTGATCATACCCGGTGAGCCATTCAATCACCTCGTTCAATTCTTCCTTTGTCCTCCCCTTTTTTTCGACCTTTGTCACATAATGCGGATATACTGAACCAAAGGCCATACTGGCTATTTTTTCATCATTTTTTGCGCTACCCATAATTGAATCTGTGATTTCGTTTGAATAACTGAATTAATGAACATCTATTGCTGTAATTTATTTAAAACACGCGACAAGGTAATGCGATATCTCACTTAATTGATATCGTTCTGAATTAGTCCGGGCTGAAGCCTCTTTGTGATAGTTCATTCCGGATCAGATCATAATTTTCCTTGTCAAAACAAACAAAGATGACCGTGTTGACCTGTTTTGCTTCTTCCATAAAACCGGTCACGGTTCTGACTGCAATTTCTGCTGCCTGTTGTTTGGGAAAATGGTACACGCCTGTGCTGATATTGGGAAAAGCAACAGAACTGCATCCATTCTCCTCTGCCAGTTTCAACGAATTTGCATAACAGCTTTCAAGTTTTCCTGCCTCCCCGTTGGTTCCCCCGTTCCATACGGGTCCTACTGTAAGGATAACAAAACGTGCGGGAAGCTGACCAGCAGTTGTGATCACAGCCTCGCCGGTTTTACAACCGCCCTGCCTGGCAACAATAGCCTTGCAGGCTTCAAGAATAGCAGGCCCGCCTGCCCGGTGAATAGCTCCATCAACGCCTCCCCCGCCCAGCAGGGAAGAATTGGCTGCATTAACAATCGCATCAGCATGCACCCTTGTAATATCTCCCTGGATTAGCCTGATCATCATATTTGAATTTACCGCTTTGAAATTACGTTTAGTAATCCCACAACAATTTATATTAAATGCTGCCATAACTTGCCAGCCTTTATTACCGCTGGCCCGGTATTTTTAATAGTATAACTAAGGATCTGTAACATGGCATCAGGATTTTTCGCACTACTGGATGATATCTCCGCGCTGGTAAAAGCCAGTGCGGCCAGCCTCGATGATGTACCCGCGCAGGTAGCTAAAACCACCGGCAAGGTTTCCGGTATCGTTATAGATGATACGGCTGTCACACCCAAATATGTAGTTGGCCTTGACCCTTCGCGGGAGCTTTCCATCATTTTCAAGATCGCCAAAAAATCACTGCTCAATAAACTTCTGATCCTGAGCCCGGCGGCTTTGCTGCTCGGTTATTTCGCACCCTGGGCCATCACACCCATCCTAATGATGGGAGGCGCTTTTTTATGTTTTGAAGGATATGAGTAAGTAAAATACTTGTTAGCCAGGCCTCAGGAGGTGGATATTGAAAATGAAGAACATCTTCTTAAGTTTGGAATGTTTGTAACGGGGAAAATCGAGATTCCGACAAAAGAGGAGGTCCTCTTTATCTCTCAGAAGGCCATTCAGCAGATCGAGGATGAAAAGGTTGTCTTTGTTCCAAGTGACGAAGAGGATGAATTTCTGATTCGAGAAATTGAAGTTGGAAGAGAAATCAACGGAAAAGCGGAAATATTAAGCGGTCTGACCGAGGGCGAAGAAATCGTTGCGGAGGGAAGCTTTTATCTCAAATCAGAACTGCTTAAAGGTGAGTT
>CAYWSQ010000211.1:0-6995 GCA_964460925.1 uncultured Flavisolibacter sp. | reverse complement strand
GAAGTGATACGCGAGAAGATCAGCCGTGTGCTGGCCCAGTATCCCAACCAGCGGTTATTTATTACACAGGGTTATATCTGCCGCAATGCAAGGGGAGAAGTGGATAATCTTAAAAGAGGAGGAAGCGATTATTCCGCTTCATTGATCGCTGCAGCGGTGCAGGCTGCTGTCTGCGAGATCTGGACCGATATCAACGGCATGCATAATAATGATCCGAGGATCGTGAACAAGACCATACCTATTGAGCAACTCAGTTTTGATGAAGCCGCGGAGCTGGCTTATTTCGGCGCCAAAATCCTGCACCCGGCATCCATCTGGCCCGCGCAACAATACAAAGTGCCGGTGAAACTGCTCAATACCATGGAGCCCCAGGCAAAGGGTACCACCATCGAGGAACAAGCGGCTTCCAGTGGTGTAAAGGCGGTGGCGGCCAAGGATGGCATCACTGCGATCAATGTAAAGAGCAGCCGCATGCTATTGGCCTATGGTTTTTTAAGAAAAGTATTTGAAGTTTTTGAAAAATACCGCACTTCCATTGATATGATCACAACCTCGGAGGTTGCGGTATCCCTCACGATAGATAATGATTCAGCACTTTCTGAAATTGTAAGGGAACTGGAAAGCTTCAGCACCGTAAGTGTTGACAAGGACCAGGCTATTGTTTCCATTGTTGGCAACCAGATCGCTTCCCATGCGGATACACTGAAAAAAGTATTCGACAGTCTTGCAGATATTGATGTACGCATGGTATCTTATGGAGGAAGCGAACATAATATTTCCGTGCTGGTACCTGCGGATCAAAAGAAAGAGGTGTTGCAGCAATTGAATAAGGGATTGTTTGGGTTGTGAGCTGCAAGCAACAAGCTTCAAGGTTCAAGACTCCCAGGTTCCGAAATATTTCAATTCAAAGAATTTAAACGCAAAGCACGCAAAGGGCAGGTCCTCATTAAAGAATTGACTTGTTACGCAAAGGGCGCTAAGAATTTGAAGGTCTGAATTTGTGAACCGTATTTGAACTTTCCTTTGCGTCTTCTTTGCGTAACTACTCCTGAAGTTCAACAAAGTCTGATCCTTCGCGTCCTTTGCGGTTCCTGTATTTCCAAAATAGTTCTGAAACGATTTTCTGCAAACAAAAAACCCACCATTGGGCGGGTTTTAAAAAGTATATTTTGTTCTCTTAAAGAATCTCTGAATTTGGGACACCAGCTAGAAGCTAGCAGCTAACAGCTAGCAACTCAAATAATCAGCAGCGCATCTCCATAGCTAAAAAACCTGTACTTGTCCTTGATGGCTTTTTTGTAAGCTTCCATTGTCAAATCATAACCGGCAAAAGCGCAGGTCATGATCAATAAGCTCGTCTTTGGTAAATGAAAATTGGTAACCAGCGCATCAGCGATATTAAAATCATACGGAGGGTGGATGAAGATATTGGTCCAGCCTTCAGATGGCTTTAACAGTTTCTGTGCGGTTACTGAAGATTCCAGGGCCCTCATGGTTGTAGTGCCTACTGAGCAGATCCTTTGGTTGGTTTCCCTGGCCTTGTTCACGATCTTACAAGCGTTTTCCTCGATGCGGTAATATTCCGCATCCATCTTATGCTTGCTCAGGTCCTCCACTTCAATAGGACGGAAAGTTCCCAGCCCGGTATGAAGGGTAACTTCCGCGAAACGGATGCCTTTGATCTCGCAACGTTTGATGAGTTCCCTGCTGAAGTGAAGCCCGGCAGTTGGTGCGGCTACAGCTCCTTCATGTTTGGCATAAACAGTCTGGTAACGTTCCCTGTCCTCGTCATCCGGCTTGCGCTTGATGTATTTGGGAAGAGGGGTTTCACCATATTTTTCCAGC
This sequence comes from uncultured Flavisolibacter sp., assembly GCA_964460925.1. GTDB lineage: Bacteria > Bacteroidota > Bacteroidia > Chitinophagales > Chitinophagaceae > Flavisolibacter. The sequence continues at coordinate 5,150 of CAYWSQ010000211.1, read as the reverse complement.
ACCTGGCGGAATTCATCTTCCGTGCCTTCGTGTAAGAACTTGATGGTACGTCCACGGGAAGTGGTGTTGTCGATCACTTCAGCAACCAGTTCTTCGCTGTCGCCGAAATATAGTTTATTGCCCACACGGATCTTTCTTGCGGGATCAACGATCACATCCCACAAACGGTTGGGCTTATTGAGCTCCCTGAGGAGGAATACTTCGATCTTGGCACCTGTTTTTTCCTTGCGGCCATACATTCTTGCGGGAAAAACCTTGGTGTTGTTTACGGTAAATACATCCTTATCGTCAAAATACTCGAGGATGTCTTTAAAATGTTTGTTCTCGATCTGTCCGGTCTTGCGGTGAACCACCATCATTCGGGCGTCTTCACGTTTTTTAGCAGGATGTTGGGCGATCAGGTTTAACGGTAGGTCGAACTTGAATTGTGAAAGCTTCATGGGCTGTTATTCAGTTAAATTGTTGTGCTGTGGACGCAGACTGGGCGGGAGAACGGGTGCTAATGTGCAGGAAAGATTCCCGGGAGCCCGGGTATTGAATTTCCTCTTAGCCAACCGCGGTCTTACGGCACCGGGTGAGTCGTTAAGCTTTAAAGCCCGCAAAAATAAGGGTTAAATTAAAATTTAAGCTATATTTTTTGTCCTCCCACCCCCAAGGGGGTTGATTTATGATTATCTTGGGAGCCTTGCCATTATTTATTAAAAAACAATCATATCCGTTTATGAGGACCTGCGCAGTTCTGGCTTTCCTGCTTATCAGTACTTTTTCTTTTTCTCAAAAAACAAAAGTTCCTCCAAAATATTATCCCAGCCTGCTCTGGGAGATCACGGGTAAAGCACTTGACAAACCTTCTTACCTGTTTGGAACCATGCACGTAAGCAGTAAAATGGTTTTTCATCTTTCCGATTCTTTTTACCTGGGCATCAAAAATGCCGATGTGGTAGCACTGGAAACTGATATGGGCACCTGGCAGGAAGATTTTTCGAGGTATGACCTGGAAGGGCAGGGCATGTATGGATATGATGCCGGGTGGAGAAATAATGGTTCACCTACAGATTATCTTACCATCAGCAGCCTGCGTTTTCCTTCCTATGAAAAAATGATCGAGATGGCGCTTTACAGCAGCCCTTCGCTGATCAATAATTTTCTTTACCGCAGTTATTCTGAAAGGGCCAGTGATTTTGAAGAAGACACTTACCTCGACCTGCACATTTACCAGGCCGGTAAAAAATGGGGCAAGAAGGTTTGCGGTGTGGAGGATTTTGATGAAAGCATGCAACTGATGAAGGAAGCCTATGAAGATGCTGCTAAGGAAAAAGATAAAAAGGACAGGAGTTATGAGTATGACGGGGATTTTTCTTTCAGCAAGCTGGAAGATGCCTACCGTACGGGCAATCTCGACCTGCTCGATACCATCAATAAGTTGAACAGCCAGTCGGCGGCCTTCGATGAAAAATTTTTATACAAGCGCAACGAAATACAGGCCAATTCCATTGATTCCATCCTCAAAACCAAACAGAAATTGTTTGTAGGTGTGGGAGCGGCGCATTTACCCGGGCAGAGGGGAGTAATTGAAATGCTGCGCCGTATGGGTTATAAACTCAGGCCTATCAAAATGACGGAAAGGGATAGCCGTCACAAGGATGAAGTGGAGAAGATCCGTGTGCCGGTCAATTTCAGCAAACAAACTTCTGAGGATGGTTTTTTTAGTGTGCAGGTTCCCGGCAAGCTCTATGATTTTTCCGGTGAGTCAGGCATGGCCAGGCAGCAACAGTTTGCCGATATGAGCAATGGAAGTTACTATATGGTCACCCGCATCAATACCAACAGCAATCTATGGGGACATACTGAAGACATGGTGCTGAGAAAGATCGATAGCGTGATCTATGAGAATATCCCAGGGAAGATCCTTACCAAACAAAGGATCACCCGCAATGGATATAAGGGAATGGAAATCGTAAACCGCACCAGGCGCGGCGACTACCAGCGTTATAACATTTTCGTGACACCTTTCGAAGTGATCCTTTTCAAGATGAGTGGAAATGGAGAATATGTAAAAGAAGGTAAAGAAGCGGATACGTTTTTCAGCAGTATCAATTTTCAGAACAATCCTTCCGCCTGGATCAAATGGAGGCCTGCCACGGGTGGATTTGAAGTGAGCCTGCCGCATAAGCCGGTAGTCAGTCATTTCGATAACTGGCAGTTCAAGGCAATTGATGCTAAAACCGGGACGGGATATGAAGTGATCCGCACCGATGTACATAATTATGATTTTGTTGAAGAAGATTCTTTTGACCTTAACCTGATGGAAGAAAGTTTTGCTTCTTCTGAATTCATCGATAAAATTCTGAGCCGTAAGCAGACACGCCATGGCAAATATGCCGCGCTGGATGCCAGGTATAAGTATAAAGATGGTTCCATGGCCAATGTCCGCTTCATCATTCGCGGGGCCAATTACTATACACTTGTTGCGCATGGAAAAAAGGAAATTCCGCAGATGAAAGAATTCTTCAACTCTTTCAGCTTTTTGGAAAACCAGTATGGTCCTGTGCAAACCTATACAGACACCAGCCTGTATTTTATGGTGAAATCCCCGGTTCCAATCGAGAAGGAAAAAAAGATCTCCATGTTTCCTGAGAACATGCCCAACCGTTACGGGATGTATGATGAAGACGCCGGCTTGATTGATGGAGGTACCTTCAAAGAGAGGCTGGTTGAAAATGATTCTACCGGTGAGAAGATCTATGTATCCTTGCGCAAGCCTTCAAGATATTACCAGGAAACAGACACAGCCTCTGAAACCGTAGATACTACCAGTTTCAAAACATCAAGGATGGACTGGACCTATCTCTCGAGGAAAAAATATGAACTGCCCAACAAAATGAAGGTCCTGGAATATGTTCTGGGAGATCCGAAGAGCAGCCGATATGTATATGGGAAGCTATTCTCGAAGGACGGTGTGGACTACAGGCTGGAATCGCAGGGTGATATCCATTCGGGCCAGTCTGCATTCATCAAAAATTTTTACGAAAGCTTTACACCTTCAGATACCGTTAAGGGTGTGGATGTGAAGTCCAAGAAATCTCCCTTGTTCTTTGCTGATTTTTTCAGTGGCGACAGCCTGCTTCGCAAACGTGCAGTGAAGAACCTGGGATCGGTGAGTTTTGATTCCACTGACTTTCCGCAGTTGAAAAAAGCCATTCTTTCACTCAACTGGAATGAAAAGAAATACCTGGATGTAAAAAATGAAATGGTCTGGAACCTGTCCACCGTTAAATCAAAAGAAAGCGCTGAATTTTTAAAGGAGATCTATTTTGCCGCCGGTGATACGGTTGACCTCCAGTACACCGCTTTGGAAGCCTTGCTGTACCAGCAGACTGCTTATTCCTATGGCGTTTTCCGCGACATCATGACCAACGAACCACCTGTGCTTGGCGTTGGAACAGCAGGAGGAGCTGATGTGATCCGTTCGGGTTCCACTTATACTTATCCGGCAGATTACCGCGATTACGATTATTCTAGGAATGGCAGTTCTTTCCTTGAAGTGCTCAATGATTCACTGGAACTTACCAGCACCATTTTCAAGGATTTGCTGCCGCTTATCAATATCAACGATTATGAACAACCAATGATGGAATTACTGGGCAAACTGGTTGACAGCAATATGGTGAAAGCAGCAGACTATGAACAATACAGTTCCAGGTTGCTGATTGAAGCCAGGCAGTTGTTGAAAAAGCAACTGATCAGGGAAAAGAACAGGTCCATTGAAAGGGCCCAGGAAGAGGAGGAAGACCGTGATCCTTATAACAGGCAGGATGATTATGGTAATAGCCAGCTTAGCCTGTATGCCACATTACTGATGCCTTTCTATGATAAAAATCCAGCCGTGCCGGCTTTATTCAACCAGTTACTTGCCAGCAATGATAAAGTATTAAAGTACAGCACCACCATGCTGATGCTTCGTCAAGGGAAAAAGTCACCGGACAGCCTGCTGAAATATTTTGCCGGTCTTGATGATTACAGGTATTACCTGTACCGCTCTCTCAAAGCCCAAAACAAACAGCATTTATTCCCGGCCGGTTACGACCATGTGTCACTGGCAAAAAGTAAACTGCTGGGCATGACTAATAATTATAACAGGGCCGATACAATAGTATTCATTGACAAACTCCCTGTTCAGCATAAGGAGCGCAGTGGATTTGTTTATTTCTTTAAATACAAACAGAAAAGGGATGATAATACCTGGAAGCTTGGCACTGTAGGCATTGTACCCGCCACCGGGGCCTTTGAGTTTGACCGGAAGGAAAAATATTACGAGGAAATGAAGTATAATTTTACTGAGCTGAATGCGGGTAAGATCGAGGAGGACGAACCACTGAAACAGCAAATGGAAAAGATCCTCAGAAAAATGAAATACTCCAAGCGGAACAGCGCTGCTGAGTTTTACCGTTTCGACCAGCGAAATAATTACGATTTCACGGAAGCGGTGGAAATGGGAGATTAATTATATGGATGGAATGGCTTCTATCAGTGACCGGGTATAAGCGTTCTGTGGACGATGATACACTTCTTCGGCGGGGCCGGATTCAATAATGGAGCCTTTGTGCATTACCATGATCCGGTCGCACATGTATCTTACTACTGACAGGTCATGCGAAATAAAAAGCATGGTCAGCCCCAGGTCTTTTTTCAGGTCGTTCAGCAAATTAAGCACCTGCGCCTGCACACTTACATCAAGGGCAGAAACAGATTCATCACATACCAGGAAATCAGGCTGCAATGCCAGTGCCCTTGCAATTACAATCCGCTGCCTCTGTCCGCCGGAAAATTCGTGCGGGTAACGGTTAAGCATATGCGAAGGCAGGTTAACCCTGTCAAGTAGTTGCGCCGCGGTCCTGCGTCTTTCTTTTTCTGAAAGCCCGATACCTGCCACTTTCATGGGTTCAGAGATGGCGGCACCCACACTCAGCCTGGGATTGAGCGATGAATAAGGATCCTGGAAGATCAACTGCACTTCCTTCCTCATTTTTTTCATCGCTTCCCTGTCCAGTGTAGTGATATCAGACTGGTTGAAAAAGATCTGTCCTGATGCCGGTTCTACCAGCCTGAGAAGTGCCCTGCCCAGGGTGGTCTTTCCGCATCCCGATTCT
>CAYWSQ010000210.1:0-7083 GCA_964460925.1 uncultured Flavisolibacter sp. | reverse complement strand
CTATGTATTCTTTGGCTACGAGGTTCATGCCATCGTGCAGGGAAGTGACCATGCAAAAATCGGCTGACCTGTAAAAAGGGATGATCTCTTCATGGCTATGGTGCTTTTTCAGGAAGAGTATGGGTTGCCAGTTTTTGGTTTTGAGTTTCCAGTTGATGCGGTTCACTTCCGCATCCACCGCATTGAGTGTGTCGGAATAACTTTTCAGCAGCGACCTGCTTGGCGCACCGATCTGAACGAAACAGAATCTGCCGATGTAACCCGGATTTTTTTCAAAGAATTTTTCAATGGCCAGGAATTTTTCAAGCAGGCCTTTGGTATAATCGATCCGGTCCACACCTACGCCAAATTGCTGCGCATTGATGCCATGAAGTTTCAGCAGTTCTGATGCTTCCATCCTTTCCTGGCTGGTATGTTCATAATCTTTGAGGGTAAATGAAATACTGATCGGGAAGGGTTTTACCAGGGTGAACTGGTTGCCGATTTTCACGGAAAAACTTTCCCAGATCACTCTCGACTCAAGCGAATTGTTGACGGTTTCCAGGAAATTATTGCAATGAAACTGTGTATGAAAACCGATGAGGTCAGCACCCAGCATGCCTAATAAAAGTTCACGTTTCCAGGGGCAGATACTGAATGATTCGGGGTTAGGCCAGGGTATATGCCAGAAGATAGCCACCTTGGCATCAGGCCTTTGCTGTTTGATGAGCCGGGGCAGCAGCGCGAAGTGATAATCCTGTACCAGGATGAATGGTTCTTCTTCATCCTTTATTTCTTCCAGCACGGCTTTGGCGTAGAGTTCATTCACTTCACAGTAGTAGTCCCAGTCTTCCTTCCTGAATACCGGCCTTGTATGCGCAATATGACAAAGCGGCCACAAACCTTCATTGGAAAAACCGTAATAATAATGGTCTTCCTGTTCCTTGGTTAGCCATACTCTTCGCAAAGTGTATTTGCCTTCATACGGCGGTACCAGCACCTTGTCATTTTCATCCACCGTTTCGCGGTCAGCATCACCACTGCCGGAAGCGATCCATAATCCGCCACAGGCTTTTAAAATGGGTTCAAGGGCAGTAACCATTCCACTCGCGGGCATGATACAATTGATCTCCCTGCCATTGCGCACGTGCATGTAAGGTTCGCGGTTGGAAACCACTACCAGTTTTTTATCCTGCAGCAATTGTTTCATCTCCTCGTTTAGCCTTTCAGGTGTCCAGATGGCTTCCGCCGAAGTACGCAGCCGGGCTTCTTCCTGGGCTATGGCCTTGGCTTCCTGCATGGCCTGGGCAATGCCTGATATTTCCTTGTACAGGGGCTCGAGAAAAGTGGCGTGCGGTTTTCCTTTCAATTCTTCCACATTTCCCGACCTCGCTGCTTTCACCCATTCAATCACTTTATTGAGTGGAGAAAGAATGCCCCATCGTACAATCAATAAAGTAACAATGGAGATCACAAGAGCCTGGAGAAACCATCTTACAAAATTGCGCATCCAGATGCTGTTGATGATGTTCTCGATGTATTCCGCATCCGTATAAAAAACGATAGCACGGGAGGGAAGGTCTTCCTGCTTTACAAGTTTGGTGTACTGGAAAATATTCCTGCGGTCAACCTTGATGATATTGGTCTGTGAAGTGTCGGCTGAAATCGCCTGCGCAATATAATCCGCTGAAGCATCGAGGAAAGAATAAGCCCTGTTATTAAAAGGGATGATGCTGTCAGCATTGAAATAAACGGTGATGCCTTCAAAACTGTATTGTCTCACCAGGCTGTCGGGTATCCTTACAACGGGACTGTCGCCCAGGCTGCCGATATGTGTAAGGAAAAATTCATCCGAAATCCGGATGGTCTTTGTTTCAAGTTCATCATTCAGTTTTTCCCGTTCAGATGCAATCTGTACAGCAGTGAACCCGAGTGCAACCAGTCCCACAGCTACAATAATCGCCAGTATCAATGCCAGGTTCAATTTCATATTGGTTGAATTTTGTTCCTGGTCCATTATTCATAGACCTTGGACTTTCTAATCACTTTCTAATTTATGGCTTTCCTCTTTCATTATAGCTTTACATTCTTTAGAAGAATAGCATTTTACTCAGAGCATTAGTTTTAAAGCCCCTGTTTTCACAGGGGCTTTCATTTTTACACACATAAAACCCGAGACTGTTTAATATATTTCTTACAGGAAGGCTTACTCGTAAAAGCACCAGGATCATTGAATGAAAGCTGGGCAGTGCGGGAGAAAAATTATGCAAGCCAGCCTGGAGCTGTCCACGCAAAGCTAGAGGAGCCTGATTAGGGCAGTATTAGCTCAACATTAGAATGCCATTAGAAAGATAGAAAGCAACTTCCGGTTTAAGCGAATGGATAGTTTTGTATTTTCCCAGTATATGGAAGAACGCAACATATTGATTGTAGAGGACGAACAAAAGATCGCCGACACATTGAAATTCGGATTGGCGGAAAATGGTTACGAAGTTGATGTAGCCTACGACGGGCTTATTGCCAAACGTATGATTCAGTCCAATCCTTACAACCTGGTGGTACTTGATATTAACCTGCCCGGTGTGAATGGATATGATTTATGCAAGTTCATCCGGGAACATAATCCCCAGGTGCCTGTTATCATTTTAACGGCGCTGAGTGCGCTTAATGATAAAATCGAAGGATATGATGCAGGTGCCGATGATTATGTAATCAAGCCATTCGAATTCCGTGAACTCCTCATGAAGATCCGGGCCCTGCTCCGCCGCAGCGGCACCCAGCAGGTGCCTATGGGAAATGTGCTGAAAGCTGCCGACCTCACCATGAATCTTGACAGCAAGGAAGTGCGCAGGGGAGATATGCCTGTAAACCTGACCGCGAAAGAATTCCAGCTCCTCGAATACCTGCTGCGTAATAAAAACCGGCTGGTTAGCCGTGCCGATATCGCCATCAATGTCTGGGATATTGATTTTGACACCAACACCAACGTGATTGATGTGTATATTAACTATGTTCGCAACAAGATTGATAAACCTTTTGATCAGAAACTGATACAGACCCAGGTTGGAATGGGTTATATTCTAAAGGAAAATTAATATGCCCGTTCGCGTACGCATTACGCTTCTTTTTGCCCTCGTGGTATTTGTGATTCTTGGAATAGTATGCGGCTCCATATATTACTTCAGTTATACATCGCGGATCGATACCATCAAACAAAGACTGCTGAACAGGGCCATGACCACTTCGCGGCTGTTGAGCCAGACCAATATTTTTTCTCAGCAAATGCTGCAGACCATAGATTCTTCCACCATGCTAACCATCAAAAACAAGGTGGTGCATGCGTATGACTATAAGAATGATATCATTTACCATTACCGCGACCAGGAAGGTGACAGTCTTAAAATAGATAGAGAAGTACTGGATGATGCAAGGGTGAAGGGTATCCTGTTTTTTACTTCGGGTCAGAAAGAAGCAGTGGCCTATCATTATGCCAATCCTGAAATGAGGATCGTGATGGTGGTTGCCGGGGAAGATACAGAAGGGAAGGCCAATCTTGAAAAACTGAGGGAGATCCTGCTCCTGAGTTTTCTCGGGGGTGTGATCATTGCCCTTGCAGGTGGATATTTTTTCTCAGCGGGGCTGATACGTCCTGTAAGAAAGATCGCTGATGAAGTGAGAGAGATTTCCGCCCAGAGTCTCACACGAAGGATAGAAACCGGCACTACCCGTGATGAGTGGTACCAGTTGGCGCATACGCTGAATGATTTGCTGAACAGGCTGCAGCAAAGCTTTGAGCTGCAACGCAGGTTTATTTCAAATGCTTCCCACGAACTTTCAACCCCGCTAACTTCCATATCCAGTCAACTGGAAGTGATCCTGCAGCGGGACCGCGACGCGGAAGCCTACCGCAATGTAATGATGTCTGTTTTGCAGGATGTAAAAAACATGGGCAGACTTACACAAACCTTATTGGAATTTGCAAAGGCCGGGGGAGACGCAGGGGGGCTTGAGATCAGCCAGGTGCGGATTGATGAGATCCTCATGAGAATGCCGGCGGAAATGCAAAAGCAGCATGCGGGATTTTCGGTAATGCTCAATTTTGAGCAGATGCCCGAGGATGAGAACAAACTGCTGGTGTATGGAAACGAGGAACTCCTGTTCACCGCCATCAAAAACATCGTGAGTAATGCCTGTAAATATTCACCCGATCATAAGGCTGGCATCCGTTTTTTTGTTTCCACTCATCAATGCCAAATCCATATCATTGATAAAGGGGAAGGCATTCCTGAAAAAGATATCAGCAATATCTTCCAGCCATTTTACAGGGTAGATGAAAGCAGGGCCACTCCTGGCTTTGGATTGGGACTTTCACTTGCGGAACGTATTATCAAATTGCATAAGGGCGAGATCACTGTTAAAACGCAAAAAGGAGAGGGATCAACTTTCATTATCAGCCTGCCACTTGCCACCGTTTATGAGTTCTAATATGATTCTAATTGAAAATAAACGGAAGGCAGGCTTAATAGTCGGAGTTTTGGGATGGCCATGAAAAAACAAGATCCCTATAGACGTCCCTGGTTATTACTCATCATGGCAATTGCCATGGTGCTGGCAACAACAGCAGGCAGTTATTTTTATTCCGAGAACAGGTATTATAAAAAAGCCAACCGCCAGCTCATTATTCAGAACGATTCCATCATTTCAGCCAATATAGAACTGAAGGCTACACTCAATGGCAATACCAGGACCGCTTCCAAAAAACCTTTCAATCCGTCAAAGCCAAAAGTCAATGGCCAATAGCTAACAGCTTCCTCACCTCAACCTATCCATATCCTTAATCAGCTTCTCATCCTTATAGATGCCTCTTGCAGCCAGTATGAAGAATGCGAGCATGCCGAAATGAAACAGGCACCACAGCGCAATGCTGCCACTTGAGAAATTGGCCATCTCCAAAAAATACATCACCAGCATGATCACGGTAAGGAAGATGCCTAGGTAGGTAAGCTTCAACTGCATTTTGCGGTTGTCAAAAAGAAAGATGGTTACAAAAGCCACTGCACCTGCCAGCACTGTGATGATGGTGATCCAGATCGTGGTCTGCGCATTGAGGTCAACAGGTGACTGGATATCATCTTTCAGCCAATCGCCGGTATAGAAAGGAAAACGAAAGGTGATGGCCGCGAAAATGGCAGCCAGCAATAACCAGATAGATTGTATACGTTGGATCATAATTCGGTTTTAAGATTTATCGTCCAGTTCGGGATAGAGCGGGAATTGTTTCATAAAGGCATGTACATCACCTGAAACAGATTTCACCGTGGCCTCGTCATCAATATTCATCAGCACCCGGTCAATCAGGTCAACCACCGTTTGCATATCACCTTCTTTCATACCCCTGGTTGTAATGGCGGGTACACCCACCCTGATGCCCGAGGTCACGAAAGGAGATTTATCATCATAAGGCACCGCGTTTTTATTAAGCGTGATATGAGCCCTGTCAAGTGTTTCCTGTGCTTTTTTACCCGTTATATTTTTATTTCTTAGGTCTATCAGCATGAGGTGGTTATCGGTACCGCCGCTGATGATGTGGTAATCCTTCGCCACAAGAGCTTTTGCCATAGCCTGTGCATTTTGCTGCACCTGCTTTGCATAAGCTGTATAACCATCTTCAAGGATCTCACCAAAAGCAATCGCTTTGGAAGCGATCACATGTTCCAGTGGCCCACCCTGGATGCCGGGAAAAACAGCCATATCAAGCAGATGGCTCATCATCCTGGTATTTCCTTTGGGGTCTTTAACACCAAAAGGATTTTCGAAATCCTTACCCATCATAATAATGCCACCTCTGGGGCCGCGCAGGGTTTTATGGGTTGTGGAGGTTACAAAATCACAATGAGGGAATGGATCAGTGAGCAGTCCCTTGGCGATCAGCCCGGCAGGATGCGCGATATCAGCCATTACCATAGCGCCGATTTCATCGGCCACCTTGCGGATCCGGGCATAATCCCAGTCGCGGCTGTAAGCCGAAGCTCCGCAGATGATGAGTTTTGGCCTTTCTTTCCTGGCCTGCTCTTCCAGTTGCTCATAATTCACCAGCCCGGAATCTTTATGCACTCCATAAAAAGAAGCCTGGTATAATTTGCCACTGAAATTCACCGGTGAGCCGTGAGTAAGGTGACCACCCATGCTCAGGTCGAGTCCAAGTATTTTGTCGCCAGGTTTCAGAACAGCCAGCAGCACGGCTGCATTGGCCTGCGCTCCGCTGTGCGGCTGCACATTGGCATACTCGCAATTGAAGATCTTTTTCAGCCGGTCAATAGCCAGTTGTTCGGTCTCGTCCACAAATTCACAGCCACCATAATACCTGCGGCCGGGATAACCTTCCGCGTATTTATTGGTCATCACATTGCCCATGGCCTGCATCACCTGCAGTGAGGTGAAATTTTCCGAGGCAATGAGTTCAATACCCTGGCGCTGCCTTTCCAGTTCCTTACGTATGATGTTAAAAACCTGTGTATCTCTTTGCATATGATAATTTCAAGTTGACTGTATCCGTTCTCCATAGAAGAAAGAAAGGAAACGGGGATGTGCAAAAATAAGAGAGCATCCCTTAGTAAAGACATTTGATTTGGTTGGTTTAAAAATCATTAATTTCACCCGCTTTTTTCAGGATAAAATTCTGTTCATGACGGTGGCAGTAAAGTTCAGCAGAAGAGGGTCCGTCTAAACAATTATACATGAAAGCAATTATTCCCGTAGCAGGGGCAGGAACAAAACTCAGACCGCATACATATACACAACCGAAGGCTTTGATCCCACTGGCTGGCAAGACTGTTCTCAGTATCATTGTTGACCAGTTGAAGGAGGCGGGCATTAATGATTTCATCTTTATTGTGGGCTACCTGGGCGAAAAGATCCAGGATTATGTAAAATCAATGTATCCCGGCATCCAGGCTCATTTTGTGTACCAGAACGACAGGCAGGGCATTGGTCACGCCGTACGGCTCACAAGGAGCATTGTTGCGGGTGACGAGGTTTTTATTGTGCTGGGAGATACCATTTGTGATTATGATGTGAAAGAGGTGATCAATAGTCCTACATCCA
>CAYWSQ010000209.1:0-7193 GCA_964460925.1 uncultured Flavisolibacter sp. | reverse complement strand
GGCACTAAGATCGACAGCCTGCCATCAATGGAATACCATCTCAACGAACCTGCCGATAAAAACTTCAATCAAAAATTCAAGGTGCTGGAATTCTGGGCCACCTGGTGCCGGCCCTGCCTCAAAGCAGTTCCCCACCTCAACAGCCTGCAGCAAAAATTCAGGGACAGCAATATTGTTTTTCTTTCCGTGACCTATGAAGAGAAATTCAAGACAGAACAGATCTTCCGTAAAGTAAATTTTGAAACTATTGTTACCAGCGACAGCACAAGAAAGATCCACCAGCTATTGCGCATCCAGTACAATGGAACGATGGCCATTCCCCGGACAGTACTGATCGATGATGAGAACAGGATTGTATGGTATGGATACCCGACTGAACTAAATGAAAAGCTATTGAAGGATTTTATGGAGAGGAAGTATTTGAGAAGTCGATAGGCATGAATGGTGAATGGTGAATAGAAAATGCCCCATTACTGGAGCATTTATCATTCAGAACAAATGTATTTTTTAGAAAGGAAGATCGTCTGACATTTCTTCGTTCATGGCTGGAGCAGGTGTTTCCTGTTTGTTGTAAGTCTGTCCACCTGAAAAATTTCCACCGCCTGCATTGTCACTTTTCTTTCCAAGCAACTGCACTTCACGAACTCTCATGGAAAGAGTAGCACCTGCTGAACCATCATTCCTCGTAAAAGTTCTAACTTCTGGTTGTCCTTCTGCAAAAACCAGTTGGCCTTTCAGAAGATAAGGAGCAACCGCAGTCCTGTCTGTCCAGTAGGCACAGTCCACCCAGGTAGTTCTTTCCTGGTTGTTACCCTGGCTGTCCTTGAACTTTTCAGAATGCGCCACAGTGAAATTGATTACATTTTTTCCGTTTACCTGGTTTACCGTGCAGTCTTTTCCAAGATGCCCGATTACTTGAATCTTGATCATAGTACTCATTTTATTAGGCCTCCAAGTTAAGCATTTCGCTTTGTTTTAAATGGTTAAAGAATAGAGCGGATGCATACATTCCAACCATACGAAAATACCAGGCCTGGCAAGGGTTTCAAGGGGATTTACCCCATGAAAAATGGTTTTTTTAAACAGGAAAATCCGGTGTTTTAAACACAGATATTTACGAACAATCTATTCACAGCCAGTAAAAGCAAAAAAGAAGTGGCCAGGTTGCCATCAAGATCCAGCAGATGAAATAGAACAGCGTCATGGTTTTACTTTTTGGTGGTTTTTTTATCAGCCTCTTTCAGCCTCCCGCTTTCCTTCAGCTTCTGGTTCAGGATCCATTCTATTTGCCCGTTCACACTGCGAAACTCATCCGCTGCCCATTTTTCAAGGGCCTTGTAGGTATCATTATCTATACGGATGACAAAACTTTTTTTAGAACTCACGGATCCTGGTTTTACTGTTTGATCGGATTAGTTCCTCCAGCGCCTTTGCCATAGTATGTGGATCAGCAGAACTGAAGAAAATCTTTTTACCATCGGTTTTAATAACCTCCACCCCTTCACCTTTTGAGGCCATATGCATGCGACCGTAACCCGGTACCCAGTTGGAACCGTAATTGAGTACGGGAGCCCTGGTAACAGAAACACTCCTGATCATTTCCTTTTCAATTACCCTATATTTTTTCTGCAAGGGCAGCCAGCGAAAATACAGGCCGTTGCTCGTTACCACTTTTTCCAGTTTTGCTTTCTGAAATACGATAATCAAAATAACCTGCAGGGGCAGCACGATAGCCAGGGCGATCCACATTTCCTGGCGGTCAGCTTCATCCATCCTGGGCAGCATCACCATCAGCCCGGCAACAATGGCCAAAGGCACAATCATCAGCCATGATAACCACTTCGGGAATTTCTCTTTTTCACCGAACAGGTAATTGCCGGATGTTTCATAAACTTTCAACATATTATTGGTACAAGGTTCCTGTATTCAATATTGGCTGCGCGCCTTTTTCACCGCAAAGAACCACCATCAGGTTACTCACCATGGCGGCTTTCTTTTCTTCGTCGAGATCAACGATGCCTTTTTTCGATAACATTTCCAGAGCCATTTCCACCATGCCTACGGCGCCCTCCACGATCTTGGTACGTGCTGCCACTATAGCCGTGGCCTGCTGCCTCTGCAACATGGCACCTGCAATTTCGGAAGCGTAGGCAAGGTGACTGATCCTGGCTTCCATGATTACAATGCCGGCCGGGGCCAGTCTTTCAGTCAGTTCATTTTCCAGGATCTCATTTACCTTATCGGCGCCATTGCGCAGCGTGATGTCGGCATGCTCATCTTCCAGGTTGTCGTAAGGAAAACTGTTGGCAAGATGTCTCACCGCTGCCTCGCTCTGGCGCAATACATATTCTTTATAATTCACTACATCGTAAGCCGCCTTGTAGGTATCACCTACCTGCCATACAATTACGGCCGCGATCTCGATGGGATTACCCATCTTATCATTCACTTTCAGTTTGGAGCTTTCCAGGTTCTGCGCACGGAGGGAAATATTTTCCTTGGTATAAAATGGATTTACGAAGAACCAGCCATTGTGCTTGACAGTGCCGGCATACTTGCCAAACAGGTTCAGCACGCGCGAGTGATTGGGTTGCACAATGATCATTCCTGTCATCAAAAAGATGCTGAGCAGGAAAAGAAATAAAGCGGCGGCAATGATGCCTATACTCACGTCTTCGCCAAGTTGCGAAAAAAAATAAATACTGGCGGCCAGGGTGGCCAGAACTAAAAGCAGTCCGATAATTCCGGAAACAGGTTTGGCAATTTTTTCCATATGCTGAGTTTTTATTTTGATATCATTATGATATCAAATTTATAACAGGTGCCTGAAATTTCAAAATAAAAATTCAGACTCCTTCAATTCAGGCCAATGGCCAATGGCTGATTGCTATTAGCTTTGTGTATGCAAACGATTTTGGGTGCAGGTGGTTCCATCGGAAGGGAACTCGCCGCAGAACTTACCCGTTATTCCACACGCATCCGGCTGGTAAGCCGTAATCCGAAAAAGATTAATGAGACCGATGAACTGTTAGCAGCCGACCTGCTGGACACCGGGGCAGTTGAAGAAGCAGTGAAAGGATCAGAAGTTGTGTACCTGGTAGCCGGACTTCAATACCGCACCAAAACCTGGCAGGAACAGTGGCCTGTGATCATGCAAAATGTGATCAATGCCTGCATAAGCCATAAGAGCAAACTGGTTTTCTTCGACAATATTTACATGTATGACCCTTCACGGATTGGCCATATGACGGAAGAAACGCCGGTCAACCCTTCCAGCAACAAAGGAAAAGTCAGAGCTGAAATACTTCAGCAATTGATGAAAACCATTGAATCTGGCCAGCTAACGGGCATGGTTGTACGGGCAGCAGATTTTTATGGACCCGGTGCCGCTACCAGCATGCTCATGGAAACAGTTTATAAAAACCTTTCGAAAGGGAAAAAAGCATTCTGGATTGGAAGTCCTGAAGCAATCCATTCTTACACTTTCACCCCGGATGCGGCTAAAGCTACAGCCCTGCTTGGAAATACTCCGTCTGCTTATAACCAGGTCTGGCACCTGCCTACCGATCCGCAAAAATTAAAAGGGAAAGATTTTGTTGCATTGTTTGAGAAAAACCTGGGTACCAGCCTTGGATACAGGACCATTTCAAAAACCATTATCAGCTTCATGGGAATTTTCAATTCCATGATGCGCGAATTGAAAGAGATGATGTACCAGTTTGAAACCGATTATTATTTTGACAGCTCGAAATTCAATCACGCGTTTCCTGGATTCAATACTACTACTTATGAGGAAGGTATAGAGCAATCAGTCAGGAAAGCGAATGGCTAATGGCCATTCGCTATTGGCTAGCCTCCTGTACTTCCATCACGAACCTTAACCTTCTTCTTGCCGGAATTCTTTTTTTCATATTCCAGCACCTCGGCGGGTTTGGTTTTTTTATCGTCTTTTTTTACGGTATTCTTTTTCCCTGCAGGGTCAATTGGTGCCAGGTCGTCCTCTGCGGCGGCTGTTTCAGCATCCACTTCTTCCTTTGGCCTGTTCATTACCCACTGTTCGGTTGATTCTACCGTTCCATGTATGGTATTATAATACGTCCAGGTACCGTGCTTATAGGATTTAGGTTCTACCTTGATGATCTGCTTGCGTAAGATCTTGGTGGGATCCTCGAGATCACGGATATCAATGGTATCATATGGACTCTTGGGATCAAAGGCCCTCCAGCTTTCTTCCCTCAGGGGCTCACCTGCATTGGTGAAATAAATGCATTTGCCGTTCTTCATGCCATAGCTGTAATTCTCAATAGCCGTGCAGTCGCCTTCCAGTGAGAATCTTTTCCAGACCCCTTCTTTGAGATCATTAAGAAAATATCCCTCTTCCTCGTAACCACGCTCTCCTCTCAGGTCCGGAACTTTTACGATCCATGGTCCCTGCTTCAAACCTTTCAGGTCAACACGGTTGATGGTATCCCTGCCTATCAGGTCAAAAGATTTCCACTGGGCCTGGGCCGACAATGAAAAGAAAAGACCAACAAGAATCAGATAACGCATTGTTTAGTAAGTTTGGTGATTAACATATTATAACGTCAAAACCTGCTGTTTATGCTGTCAAAATTAAATCTTTACCTGCTCAGCGCCTGCTTTCTGCTCGTTAGTATTTTCACAAATGGGCAGGTGCAGCCCACCCCGGCGGCTGAAAGGCTCAAAGGTCTTGAAAAGAGGAAGACCCTGGAAAGCAGGTCAACTCTCAACCATATCAAATTCCGCAGTATCGGCCCCACGGTAATGAGCGGAAGGGTATCGGATATTGAAGCCAACCCGGAAGACCCCACGGAATTTTACGTAGCCTATTCTTCCGGCGGTCTCTGGTATACCAGCAATAATGGCCTTTCTTTTACCCCCATATTCGACAGCACTGATGTACTGACCATCGGCGATATTGCCGTAAACTGGAAGAGCGGCACCATCTGGGTTGGAACAGGTGAGGTGAACAGCAGCAGGTCATCCTATGCTGGCCTGGGTGTTTATAAAAGTAAGGACAAAGGAAAAACCTGGCAGTATGCAGGCCTTCCTGAATCACATCATATCGGAAAGATCCAGTTACACCCTGCCGATGATAATACCGCCTGGGTGGCAGCACTTGGACATTTATATTCTCCCAATAAAGAAAGAGGTGTTTTCAAAACTACTGATGGCGGTGCTACCTGGAAGCATACATTGTTTGTGGATGAGAATACAGGCGCTGTGGAAATGGAGATCAACCCTCAAAATCCAGACGAGCTTTACGCGGCTCTGTGGTACCGCACCCGCCGCGCCTGGAATTTTGAAGAAAGTGGTGCCAGCAGCGGTATTTATAAATCAACCGATGGTGGCAATACCTGGACACTCATAAGCAAACAGGGCTCAGGGTTCCCCAATGGAGCACAGGTGGGCAGGATTGGTCTTGCCGTGTATCCGAAAAATCCACAGATCGTGTATGCGATCGTTGACAACCAGCAAACTATTCCCTCTGCAGCCAAAAAAGACACCAATTCCTATGAACTGGACGATCTGAAGAATCTAAGCATTGAACAGTTCGCGCAGCTCAACCAGCGCAGGCTTGACACTTTCCTGAAACGTAACCGTTTATCGAACCGTTACACTGCACAACAGGTAAAGGAACTGGTGGCTTCCAACAAAATAAAACCTACTTCTCTCTATGATTACCTTTATGTGAACACGGGTTTTGAAGGCAGTCCCATAGGAGCTGAAGTGTACCGCAGCGACAATGGCGGGAACACCTGGGAAAAAACCAATGAGAAAGAAATTCCAATCTTCTTCACCTATGGTTATTATTTCGCCAAGATCTATGTATCACCTTACAATCCCGACAAGGTGTACGCACTTGGATTCTCCTCGCAACTTTCTGTTGACGGCGGAAAAACCTGGAAGAATATGGACAAACCCAATGTGCATGCCGATCATCATGCTTTATGGATCAATCCAAAACGTGATGCACACCTGATCAATGGCAACGACGGTGGTGTAAATATCACTTATGATAATGGCGAGAACTGGTTCAAGGCCAATACACCTGCGGTGGGTCAGTTCTATTACATCACAACTGATAATGCGAAGCCCTATAATGTTTATGGCGGCATGCAGGACAATGGTGTTTGGTACCTGCCCTCAGTTCTTCCAAGAAATTCTTTTGCCAATTCGGGCCTGGGACTTGCTGATGGTTTTGAAAAGAACATCGGGGGCGGTGATGGCATGCAGGTACAGGTAGATCCGCGCGACAACCTCACTACCTATTACGGTTCGCAATTCGGCAATTATGCCCGCACCAACAGGCTCACACGCATGGGGACACGACGCATCACACCAAGACATGAACTGGGAGAAAAACCCTTGCGCTTCAACTGGCAGACACCGATTTTACTGAGCCCGCATAATCCCGAAATACTTTATTTCGGCAGTCATAAATTCCACCGTTCATTCAATATGGGAGATACCATGATTGCATTGAGTGGTGACCTTACCAAAGGTGGAAAGCCGGGAGATGTTCCCTATGGCACCCTTACCACCATCTCCGAATCGCCGGTACGCTTTGGTCTTCTATATACCGGTACAGATGATGGCAATATCCATGTTTCAAAAGATGCCGGTTATTCCTGGACCCTCATCAGCGCCCCGGCAAAAAAAGGATTCAGCCTTCCGCAACACCTGTGGGTGAGCAGGGTTACTGCATCAAAACATAAGGAGCCTAGGGTATATGCTTCACTCAATGGTTACCGTTTTGATGATTTTATGCCTTATCTCTATGTAAGTGAAGATTACGGAACCACCTGGACGCCTATTGGGAAAGATTTGCCGGCAGAGCCGATCAACGTGGTGAAAGAAGATCCGAAAAACGAGAACATCATTTACGTTGGAACAGATGGGGGCCTTTATGTAAGTTTTGACAGGGGACAGAATTTTATGATGTGGAGCGGCGGTCTTCCCAAATCTGTACCGGTACATGATATCGTGATCCAGGAAAGGGAAAACGAGATCGTGATCGGAACACATGGTCGGAGTATCTATATCGCGAAACTTGATGAGGTAAACAAGATCCGTTGATAGTACCATGAATGAAATAGCATAGCAGGCTCCCGGGCCTGCTATTTTTTGGATAAAGGCAATAGCCGGGGAGACGGGGAGGCGGGACGTAA
>CAYWSQ010000208.1:0-7203 GCA_964460925.1 uncultured Flavisolibacter sp. | reverse complement strand
AAGAACAGGTTCTTTGACCAGGTGCAGGAAGCTGAGGCCCGGGGTGCGGCAACGGATGAGCTGCAAAAACTCCTGGGCAGGGGGCGGGCAAAAAAGGGAATGTACGAGGGCGACCTTGATGAGGGTGAACTCGAAATAGGGCAGGTGAGTGCCCTGCTCGACGAGATCCTGCCTGCCGGAAAGATCGTGAAAAATATTATGGAAGAATTCGAAGAAGGTCTTCGTAATCCAATTAAAAACTTTAATTTTAAAGGGTGAACCGGAAAGTGTGATGATCACTTTTAATATCTGAGAAAATGAAATTCAAACTCTTGCTCCTGACTGCGGCTTTCAGTGGAGCCGCGCTTTTTGCATCAGCCAATACTGGCCCCGGTGTAGACGAAGTGAAAGAAAAATCAAAATCTGATATTGCCGGAGGAGTCGTGAGCGCTGATACCAAGAAGCCGCTGAACAATGTAAACGTTACAGCTTATCAGAATTCAAAAAAGGAAAAATCTGTAACTACAGATGTTAACGGATCCTATGCATTCACTGACCTGAAGCCGGGAACTTATAAACTCGTTTTTGAAAAGAATGGCTACCGCAAAATGGTGAGGGAAAAAGTGGTGATCCGCGGTGATGAAGGTTGCCAGTTAAGCATTGAAATGGATGAAGAAGAAGATTTCCAGATCATGCCCGGGCAGTTTTTCGATTAATCTTTCAATCATGATATTTGAATTGGGATGTGTGCACCACATCCCAATTTTTTTTGTTGTGCCTCAAAAGACTGATTCCATCCGCAGTCCAGCATTCCCTGAAAGTTTTTGATTGGAAGTATGACCAGGCTTCATGAAAATTGTTTTTAGGCAGATCCCTTGTGGCGATGGTGATGTGGGGATGAAAGGGCCTCATGTCAGGCTGCAGGCGATATTGGCGGTGCAGGTAAAAGAAAACATCCGTTCTTTCTTTTAGAAGTTGAAGTGCATCTGAGGCTGCCGTGGCAATGAATAGGGTACGGTGACCAAAAGCCGAAAAATCATTGGTGCATATCTCAAAGGGCCGTGTCCCTGTTGCCAGCAGGTCGAGGTCATTTCTGAGTGATTCCTCAAACGCCGGATCCATCCAGCAGGGCGGGAGCAACGTGATGTGGGCTGGTGATTTGAGTGCAACAGCAGAACCATATTTTTCTTTCATCATTGTTTTATACTTCAGCACTTTTTCATTGAGTGCAGGAGGCAGGATTATCGCGATGAAGTACATTTCCATGGCAGCAGGTTGAACCATGAAATTACTGACTGGACAGCCTATAAAAAGAAATCCCCGCCTTGGAGGCAGGGAAATCCTTGTTGGTTATTGGTCTCAATCATTATTGATATTAAAATCATCACTGGTTTTTGAGATCGTAAAATCTTTCTTACCATCCAGGAACGACTGGTATTTGCCGGTAACGGATGCGGGTTGTTTCTGCCCGTTGATGAAAAGTTCTTTATTCCTGTATTCGATCTTGTACGACTGGTCTTTTTTGATCAGGCCATCTTTATCCAGCCCGTCGATGAAGGATTTATAGGCCAGCATTTCTTCTTTAGCTTTCGCCATGCTTTCTTTTGCCTCTTTCATGGATGCTTCGATCTTCGGACCCATGTTTTTCATTTCTTCTTCTATCTTATCAAAATTGATTTCCTTCACTTTCTGCATTTCAGCCTTCATTTTTTCAAAATCAACGGAGGCCATGGCAAGCTGGATCCTGGAGGCATCCACTTCCTTGAGGGCCTGCTCAATCTGAGCTTTGATCTTTTCACTATCCACCTTGCCGAGAGATTCCTGGAGTTCTTTTTTTATTTTCTCCATATCTACTTCAGCTATGGATTTCTGAACCTCTGCCTGGATCTTGGCGGCATCTACTTCTTTGAGAGCCGCATCAATTTCAGCTTTGATCTTGTCGGCATCAAATTCTTTGAGGGAGTTCTTCATTTCGGTTTCCCATTTTTTTTCACTGAGGGTTTTATCGAGTTCTGCCCTGGCTTTTTCCAGTTCCAGGAGTGCTTCATCAATGTCCCTGGGTTTTTTATGAGGGGTGGTATCTTTTTGAGCTGAAGGGGAACTGCCTTTGCCGGGGCCCTGCTGCCATGCGGCTGCTGTTACCACAATTGCCAGTGCTGCAAAGGCAAGGGGGATGGTTCTGATTAGGGATTGTTTTGTCATAAAGCTGGTTTTATATTATAAACGAAATTGTTCGTATCAAATGTACGACTGTTTTCGTAAAACAAGATCTGGCCATGTATTTTTTTATTTATTTAACAATGGATGGAAATTGGTAAAAAAGCAATAACCCTTGATGAGATAAAAAAAGTGCACGCATAGAACTGAAATCTTGCGTGCACATTTTTTATAGCCGGGAAGGTAACCTTAGCTAAAGCTTCGGCTACCAAGGACGGGAAGTAAAGTCATTAAAGAAGAGAATTCACTAAAGATTCTGTTAGTGTAATAAATGAGGTTATGAATTTAGTTCACTACTTACCGCCCTTCCCGCTGCGTCAGCCGTAGATTTAGCGAAGGCTGGCCTAAACGGCTAATTCCAATAATTAAATATTTAAGGCGAGTGCCTTTGATTGATAATTAGGAAGAACAGACTTATCAAAAAACAATGATTCATTTGGTTTTGGAGAGATAGCCGGGAAGGCGGGAAGACGAGAAGTAAAGTCATTAAAGAAGAGAATTCACTAAAGATTCTGTTAGTGAAATAAATGAGGTTATGAATTTAGTTCACTACTTACCGCCTTCCTGCCTTCCCGGCTATTCCCTATAACTAAAATAAAATCCTTGCAGAAAAAAAGAAGCCTGATCCTGTTTTGACTTTCTTCACCTCAGCCCCCGACTTTGAACTTTTAACTTTCAACTTTGAACTAATAAAAAAAGCCTCCAAACGGAAGCTCTTTGCGGTGAGGGCGGGATTCGAACCCGCGGTACAGTTTAACCCGTACGGCAGTTTAGCAAACTACTGATTTCAGCCACTCATCCACCTCACCGGTTATTGCTGAAATGCTCTTTAACGAGGGCTGCAAAAATAGGGAGAAGAGGGGTAATGTTCCAAAAGAAAATGAGAAAGAAGCGGCGAGCCACTAGCTACGAGCTGCGAGACAGAGCCTGTGGTTCTGGATTTCGCCCAATACTCATAGATGTGCTGCAGAAAAATGCGACTGGCTTTTTAGCTTTTGGAACAAATAATAATATCTAAAAGAAAAGGGGAAAGTATGAGACCATTGGCCAATGGCCATTAGCTTTTGGCCATTCTCGCAGCTCGCAGCTAACAGCTCGCAGCTTCCCTCTTACATCGCCGCCAACTGCACCTTCTGCTGCAGTTCCATTACTGAATCGCGGAATGATCCGTCGGTATCCATCAGGTCCTTGACCGTTTGGCAGGAGTGAATCACCGTGGTATGGTCGCGGCCACCAAAATGTTCACCGATCGTTTTCAGTGAATTTTTAGTGAAGGCCTTGGCGAGGTACATCGTGATCTGGCGGGCCTGCACGATCTCGCGCTTCCGGGTTTTCTGGAGCAGCTTGTCGTAAGGCACGTCAAAATATTCGCATACCATCTTCTGAATGGTATCGATCGTGATCTCTTTACTGGAGGTTTTTACAAAATTGCGTAACACTTTTTTAGCAAGGTCTAAGTCTATTTCCCTGCGGTTGAGCGAAGATTGTGCCAATAAAGAAATCAGCGCGCCTTCCAGTTCCCTGATATTGGTATTGATATTATAAGCAATGTATTTGACCACCTCTTTCGGCATCTCCAGACCGTCATTCTTCATCTTCTTTTCCAGGATCTCGATGCGGGTGTCATAATCCGGCATCTGGATGTCGGCACTCAGTCCCCAGCGGAAACGGCTCAGCAGTCTTTCCTGCACACCTTCCATATCCTTGGGAGATTTATCGGAGGTGAGTACCAGTTGCTTGCCCGACTGGTGCAGGTGGTTGAAAATGGCAAAAAAGGCATCCTGTGATTTTTCCGCCCTGTTGAAGAACTGTACATCATCAATAATGAGTACATCAATCAACTGGTAGAAATGGATAAAATCATTGATGGCATTATTGCGGCTGTGGTCAACAAACTGGTTGATGAATTTTTCGGAGCTTACGTACAGCACCACTTTATTCGGGTGCAGTCTTTTCACTTCATTACCTATGGCCTGTGCCAGGTGGGTTTTACCTAAACCTACACCACCATAGATTACTAAAGGATTAAAAGAATTGGCGCCAGGCTTTTCCGCAACAGTTTTACCTGCCCGGCGTGCCACCCGGTTGCTGTCGCCTTCCACGTATGTCTCGAGGGTATAATTAGGATTGAGCTGCGGGTCGATATGCATTTTTTTCAACCCGGGAATAACAAAAGGATTCTTAACAGGTGTGTTGATGATCAACGGGAAATCCATTTCATTGTTCGTAAATGTTTTGTATGCGTGGCCCGACATATCAACCGTTACCGGTTTATTGTAATTGTTGCCACCATCCACCATGATACGATATTCAAGCCTTGCCTCCTTTCCTAATTCTCTCTTTAATGTCTTTGCCAGGAGGTTTACATAATGCTCTTCCAGGTACTCAAAGAAAAACTGGCTGGGAACCTGGATGATCAAAACATTCCCTTTAACGGAAACGGGTTTAATCGGTTCGAACCATGTTTTGAAATGCTGCCACTCTACTATGTCCTTTATTATTGATAAACAATTGGCCCAAACGAGATCGGCATTCTTCTCCATGTTCGATGTAGCAGTTTTTATATTGAGTTATGAATATTTTTGAAATGATTTTCACAGGATGTGTATAAATAAATTTTTTTAGGACAGGAAGGCGAATATCTAAAAAAGGAACTGAATAAAAAATTTTTATTAGAGAGAAATTTGACTACCCGGCTGCCACGAGATTTATTTACCTACAACCTACTGAATTTATCTGGCATTTGCCGGGATCTGCCTGTAATTTTCTCTTACCGTACAAGCTGATGAACATCAGAATTTTTTATTTTGAAAATACTGGCTTTCTTTAATAATGATCATTACTTTTAGTGCCTCAGAATATTAAAGGTGTTAATGATTGCTTACCATTAAGCGTCGGACTTCGGCCCGACGCTTTTTTTATTGCAATTTTGCAGTACCTGGCTATTCCCGGGATAACTACCTGGCATGCAAAAAAATATTAACATCAAGGCCCTGCCCCACGAGGCCGCCGATCCCTTCCTGCTGCAACCCATGCTGGCTGCTGCATTGCAGGTTCCTTCTTCCTCTATTACCGGATACAATATCCTCAAGCAATCCATTGATGCCCGCGGCAGGCAGGTATGGTTTCAACTCACAGTGCAGGTGTTCATTGATGAATCCTATCATGAAACAGCGGTTGAAGATCCCGGCCTGCGTGATGTGAGCAAGGCCAAAAGAAAAGTGCTGATCATTGGTGCAGGGCCCGCGGGACTCTTTGCCGCGCTGCGCCTCATACATCACGGCATCAAACCCGTGATACTGGAAAGAGGCAAGGATGTGAGAGCCCGCCGGAGAGACCTGGCCGCCATCAACAAAGAAGGTGTGGTAAATCCTGAAAGCAATTATTGTTTTGGTGAAGGTGGCGCCGGCACTTACAGCGATGGTAAATTATATACCCGCAGCACTAAACGTGGTAATGTAGGACGCATACTCAGCACCCTCGTTTATTTTGGCGCTCACCGCAGGATCCTTTATGATGCGCACCCGCATATCGGCACTAACAAACTTCCTCATATCATTACATCAATCAGGGAACAGATCATTGCCTGCGGAGGTGAAGTGCTGTTTGAAAAAAAACTTACATCAATCAGTCATGAAAAAAACAAAATCACCACCATCAGCACCGCAGATGGGCAGGAGTTCCAGGCGGAGGCGGTGATCCTGGCAACCGGGCATTCGGCCCGTGATATATTTGAAATGCTTCATCATCACAACATTCTTATTGAAGCCAAACCTTTCGCATTGGGTGTGCGGGTAGAACATCCCCAGGAACTGATCGACTCCATTCAATACCACTGCCCGGTACGTGGTGAATTTTTACCACCTGCCTCTTATAGCCTGGTGCAGCAGGTGCAGGGCCGTGGTGTGTTTTCTTTTTGCATGTGTCCTGGTGGCATCATCGCTCCTGCTTCCACTTCACCGGGAGAGATCGTGGTGAATGGATGGTCGCCTTCCAAAAGAAATAATCCCTATGCCAACAGCGGCATTGTGGTGAGCATAGAAGAAAAGAACTGGAAATCCTTCGCGCAACATGGCGCGCTTGCCGCGATGTATTTTCAGCAGGCCGTGGAACAAAAAGCATTTGCAGCGGGTGGTGGCGCATTGAAAGCACCGGCGCAGCGCATGATTGATTTTTCAGAGAACAGGATATCAACAACACTTCCTACCAACAGCTATTTACCCGGACTTCATTCCGCAGACCTCTCGCAGGTGCTCCCGGGCTTCGTATTCCAGTCGCTGCAACAGGCCTTCAGGGAGTTTGGGAAAAAAATGAAAGGTTATTTTACCAATGAGGCCGTGGTGGTGGCAACTGAATCGAGGACTTCATCGCCGGTAAGAATTCCAAGAGACCCTGAAGCACTACATCATCCACAATTACACAATCTTTATCCATGCGGGGAAGGCGCGGGTTTCGCTGGTGGAATTGTGAGCGCGGCCATGGACGGGGAAAGGATCGCGGACCGGATTGCCGGCATTCCAGTTTAATACCGTCAAAGCCTTATTTGATACCTGCAAAGGGGCTGTTGGTCATAAATAATATCCAGCCAAAGATTTGATCTTATTTTTAGAAACTAAAACCATTGCTGCATGGCCTTATTAGCTTTACAAAACCTAAAAAAATACTATGCGACCCAAAAAGCTGTTGACGACATCAGCTTTACCGTAGAGGAAGGATCCATCTTCGGGCTGCTGGGTCCCAACGGTGCGGGCAAGACCACGCTGCTGCGCATGATCACCGGGATCTTTTACCCTGATGAAGGCCAGATCCTTTTTGAAGGAAAAAAATTCAATGCACTCAAGGATGTGGAGCGCATTGGTTACATGCCGGAAGAAAGAGGATTGTATAAGAAAATGAAGATTGGTGAGCAGGTGCTTTACCTGGCCCAACTCAAAGGCCTTAGTACTTCAGATGCCACGAGGATGGCGAAAGAATCGTCAACCATGAGAAGAGATATTTTTCCTCCTT
>CAYWSQ010000207.1:6742-7276 GCA_964460925.1 uncultured Flavisolibacter sp. | reverse complement strand
TCCTCCATAGATATAACTAAACGTATAACCGTTGGGTTCATATAAATGGTTGAAAACATTGTTGACCTGGAAAATGAGGTCCAGGTTTTTAATGTATTTATTTCCTGCCTGGAATATGAACCTTGCATCCTGCTGGAAATACGCATCCAGTTTCCTGGATTCGCTGGAGGTATTATCCAAAAATTGTTTCCCCACGTACTTTGACGGCAGATCTACCTGGAAATTTTTGAATGGCGAAAGGGTTACAGTAGCCGCACCCACTACGGCAGGAGAGAAAGCGATATCAGTTTTTTTATACTGGATCATTTTTTGTCCGCCGGCATCATAATCATCAATGAATTCGGTAAGATTGTTCACACGGTTCCTGCTTAGCGTGAGATTGGCAGAACCACGCAGCCATTCATTCACTACAACTGCACCCTGCAGTTCCACGCCCAGCCTGTAGCTTTCCGGTATATTCACCCTTGTATAAGCGCCTACATCATTGATCTTTCCGGAAAGCACCAACTGGTCTTTGTAATTCATAAAATAAAA
>CAYWSQ010000207.1:0-6732 GCA_964460925.1 uncultured Flavisolibacter sp. | reverse complement strand
GACCAGGAAACAAGATTATTTTTTCTTTCCAGTCCCAATTCAAAATCGTGCAGGCGTTCCCGTTTGGGCTGCTGTTGTGCGCCGGCTTCAAAATCATCACGGTTGGGTTCTTTGTTGGCCATGGCATAAGAGGCATAGGCCGTCCAGTTGTTCCGGCTGTAGGTAAGTCCCAGTTTGGGATTCCAGAAACCATAGCGATTGCTGATGTCCAGCGATTGATTATCCCTGAATCCCTCCAGGCTGTACTCCACATGCCTGTATTGCAGATCCGCAAAACTTTGCCAGTGCCTGCCAAAACCCTGCTGCCATTTGCCATAAAAACTCGCATCAGTTTTTTGCGCGGGTAAGCGGTACCATTGCTGCAAGGGTTCATCCAGCCCCTGTTCTGCCCAAATGATCTTGCCAATATGGTATCCTTTGTATTTTGTGATGGAGCCACCTGCTGTGACCTGGGTATTTTCTTTACGGTACTGGAAAGAAAATACATCGCCATAATAATCATTGTCAAGCCATAGTTGTCGCACCAGGTCTGTTTCCGAAATGATAGTTGATCCAACTGTTCTCGGGGGCAATCCATAGTCCGCATAATTTTCCCCTGCCTTGTATTGTTCATAGTATCCTTTGCCTTTTACGAGGAACAGGGCGTTGGAGAAAACAATGTGAGGGGTGATCTTCTGGTTGTAAAAGAACTGGAAATGATCCTGGTTATAATTATCGGTTTCATTTTCGTAAGGCTCGCCGGGTTTTTCCATACCGGCATAATTGACCCTTCGGTTGGTCACCAGGTCTTGTTCCGAAACCCCATTCCATGCCTGGTAGGTTTTTTCTGCGCCGGAAAAAATATTCAGTCTCAGTTCGCTGCCACCGGAGAGGTAGGCAGTGGAAAAATAAAATGATGAAAGCCTGGTGCTGGCCCTGTCGATATAACCATCGCTGGTGATGCGTGAAAGCCTGATATCAGTCGTGAAATGATCACCGAGCAACCCGCTGCCTGCCTTTACGGTATGCTTCCAGGTATTGAAAGAACCATAGCTGTTGTTGATCTCGGCATACGGAATGCGGTTGACCTCGTTGGTGCTAAGGTTGATGCTGGCTCCAAATGCACCCGGACCATTGGTAGATGTACCTACTCCGCGTTGCACCTGCAGGCTGCTGACGGAAGAAGCGAAATCGGGCAGGTTTACAAAAAAGATCCCCTGGCTTTCCGCATCATTATAGGGTATGCCATTGAGGGTCATATTGATCCTGGTGGCATCGGTTCCCCTGATGCGGATGCCCGTGTAACCGATCCCGTTCCCGGCATCTGAATTTACAATCACCGAAGGCGCCTGGTTCAGTAAAAAGGGAAGGTCCTGGCCGAGGTTCTGCCGGGCGATCTCTTTTTTACCAAGGTTGGTTTTGGCGAAAGGCGCCATGGCCCCGGCCCGGATGGCTTTGATCTCCACAGGATCCATAAGTGTGTCGGCCTGCTGGCCAATGGCAGTACATGATAACAAAAGAAATAAAGGCTGGAAAAATCTTTTCATCTCAATTATTTTTTAAGAGATGGGTAATGAACGCGTGGAGAAATTGATGAGTGAGCGCCAGCCGGCAGGCTGCAAAAATTTGAATTTCTCCCTGCGCAGGCATTACCCTGATCAGGTGCAACGGGTTTGATCTCAGCCTCCCGAACTTGTCGGGAAGCACCCCGGATACGCTGAATTGGTGTCAAAAATAGGACAGATTTTTTCCATTTGCTGTAACTGTTTTTCTTTTCAGCCGTTTTACAGGAAATCAAAACCATGAAATTATTTTTTACCCTGCTTTTTTCCGCGCTATGTTCTGTGGTTATGGCGCAGAAAACTATTAATGATCCCAATGTTGCCCTGCGCACAGTAGGTGCCTATCACAGCATCGAGGTAGCCGGGGGCATTGATCTTTACCTGAGCCAGGGAGAAGCAGCCGTAGCTGTAAGTGCCAAGGATGCGGAAACCAGAGAACATATCCGTACCGAGGTGAAGGACGGTGTTCTTAAAATCTATTATGATGTGAAGGAAGGAATCAAATTCGGTTTCAATCAGAAATCACTGAGAGCTTATGTTTCCTTTCCTACGCTCCGGGAATTGTTGGTTATTGGCGGATCAGATGCCGTAATTGACGGCACCTTGCAATCAGATGACCTCACCATCAAACTTATTGGGGGATCTGATCTTAGTGGTGATGTGAAAGCCGGTAAACTTAAAATAGAACTGGTAGGAGGTTCTGATATCTCGATATCAGGAAAGGCAGGCCAGCTTGATATTGAGGCTACGGGCGGATGTGATATGAACGGCAATGACCTTTTTGCTGAAGTTTGTACAGTTAAGGCGGTTGGTGGCTGCGACATCACCGTAACAGTAAATAAAGAGATTTCAGCAGAGGCTGTCGGCGGCAGTGATGTGAACTGGAAAGGGCCGGCCTCGGTAATCAAATCAAAAACAGCAGGTGCGGGAAAAGTTTCTCACAGATCATAAACAGCGATACAACACAAGGAAAAGCCCCTGTTTTTACAGGGGCTTTGTTATACAAAAGCAAATGATCCTGAAATCTTTTGGCAGTGAACACAGGCCGTCCTATATTTGCAACCCACATCGCGAAGTAGAGCAGCGGTAGCTCGTCGGGCTCATAACCCGAAGGTCGGAGGTTCGATCCCTCCCTTCGCAACTAAGCCTCGCAAGAGGCTTTTTTTATGGATGTACGTGAAGCCAGCCTTCTTACCGTCCTATTTAAATTACTCTAAATTTGCCGGTCAATCATTCAGGTGAAATCAGGATTCGTTAACATATTCGGTAAGCCCAATGCAGGCAAAAGCACTTTGCTGAATGCCCTGATGAAGGAAAAGCTTGCGATCGTTTCTTCCAAAGTTCAAACGACCCGTCACCGCATCAAAGGAATTCTGACCACTCCCGAATACCAGGTAATCTTTTCCGATACGCCCGGCATTATCGATCCCAAATACAAACTGCATGAAAAAATGATGCAGGCTGTAAGGTCAGCCCTGGAAGATGCCGACCTGGCCCTGCTGATCGTGGACGTGAAAGATAATTTTGAAGAGGCTGATGCCATATTCACCGGTCTGAAACTGAAAGTGCCCGCTTTTGTGCTGTTGAATAAAGTGGACCAGGTGAGCAGGGAAAAACTGGAGGAGGCACAGAAGTTTTTCGCAGATAAGAAGTATGCAAAAAAGGTGATCGGGGTTTCAGCTCTTACTGGGCAGAACCTGGATGTGTTGTTGAAAGAGATTATTGATTTCCTTCCCGAAGGCATGCCTTTCTTTGATGAAGAGGAGATATCTGACCTGCCTACCAAATTTTTTGTAGCAGAAATTATCAGGGAAAGAATTTATGCTTTATTTGAAGATGAGATTCCCTATCATACAACCGTAACCGTAAACGAATTCAAACAGAAATCGAGCCTGGTAAAGATCAGGGCGGAGATCATAGTACAGCGCGAATCGCAAAAGGCCATCATCATTGGTGATGGTGGTAAAATGATCAAGGCCATTGGCTCAGACGCGCGAAAAGAGATCGAGCAGTTTATTGACCAGAAAGTGTTTCTGGAACTGTTCGTAAAAGTGCGGCCGAAGTGGAGAGAGAATGATCTTTACCTGAAGGAGTACGGGTATTGAAAGTCCAGTAGCCATTGGCTTAACAAATTAAACAACACTCAAAAGCAATTATGGCATTTACAGTGGCAATTGTAGGCAGGCCCAATGTAGGGAAAAGCACCCTGTTCAACCGCCTGCTCGAACAACGCAAAGCAATCGTGGAAGATACGCCGGGTGTAACGCGTGACAGGCAGTATGGCATTTCCGAATGGAATGGAAAGAATTTTTACGTGATTGATACCGGGGGGTTCGTGCCCGACAGTGAAGACATTTTCGAGCGCGAGATCCGCAAGCAGGTGGAAGTAGCCGTTGAGGAAGCCAGCGTGATCCTGTTTATTGTTGATGCAGCTACGGGGATCACTGATCTTGATGATGCGATGGCGGATGTGCTGCGCCGCTCCACCAAACCAGTGTTGCTGGTGGTAAATAAAGTAGATAACAATGAAAGGCTCATGGAAGCCGCTGAATTTTACAGCCTGGGTTTTGAAAAAGTATTTTTCATCTCTTCAATCAGTGGCAGCGGCACCGGGGAGGTGCTTGATGAAGTGACTTCGTTGATAAAAGATGAAGCTGTTGCAGTGGAAGAAGAAGGTCTTCCCAAATTCGCCATCATCGGCCAGCCAAATGTTGGGAAATCTTCTTTGCTCAATGCACTCATTGGCACTGAGCGCACCATTGTCAGCGATATCGCCGGCACTACGCGGGATACCATTCACACCCGGTATAAACTATTTCAGAAAGATTTTGTTTTGATCGATACCGCCGGTATCAGGCGGAAGGCCAAGGTGCATGAAGACCTTGAATTTTATTCCGTAATCAGGGCCATCAAGGCGCTTGACGAAGCGGATGTTTGTTTGCTGATGCTGGATGCGGAAAAGGGCATCACGGCACAGGACCTCACCATCTTCAGCCTGGCTGCCCGCAAAGGAAAAGGCATTGTTGTACTGGTGAATAAATGGGACCTTGTAGAGAAAGAAACCAATACAGCGAAAGAATATGAAAAAGTGCTCAAGCAAAGAATGGCGCCTTTCAATGATGTTCCCATCCTGTTCATTTCAGTGAAAGACAAAACCCGCATCTTCAAGGCTATCGAGGTTGGGCTGGAGGTTTATGAAAACAGGCAGCGGAAGATCCCGACATCCAAACTGAATGATGTGATTCTTAAAGCCATAGAAGCCTTTCACCCGCCGGTAGTCAGAGGCCATCCTATCAGGATCAAATACATTACGCAGTTACCTACCGTAGTACCCTCATTCGCTTTTTTTGCCAACTTCCCGGATGATATAAAAACTCCATATAAAAATTACCTCGAAAACCAGTTGAGAGAGAAATTCAGTTTCACGGGGGTGCCTATCCGCATATTTTTCAGGAAGAAGTAAGCAGCGTGGGTAAATTATCAGTTCGCGGTTTTGGTTTTCTCAAGGAGGCGATTACCTTTGCGGCCATTAGTTAACTAAACCTAAACAAACGACAATGAAAAAATTCTTAGTAATGTTGGCTATCGCCGGTACGCTGGTAGCTTGTAATGATTCTGCTGATTCTACAACTGATAATACTGCTGATTCTACCAGAATCGCTGATTCTATCAAAAGAGCACAGGATTCAATCAATGCTTCTATGCCAGTTGTTCCAGATAGCGCAAACGTTGTAGTTGGAGATTCTGCTACAACCCCAACCAACTAATACTTTCGAAGTATCTATAGAAGTCCCCCGTTACCGGGGGATTTTTTTATGCCAGCCCGAAGCGGTTTTTTATTTCTGTAATGGACTCGCTGAACCGCCTGGATTCCTCTTTCTGCAGGTTGATGAAACTGTTGTCATCAATGCTGCCGATCACTTCCTTCATCTCTTCTTCCGAATCATAATTCATTTTCCGGAAAGGACTTTCATAGTCCTTGAGCCGCGATTCATAAATATGCGCGGTCATCCATTTGCGTGTTTGCAGGGCTTCGTCCAGCAGTTCCTTGAATTTTTTTTCATCAAGCTGACCGGGCGCCATTTCCAGTATCTCCAGTAGTGAAGCATAAGCGTGGTGCAGCTTGTCGGCCTGGTAACGATTGCCCAGTCTTTCATATTCACCATGCAGCTCGTCCCAGCTATCAATTTTGCCTTCCCTGGTCTGCTTCAGTAATTGTTGCAAGACCGCCTCAGGCAGCAGTTGACCACCGATATTATTCCAGCTTCCTCTTTCTGGGCGGGAAGGAAGGGCCGATTTTAATTGTTCCAGGTTTTCAATTTTATCCTGGCTGCTTTTGAGCAGCAACTGGCTCACTCCATAAAATACCACCAGTCTTTTATAAACCTGGTAAGCCTCCTTTGCCTTGATAATTACAACTGGGCGGTGGTTGTTTTCAAATCCATAAGCCCTTATGTTCAGTTCACTGAACCTGGCAGTGTTATCATTGAGCAGGGCTTCGCCTTTTTCGGCAAGGACCTTTTCATTTTTTTCATCAGGGTGAACTGCCATGCCGGTGAATTTTCTAAGGAGATGCAGGCCCTCAATAATTTCATTGACACTGTCTGGTGCCAGGAAATCATATTCCACTTTCTGCAGTTTCCTGGTCCGCTTATCCCTGTCTACATATTTCATGGCATTGCGGGCCAGTGCATACAGATTGTACATAAACCAGTAAGCGGGCATCACGGTGAGCTGGTTCTTCGATTCATCATTGCTTACCAGGCTGAAAGGAAGGGGAATGTTCAGCTCATAGGAATAATCTCCTTTCGCCAGCAGGGTGAATGTGGCAAATCTTGAATTGTGTTTCAGGCTCACGCAGAGTCCCGGCCAGAAACCGCGGCCGGTCACAAATTCCCCGTCCGCGGCACGGCTGTTGTGATTGGAACCGATAGTAGCGCCTGCGGCGATATTACTCTGTCCCATTACCAGGGCCGCGCAAAGGAATGAATTGTTGTGGTGCTGCTCATGACCTGGAAAGATGAGGGAATTAAGCACTTCGCAGCAGGAAATGGTTGAATTATTTCCCAGGTAGGAATTGATCAGCCTTGCACCGTATTTGAGTTGTGAATGGGAGGCCATGAAAAAACGGACCGCCTTCACGCCATAGAATATGCGGCATCCGTGGCCGATGATGCCATTCACCAGTTCA
>CAYWSQ010000206.1:0-7295 GCA_964460925.1 uncultured Flavisolibacter sp. | reverse complement strand
AGCCTCCTTTTCTTTTAAATTAATGGTGATTTACCGGACAGTAATGGTTCAAAGTCAGTGGTTGTGGAAGTGATGAGGCTGAGGGAGTTCGTAGCCGGTAGTCTGTAGACTGGTAGTCTGTCCATTGACCATTAACCATGGACCATAAACTTCTAAGTATTTTTCCCTGCAGAATCCCCTTGCCTGCCGGATTATTTAGGCTTACCTTGTTCAAGGAACAAACTGACCCCTATGAAATCATTTTTACTCTTGTTCTGCCTCTTTTTTTCACAGGCTGCACTGGCACAGGACAGCCAGGCTACAACACTTCCTGCAGGCAAATACGAAACGGCTTTCAGGAATAACCAGATGAAATGGGAAAAGGGTGATATCATCATCCTTGACGAACACAAGTATAAGATCTCAACCAGCAACGAGATCGGGGAATACAGGTTCAGCGTTTCCGCCCAAAGGCTTTTTTTTACTTCAGGACCGCTTAAAACCGTCTTCGCTAAAACCACCTTCAGTAATAACCAGCCAGCTATTGTGCTACCTGTTACTGAGAACCAGCAATCAGGACTTAAATTGCCCGGTGAAGTCTGGGGACATCTCAGAAACTGATTCAACAACCATTGGCAGCTATTTTGCATTCATACCGTAAAACCGATATGAACGTTAAGCGAACTTTTGGAATCATACTCACAGTGCTGGGGATCGGTGGCCTCATTTATTTCGCCACCTTATTCATGAATGCACAAGGCACTGAACGCCAGATCAAAACACTTGTGATCTATGGTGGCTTGGGAGCCATCTTCTTTTTTACAGGCATCAGCCTTATCCGCAGCACCAAGGATGATGCACGGCCACCCGTGAGCTGAGCGGCATCGATAATTGTTTAACTTGCTGCCGTGAGTATAGTTTTACACATCGACACTGCAGTGCAGGCATCATCTATTTGCATCACTTCTGGAGACAAGGTTTTAGCCACAAAGATCAATCCAGCACCGCGGGATGCTGCCAGTTGGCTGCATGTGGTGATCTACGATACCCTGAAAGAAAATGGTTTGCAGGCAAATGATCTCGAAGCGGTAGCAATCAGTTCTGGTCCAGGTTCCTATACCGGCTTAAGAGTAGGCATGTCTGCGGCTAAGGGTTTATGTTATGCGCTTGACATTCCATTGATCCCCATTAATACTTTGGAGATGATGGCAAGGTCAGCAGGCGTTCAGAAAGATGCCTGGCTCTGTCCCATGATCGACGCGAGGAGAATGGAAGTTTTCACCGCACTTTATGATGAATCATTTCAATGTTTATTGCCATCAGCCAGTAAAATTCTTGATGTAGATTCATTTTCCGAACAATTGAATCAACACCGGATTATGTTCTTTGGGAATGGAAGTGAGAAATTCAGAAATATCTGCAAACACCCGAATGCGGTTTTTTGCAACCACCAGTCAAGTGCTGTTGATATGATTACACTGGCAGCGGAAAAGTTAAAAAACAGGAAATATGCCGACCTGGCGTACTCAGAACCATTTTATGGTAAGGATTTTCACTCAATAGTTAAAGAATCTTAGTAATATTCCAGTATTTATATCAATTTGATTTGCAATAGCGTAATCAAATTATAAATTTGTACTCTGAATAAGAATATGTCTATGACTAACGAAATTTTAGAACCGTCTGTATCAGCTTCCGCCGAGTTAAGGATTGATGTGATACAATTGAAGAAGGCAGCGCTTATTTTAAGAGCTATTAATCATAAGCTTCGCCAGCAGATCATGAAACTGATTCACCAGAACGGCAAAATGACTGTTACTGAAATTTATGTAAAGCTTCGCCTCGAGCAATCCGTTGCTTCCCAGCACCTGGCTATCCTTCGTAAAGCAGGTTATGTGAATACGGTGCGTGATGGCAAATTCATTTATTATTCTGTGAACTATGACCGCCTTGACCAGGTGCATGGCATTGTTCATGAATTACTGAAGTAAACCGCATGCTTCTTTACAAATTCTTTGGCAGCAAATAGGTTATTTTTGCCGCTAAAGAATTTGATATGTTCGTAAAGCAATTATACACCGGTTGTCTCAGTGAAGCCGCTTATTATATTGAAAGCAATGGCGAAGCTGCCATTGTTGACCCCCTCCGTGATATTGATGCTTACCTGCAACTGGCAAAGGAAAGAAACACAACCATCAAATACATTTTCGAGACCCATTTTCATGCGGATTTTGTAAGTGGCCATTTCGACCTTTCCAAAGCTACCGGCGCCACAATTATCTACGGCCCCAATACAGAAACAAAATTTGATGTGCATGTTGCCAGTGACGGGGAAGTATTCCGTCTGGGAGATGTTTCCATAACAGTACTGCATACACCAGGGCATACACTTGAATCTACCTGTTATCTTCTTAAAGACGCAACCGGCAAAGATCATTGTGTATTCACGGGCGACACTTTATTTGTGGGTGATGTAGGCCGTCCTGATTTAGCGCAAAAAGGTGAATCCCTCACCATGCAGGACCTCGCCGGGATGATGTACGACAGCCTGCAAAATAAACTGATGCCACTTGCTGATGATGTAATTGTTTACCCAGCCCACGGAGCCGGCAGCGCCTGCGGAAAAAATCTTGGACCCAACACTTACAGTACAATAGGTGAGGAAAAACAAAATAATTATGCCCTGAAAGCTGCTGACAGGCCCTCCTTCATTAAGGCAGTAACAGATGGACTTTCAGCACCTCCCCAATATTTTCCCATCAACGCCCAAATCAATAAGGAAGGTTATGAAAGCATCAATTCCATACTCGAGCAGGGATTGAAACCCCTGGGCATTGAGGAAGTAAAAAAACTGGTGAGTGAAGATGTACTGGTGATAGATACCAGGCATGCAACTGTTTTCACACATGGATTTATCCCCGGTTCCATATTCATTGGCCTTGAAGGCAGATTTGCCGAATGGGCAGGCAGCCTTCTCCCCTTCCAGTCAGAGATGATCCTGGTAACAGATCCCGGCAAGGAAAAAGAAACTGTGGTCAGGCTGGCAAGGGTTGGCTTCAGCAAAGTGAAAGGTTATGTTGATGGTGGTTTCGAAGCATGGAAAAATGCAGGTGAACCCATTGACATGATCATTGATGTGGAAGCAGATGAACTGGCTATGGATCTTCCTTTTGATGACAAGATCGTAGTGCTTGATGTAAGAAAACCTGTTGAATTTGCTGACGGACATGTTAAGGATGCGGTTAGTCTTCCATTGGATGAACTCAATAATCCCTTGCATCTTTCCGATTTTGAAGAAGACCAGAATATTTATGTGCATTGCGCCGGCGGATACAGGAGTGTGATCGCAGCATCTTTAATGAAAAGGCAGGGGATACATAACCTGCGTAATGTATTGGGGGGATGGAATAAGATCAAGGAAGAATCAAAGATCAGCGTGGAGAAAGAGGCGAGGGTGTTGAATTGAGAGAGCTGGCGGCCAATGGCTGTTGGTTAAGGGCTATGGAGTTGCTACGAGTGACTACAGCTTTACGCTGATTTTTTTTGTTCAACAACAGCGGCTCATAAGAATCCCTGTACTGATGTTTCCACCGGCGGTGGCTCCATAAATAATTTGCAGGACGCTTACGGATGGCCGTTTCAATAAAGCTGATATAGCGACGCGTGAGTTCACCTTCTTCCATTTGAGATGCATCAAGGGTAATGAGGCTCAATTCACCCTTGTAATACCCACGCCTCACCGGGAAAAACTCACAAAAAACAACAGCGGTTTTATTCTTCATTGCACCCTGTTCAGGACCTCTTGGAAAAGGCGCCTTCTTACCCATGAATTCGGACCAGTAAGCGGCTGCCGGATTTCCAGGGTTTTGGTCACCCACCAGGGCCAGGCAATACGGAGCATTGCGGTAAGCTGCGAATTCATTCCTGAAATTATTTGCGGCAATCAGCCTGGTGCCGAAACGCGAACGCAGCCGGTAAAAAAGCCTGTTGAACATTTTATTACGGATAGGCATATAAACTCCAACGAAAGGATATAAAATTTTATCCGCGAAGGCATGGTTGGCAAATTCCCAGTTGAAAAAATGACCACTGTGCAACTGAACTTTGAAACCCTTTTCGTGGAGGTCATTGATAACAGAATAATCAGCACTGAATCTTTTATGCAGTTCTTTGCTGCTCATGGAAACCATTTTACTGGACTCAATGAATGTATCTATGAGGTTCCTGTAAAATGCTCTCGCGATCTTTTTTCTGTCCCTGCCTGATTTTTCAGGGAAAGCAATTGCGAGATTTTGAAACACCACTTTTTTCCTGTAACCAATTACATGATAAACAACCTGGCAGATAGCATCACTTACAAGGTGCAGCAACCAGAAGGGAAGCAGGGAAAGCAGGTAGAATAAACCGTAGAAAAAATAATACATGTGCAGTATCTAAAATACGTGATACTGCGCGGAACCGGGATTAGAATCTCATAAGTTATGGCTGGGGCCGGTGATCAACCCACTGGGCTTCATATTGCGGATTCCAACGGTGTTTCCAGCGGCGGTGGCTCCAGAGGTAGATCTCCGGCTGCAGCCTTACATTTTCTTCGAGATGGTTTACATAGCGGCGGATCAGTTCACCATCCGGCAATGAACCCGGGTCTTCAGCAAGTAAAAAATATTCATAATGATAATGCCCCCTTTTGGGTTTGGTGGTGGTCATCATTACAACAGGGATTTGCTGGCCACGGGCAAATTTTTCCGGCCCCTTAACAAAAGCTGCCGGGCGGTTCAGAAAATAAAGCCAGTAAGCTGATTCAGGAAATGGAGTATTCTGGTCTGCCCCCAGGGCAATGAGATATTGCCTTTTTCTCCAGGGCAGGA
Organism: uncultured Flavisolibacter sp.; assembly: GCA_964460925.1. Taxonomy (GTDB): domain Bacteria; phylum Bacteroidota; class Bacteroidia; order Chitinophagales; family Chitinophagaceae; genus Flavisolibacter. The sequence goes on along the minus strand of CAYWSQ010000206.1, from coordinate 2,448 downwards.
TACCCCTCGCCATTTCTGTAGATGCGATGAGAGGGTTTCCCCAGCGCCCGCGGATGTAACGCATCAGCCGGTCCATCACCTGGCTCGACTGAGGGTAGTAAACAGTGAGAAAAGGATAGGGTTGGTGCATGCCGGCATGAAGGGTCATGATTTCCCAGTTGAAGAAATGGCCAAGATTAAGCTGCACGGCCTTTCCTCCTGCATGAAGCTGGCGGAAGACCTCATAATTTCCCGTGATCCTTTTATCAAGGGCTTTCCTGCTGATGGAAATCAGCTTCAAAGTCTCAATCCAGTTGTCAACAAAATTTTTATAGAACTTCCTGGCAATCTTTTCCTTTTCTTCCAGGTTTTTTTCAGGGAAAGCATGGCCAAGGTTTTCCATTACCACCTGCTTCCTGTAACCGGCAACGTGGTAAAGGATAAAAAAAGCAAAATCAGAAAGAAGGTATAGTACCCAAAAAGGCAAGAGCGATACCAGGTACAATAATCCAAATACAACTTGATACATACAGGTTGCAAAGATAAACCCGCCTGCCGGCCATTATAAAACGATATTCTGTACCAGCTCTGATTTTTCGGGGTAATCGGTATTGTAATGCAATCCCCTGCTCTCTTTGCGGAAAGCGGCTCCCTTTACAATGAGGTATCCCACGGTGATCATGTTGCGCAGCTCAAGCAAATGCGAAGAAACAGTAGTGGTCTGGTACAGGCCTTCCGTTTCTTCATACAGCAGGTCAAGTCTTTTGAGAGCTCTTTGCAAACGCACATTATTGCGTACGATTCCCACGTAATCACTCATTACCTGCTGCAGTTCTTTCAGGCTTTGGGTGATAAGGATCATCTCCCTCGGCTCCGCGGTTCCTTCAGCATTCCAGTCAGGAATATCAGGATGATCTTTCAACATCAGTATACGGTTCACAGAATCCACGTAGCAACGGTGCGCAAATACCATAGCCTCAAGCAGCGAATTGCTTGCAAGCCGGTGGCGCCAGGCAGGCCTGTGCTGGCACAGTCTCCGCAGGCATATAACTTCAGTATCGAACTCCTGCCGTATTCATCTGTCTTGATACCACCGCAGCTATAGTGCGCTGCCGGCGCAACGGGTATCAGGGTAGTGGCGACATCAATGCCAACTGACAAACATTTTTCATAGATGTTAGGGAAGTGATCCCTGAACTTCTCCATATCCATGTGACGGCAATCCAGGTAAACATGTTCCGAACCACTGATCTTCATTTCACTGTCTATGGCCCTTGCCACAATATCACGCGGGGCAAGATCTTTCCTGCTGTCATATTTTTCCATGAAAGCCTCACCCTTCACATTCCGGAGAATGCCGCCATCGCCGCGTACGGCTTCCGTAATCAGGAAGGCCTGTCCTCTTTTGCCTGCTTCATACAATGCAGTAGGATGAAACTGGATGAACTCCATATTTTCAATACGCCCCTTGGCCCTGTAGACCATGGCAACCCCGTCGCCTGTGGCGATGTAAGGATTGGTTGTAGTACGGTAAACCTGTCCATTACCACCGGTGGCCAGCATGGTGACCCTTGAAAGGATCTTTTCTATACGGTTGGTTTTAGCGTTGAGTACATATACGCCATAACAGGTAATGTCAGGCGTGGCCTTGGTTACCAGGTAGCCCAAATGGTGCTGGGTGATGATGTCTACCACGAAACAATGATTCACCAGTTCAATGTTGGGCGCTCTTTTGATGGCTTCGAGCAAGGTGCGCTCCATTTCCTTACCTGTAACATCTTTATGATGAAGGATGCGGAATTCCGAATGACCTCCTTCCCTTCCGAGTTTATAATCCCCTTCCGAATCCTTGTCGAACCTGGCGCCCCAGTCAATGATCTCCTGCACTCTTGCGGGACCTTCCTTCACTACGATCTCCACCACTTCTTCATTGCAAAGACCATCGCCGGCAATAAGCGTGTCCTCAATATGTTTTTCGAAACTGTCGTTCTCCAGGTCATTCACCACGGCAATGCCGCCCTGAGCATACTTGGTATTAGTTTCATCAGCAGAGGCCTTGGTGATGATGGCCACTTTTTTATCAGGAAAATGTTGGGCTACCTTAATGGCATAGGTCAATCCTGCAATGCCGGAACCAATGACCAGGAAATCTGTTTTCACGTAAGAAATTTGGGTGAAGATATAGCAGGCTGAAAATATCTGGAAGGAACAGTGGTTATGAGATCCTGCATGCTAGTTTTCGCCGTCATGTGTAATTTTAACCGCCAAGGACGCTAAGGAACGCAAAGGGTTTCGCAAAGATTGACCGAATTGGCTTTGCGTAATCTTAGCGATCCTTTGCACACTCCGCGGTTAATTGCAGAGGGGTGACTACAATTCCATCGAAACATTTTCTTCTACCCAGGCGCCATTATCCTTCAAAAGGTTGATCAGTTCATCCACCGCTACTTCGGCAGGCACATTTCTTTT
>CAYWSQ010000205.1:0-7347 GCA_964460925.1 uncultured Flavisolibacter sp. | reverse complement strand
ATTGCTGATGTATACTATTTATTTTGACCACAAACCACTCTATCTGACCGACACGATCGGTACTGATATTGAAGAATTCTTACATCATGAAGAAACGGTTTTTATTGACGATTTTGATGGTCATACTGTCAAAGCCATGATCCATGAAATGGAAGCCCCACAGATCCGGACCGGGGTTTTCCTGCACAGTGATGTTGAAGTTCTACTGAATGCTTTCAAAAAGAAATTATCACTGGTGAAGGCCGCTGGTGGTTTGGTATATACACCTTCCGGAGAAATACTGCTGATCCACCGCCGCGGAAAATGGGACCTCCCCAAGGGAAAACTTGATCCCGGGGAAGACCTTGCCACCTGCGCGGAAAGAGAAGTGAAAGAAGAAACAGGCATTCAAACAATCACCAATGAAGGTCCTCTCCTGGTAACGTATCACACCTACCATGAAAACGGGAAGCATATCCTTAAAGAATCGCACTGGTACCTCTTTTCATCTCCGCACAAGGAAGTGTTGCAACCACAATCCGAAGAGGATATTGATCAATGTGAATGGGTAAAGATCGGCGACCTTGCCACCTATATGGAGAAAACGCATGCTTCCATCATTGATGTGGTGAATGCCGGCACGCGTAAACTAAGTGAATCAAAAAATATTTAAACCAGTTTCAGGCTTGCATCCTGCCTGATGGTACGCAGAACGGCATCAGGAACAAACTGTGACACATCACCTCCATTCCTGATCACATCTCTTACAAGTGTAGAGGCAACCGAAGTATATTTGGGAAGGCAGGTAAGAAATATGGTCTCGATATGAGCATCAAGGCTACGGTTCATATCTGCAATGGCCTTTTCATATTCAAAATCGTTGACGTATCGGATTCCGCGGAGTATATAATTTGCTTTGACGCGCTTGCAGCATTCAACAGTAAGGCCATCATAAATCACCGCTTCAATCTTGGGTTCATCCCTGAATATCTCATCCAGCCAGGCCATTCTTGTTTTTTCCGAATACATTGGTGCCTTATTCGAATTCATACCTATGCCAATGTATAATTTATCGAAAAGCGGCAGAGACCTTTCGATGATATCGATATGTCCGAAAGTAACAGGGTCAAATGTGCCGGGGAATAATGCAATGCGCATGCGAAAGGTTTGAAGCGGAAAATTAAGCTGAATTTCTTTCTCCTGCCAATAAATGGAGCACAGCCATCCTGACCGCTACACCGTTTTCAACCTGCTGCAGAATGATGGACTGGTCACTGTCTGCCACGTCGCTGTCAAGTTCCACTCCCCTGTTGATTGGCCCGGGATGCATGATGGTAACGGGATTGGAAAGGCTGTTGAGTAATTGTTTATTGATCCCGTATACCAGGCTGTATTCTCTCAGGGAAGAAAACAGTACCTGGTTCTGACGTTCCAATTGTATTCGCAGTACATTGGCCACATCGCACCATTCCAGCGCTTTCCTCAGGTTATATTCCACTCTTACATCAAATGCTTCCTCCATGTGTTTTGGAATGAGTGTGGGAGGACCGCACACCGTTACTTCGGCTCCCATTTTGGTAAGCAGGTGAATATTGCTTTGGGCCACCCTGCTGTGCATGATATCGCCAATGATTGCCACCTTTTTGCCTTGCAGTGAACCCAGTTTTTCTGATATGGAAAACGCATCCAGCAGGGCCTGCGTGGGATGTTCATTGATGCCATCCCCGGCATTGATGATGGCAGCGGGAATATGCCGGGCCAGGAAATGAGGCGCACCGCTGGCACTATGACGCATCACTACCATATCCACTTTCATGGACAGGATATTATTTACAGTATCCAGCAGGGTCTCACCTTTTGAAACCGAAGAACCGGAAGCACTGAAATTTACAGTGTCGGCCGACAACCTTTTCTCCGCCAGTTCAAAGGAGATGCGTGTGCGGGTAGAATTCTCGTAAAAAAGATTGACAATGGTGACATCCCTGAGGGAAGGAACTTTTTTGATGGGTCTTTGTAAAACTTCTTTGAATTCTTTTGCCGTATTCAGGATAAGGGAGATATCAGAGGCAGTTAGATCTTTTATCCCTAAAAGATGACGGGTGGAAAGTTTCATTAAAAATCAAAGTTAGGGGAAAGAAAGGTAGAAGCTACGAGCTTTGGGCTATGAGCTGCGAGAAAAAACACCGGTGAAAGAAAAATCACTACGTCTTCCGGGGAAGTAAACATATGCTGGTTCTTTTTCCCGTGTGCACGATCATACCAGGACCACTTCATCCCGGCCATCCTTCTCCTGCCAGTACACTTTTACTTTTTGCGTAATAATGGAATCAATGGATTTGCCGGTATAATCGGGCTGGATGGGTAGCTGCCGGCTGTATCGGCGGTCGATCAGCACCATTAGCTGAACACTTTCAGGCCGGCCGAAATCCATGAGGGCATCCAGTGCGGCACGTATGGTGCGGCCCGTGTATAACACATCGTCTATCAGGATTACCTTCTTCCCTTCCATTGAAAACCTGATATCAGTCTGGTTGGGAACATGCAGTTCCTTCCTGATATCATCGCGGTAAAAAGTAATATCCATCTTTCCATACTGGATCTGTGAAGGTTCAAGTTCCTGTGCAAGTTCCTTTACAATTCTTTCCGATAAAAAAATACCCCGTGGCTGCAAACCCACCAGCACAGTATTTTCCAACTGGCCGGTGGATTCAAGTATCTGGTTCGCCAGTCTTTTTATGGTTAGTGAGATCTGTTGCTGGTTGAGAACTGATTTCAAGCAGAAATTTTGATAAAAATAATCAATCAGTTTTTACCGCATCAGAAGTTTTTACGCTCCTGGTTGCTAAGCTGCTTAAAGGAAGTTGATAAACCAGCGCATATGTACAAAAATGCTGGAATTCCTGTATTCCCTTCCATTGATAGCATAACCTTCCTTCACTACATCCTTTGTACCCTGGTTATACCGGAATGCAAATGCAAACCCTTTTTTTGAAATGTGTCCGGCACCGAAACCCCAGCCAATGTCCTGTTTATTGCGCTGTTCTGTATGATCATATTCCTGTGTTTCCGGGCCCTTCTGTTTTGAGTTAATCATAAAACTCATTTGGGGGCCGGCTTCAGCATAGATACCCGAGTTTAAACCGTACTGAAACATCAGGGGAATATTCAAATAATTAATGATCTGCTTATAAGCCCTTAGTGATGCTACCGGCATACCCGTGTAGTAATTAAACACACTACCCGTTTCACTCAGCTTACTACCATTCCGGCTGTATAAGATTTCAGGCTGGATGGAAAATTTTCCACCGGCCGCCACAGGTATCCTTGCGAAAACTCCCGCATGATAAGTTATTGTCCATTCGGTTCGCGGCTTGTAGAATGTTTCACTTTGCTTCAAATTGAATTTGGTCATTCCCGGACCAGCCTTGATACCAAAAGAAATTTTTGATTGTCTTCCTTCCTGCCCATAATGGGTAAAAGAAATGAGCATGATTGAAATGAGCAGGGTTAATTTATGCATAACAGTTGTTTTGGAGTTTTGGGAAAAAAATATAGCAGTCAATATTCAATAAATGTAATATAGGAAGTTGAATCAGACAATTATTGTAAACAAAAATCAAGTAACCTTTTCAATACATTTTGAAACGAAAACTGCAATCTGGCTTTGATAAAATTGTATTTGCCTGCAGATTCGTGTTTAAAATATGAAATAGCGAAAATTTAAAAAGATCGCGGCATTCCTGAACTCACGGTTATCAACAGCAAAACCTTCTTTAATGATATCCTTTGTACCATGGGCATAGCGCACACCAAGGGCAAAGCCGTTTTTAGAAACGTGCCCGGCACCGAAGGAAATGGAGAGGTCCTGCTTGTTCCTTTGCTCTTTATGATCATATTCCTGGGTATCGGGACCTTTCTGTTTGGCACTAAGTAAAAGACTCAGTTGAGGCCCGGCTTCGAAATAAAATCCTGAAGGCACCCTGAACTGGAGCATGAGAGGAACGTTAATATAATTGATAGACTGCTTGAAAGTTCTTAGTGTGGTGTTGCCGGAATTGGAAGTTACCGTCTGGTTGATCTTTGATCCCTGGCGTGCGAATAAAACTTCAGGCTGCAAGGCAAATTTTCCTTCTGCGGCTACGGGTATGGTTACGAATGCACCGGCATGAAAATTCAACACCCATTCAGGTCGCCATTTTCCAGAAAGGGATTCTGCCTGCTTTACATTGAATTTTGTCATACCCGGACCAGCTTTCACACCAAAAGAAATCTTTGTGTGGTCCATAATTCTTTCCTGTGCTTTCCCGGTGGTTACAATACAAAGCAGTATAAAGGCTGAAAAAATCCTCTTCATAGAAAAATTTCCGCAATGTAATCATTGAAATGCTGAGATGCAAGAGGCTGGTGCATTTAGTATTACATCTATTAGTTTTTCCTTATGATCCCTCAACTGGCATATAAGTATAATTGCCAGTGTATAAAAGAATATAAAAAGAAAGGCTGCCTCAATAGAGACAGCCTTTATCCTGTTTGTGAGAGAAAAAATTATTTGTTGGCGCCAAACAACCAGGTAAGGCCAATCTGTACCACTGAATTCCTCAGCCTGGCATCACCTGTTGTAGAAGTCTCTTCAAGCACGTTGGTGAAACCATGATTATAACGGGCTCCGATACCAAGACCCATGCGGGACATATAACCTAAACCGGCACCCCATGAAAAATCAAATTTTTCCATCTGGTCTTTGTTATCGGTTTCATTGTTATTGCCTGGGCCTTCCTGCTGAGCAACAATCAGGAAGCTGGCTTGTGGACCTGTTTCTACATAAAATCCACCCGCACTTTTCCATTGCAGCATTACCGGAACAGATACGTAGCTGAGATCCTGCTCGTAAGTGCTTTCAGTAGTTACGGTACCCACGGTAGTAGTAGTTTTCATTTTGCTTCCCTGGCGATTGTACAGCAATTCAGGCTGAACAGCAAATCCGCCATTTGCACTTACAGGAATACGCACCAGTAAGCCTGCATGGGCTGTTGTTTTCAGGTTGGTACTTGGTTCATTGGCAGTATAATCACTGGGCCTGAGCTTGGCGAGGTTAACGCCACCTTTGATACCGAAATAGGTTTTGTTCGGCATAGGTGTACGATTCACATTCTCCTGAGCGAATAAAGCCAGGCTAACAGATAATGCTAGTGCCATCAAACTGATCTTTTTCATATGTTATTTTTTATTTGCTCACCTTAATACAAATAAGAGGCCGCAATAAAATTGCGGCCCCGGATTCATTTGATTTTGCATCAATTATCTTGATTGTGCTTTATGGTTGTTGTTGAACATGTAGAAAACACCAACCTGGAAAACGTTATTCCTTCTTACTGCGCTACCCGCATCGTTGATATTGTTCAGTCCGAAATTATAACGGGCATCTACACCAAATCCTGAATAAGTTAGATAACCAAGCCCTGCGCTCCATGAAAAATCCACAGATTTAAAATCATCTGAGGTAAAAAATCCCGTTTCTGTCCCATCACGCTTATCATTTACACTGGCAAGGAAGCCTACCTGGGGACCTGTCTGAATGCGAAAACCGTTATCAAACATGTATTGCAACTGCAATGGAACGTTGATGTAATTCAGTCCAAGGGAATGTTCGCCATCACCAATGGTATATTTTGCACCCTGGCTGGAATAAACCACTTCAGGTTGAAGTGCAAATTGCCTGGATAAATGAATATGGGCAAGTGCTCCCGCGTGAACACCAAGTCTTGATCCCATCTCACTTCCCTGGTTATTTGATAAGGTAGATACATTAAGTCCTCCTTTAAGGCCGAATTGTGCTCCCTGGGCAAATACAGCTACAGTTGAGAAAAGAGCGAAAATCATTAAGCTGATCTTTTTCATAAGTTCTTTTTTCCCAGTAAATACAAAAAAGAGGCCGTAATTGAAGAGCTGCCTTTTGTTGAGAGATATCCAGGCAAACCCGGGCAATTACCTAACGGTTGGGTGTACCCAGATTCGTTACATGCATAAAAAAAAGGCTGCATCGCTGCAGCCCTTTTACATTTAGTTAGGAAAGATTAGAATCCAAAACCAAGGGTCAGACCGGTTCTAACACCGAAACCGGTGAAACCACCCTGGATGTCGAAATCATCATCATCGCTGTCGTTCTTGAATTTTGCGGAGCTATAAGAAGGACCTGCGAAAATATCAAGTACAAATCCGCTGCCCCACATTTTCTGCCAGCCAATGATAGCACCGCCACCAATGGTAGTGAAACTTGTTTTATCAGCAGTTTCCTTGTCTTCGATCTTGAAGTTCTGGTAACGTGCAAACGGCGCTGCGTAAACACCATTCAGGGCTTGTTTGGCACCTCCGAAATAAATACGGAATTCAGGAGTTACACCCAGACCGGAATATTTGATTCCGCTAAAGTTCAAACCTGAATAGAAAACACCCAATTGAGCCGAAGTATTTTCACCTACTGCCCTTTCATACTGAATGTTACCGGTCAAAAAAGCTAAGGAGAGTGGGTTCAACTTGATAGCGTTGTTCTTCACGTTTTCCTGGGCCTTCACTGCGAAGCTGGCTGCAAAAAGCACCAGCAGAAATGAAATTTTTCTCATACGATTAGTTTTTATTATGACGCAAAGTTATCCGGGGCACTGAATATTCAAAGTCAGCAGGTTACCAATCATCATTTATTTTGTGTGAATTGTTATTTCTACGTTGTGAACGGTGAGAAATACGATGGTAGATTTCCCGACTGTTATAAAAACAAAAAAACAAAGGTCATAATACAGTATAAAAAAAGCTGCCCGGGGGCAGCCTGTATTAGATTCCTTCAGATTCACCTCTCAAAAAAGGATAACGGTAATCAGTTGGCGGAACAAAGGTCTCCTTGATTGTTCTCGCGCTTAACCAGCGGTAAAGATTGAGCTGGGATCCCGCTTTGTCATTAGTACCACTCGCTCTTGCGCCACCAAATGGCTGTTGTCCTACCACGGCGCCTGTAGGCTTGTCATTGATATAAAAATTACCGGCAGCATGCCTGAGTTTATTTGTTGCCAGTTCCACTGCATAGCGGTCCTGCGCTATCACTGCACCTGTAAGCGCATAGGGAGAAGTCTGGTCCAGCAGTTCCAGTGTTTCCTCGTACCTGTTCTCATCATATACATATATAGTAAGAACGGGGCCGAAGATTTCCTCACACATGGTTACATATTTCGGATCCAGCGCTTCAATCACGGTTGGATGAATAAAATAACCTTTCGACTTATCATAATTACCACCGGCAATGATCCTTGCCTTGGGATCATTCTTAGCGGCATCGATATACCTGGCAATGGAATCAAAACTTTTTTCATCAATCAC
>CAYWSQ010000204.1:0-7357 GCA_964460925.1 uncultured Flavisolibacter sp. | reverse complement strand
TGCTCAAGTCCGCCAGTTGCTACGAAGATATCAGCACCGTTGTTAGCCAGGGCTGTAACCTCATTTGACATCGTGGTGAAATTGATATTGGAATTCCAGGTGAAATTCCTTCCCTGGATGATGTTACCACCCAGTGTGAACTCAAGGCCTTTATTCACCATGCTTCCGATATTCACCAGGATGGAGTTACCGGGAATACCTCTTGATGGAGATTGTGGCTCAGCCAGGATCAGGTCCGTAATATCATTTTTATAATAGGCCACATCAAGCATGAAGCGGTCCCTGGCAATACCCAGAGAAAATCCTACATCAAGCTTTTTGCTCTTCTCCCAGCTCAGGTCTTCATTGCCTGCCTGTGTGAAAACAATAGTTGCATTGGTTCCATACAAACCAGCTCCGAAAAAGCTCTGGTAAGCATAGCTGTTGATACCAGCAAAATTTCCTACTACACCATAGCTGCCACGAAGTTTGAAAGAGCTGAGCGCCGTGCTGAAAGAAGCGTTCTTCCAGAAGCTTTCTTCAGACACCATCCATCCGAGTGAACCTCCGTAGAAAGTACCCCACTTGTCAGCAAATGCAGAATAACCATCCCTTCTTCCATTAAAAGAGAGATAATATTTCCTGTTGAAATCATAGTTGATACGTCCGAAATAAGACTGCAGGAAGTTCTCCGAAAATCCATTACCCGCAGGAACGATATCTGTGAAACCACCCTGGAATTCATCAAAGAAGGGGTCAGACTGGTTTCTTCTGTCAGCACCCCAGTTGTTGTTGCGGGTATACTGCTGCTCAGCACCAACCAACACGTTCAGTCCATGCATGTCAGCGATCCTTGTATCATAGTTCAAGGTATTCTGCCAGTTCCAGCGGAATGGACGCTGAACTGTATTCTGAACCGCACCGTTGAACTGCATACCATCACCGTGCTGACCGTTCCTGAATTCTTCATTCACCACGTTCAGGCGGTCGATACCATAAAGGGTTTTGAAGTTCAGGCCGTTGATAATTTTCAACTGACCGTAAACGTTACCCAGTACCCTTTCGGAATTGGACTCGAACCTGTTCAGGTTGAGAAGCATCACGGGATTGGTGAAAGCTAGGGCAGAGATATTGTTTCCCTGGCCGATTACGCCCCCATTGATATTATAAGTGCCGTCATTCTTGTACGGTCCTACATTTGGAGCAAGTCCAAAAGCCAGACGGGCAGAACCTGAAGTATTGAAAGCTGCACCGGTAGAACCCGTATTGATACCCTCATTCCTTGAGCTGGTATAATTGAAGGTACCACCGATGGTGATGCGGTCATTCACTTTCTGATCGAGCGTGAATCTTCCGGTCATCCTGTTGAAATTATTATTCTTGAACATTCCTTCCTGGTCAGTAAAACCAACGGAGAAATAATAATTGGTGCGGTCATTGGCACCAGAGATGCTAACAGTATGATTATGCGAAAAACCTGTGCGGTAAACCTCGTCGTACCAGTCAGTATCCACCAGCCTGCCGTTGGCATCTGTCATGGTGTAGAAACCACGCGTAGTACCGTTGGGAGGAGTGCCTGCATTCACAAGCGCTTCATTTTTCAGGTCTGTATATTCCTGCGCATTCAGCACTTCAACCAGGTTGTAAGGAGAAGTCCAGCCAGCCCATGATTCATAATTCACCCTTGCTTTCCCTGACCTTCCTTTTTTAGTGGTGATCAATACCACACCGGCAGAAGCGCGGGAACCATAAATGGCCGCAGCAGAAGCATCTTTCAGTACTTCGATACTTTCAATATCAGCAGGGTTGATATCACCCAGCAGGTTGTTGGAGGCTGTACCACCGGCATCACCTGTGAATGAAGGAACCCCGTCGATCACGATCAACGGAGAAGAACTCAGTGAGATGGAGTTGGTACCCCTTACCCTGATGATTGGAGGATTACCCAGAACACCATTGGGGATGGAAACACTTACACCTGCAGCGCGTCCGGATAAGCCCTGGTCAAAACTCTGGAGAGGGGCATCTTTCAGTTTACCTCCCCCGATCTGGGCAATACTACCCGTAACATCTCTTCTTCTCTGCGTACCATAACCAACCACCACCACATTTTCCATGGTGCGGTCAAGTGCTCTCATGGTAGCATTAACCGAAGTCTGATTGCCGATGGTGACTTCCTCGCTGTTCATGTCAGCATAAGTAAAAACGAGGATTCTTCCGTTCGCCGGAACGTTCAAAGAATAAGTACCGTCATTGTTAGTGACCGTACCCACATTAGTACCCTTAACCATTACGGAAACATTTGGCAGTGGAATGCCTTTGTCATCGGTAACCTTGCCGGTTACTGTGCGCTGGGCCCATGACAGGGTAGTCATAAGCAGAAGCACTACGCCTAAGCATAGAATTTTTCTCATGTGCATTTTGTTTTATAATTAATATAGGATCGAGACTATATCAGGGCGGGTAACAGATCGGTAGAAAACAGCTCAGTCAGCACTGTGTCCTTGAATCAGACAAGGGCCGCTTTGGTTTTGCTGCATTAAATATAATATGAACTGCAATTCAAACAAATTTTTGCTGATAATATAGATACCTTATAAAATTATTTGATTCAAACTGTTATGATCATCCTATCCTGATTTTGCTCTTTTCCTGCCTGCCCTGTACAGGCTGATGATCAAGGCAGGCAGCAGCACAAGGTTGGCAATTGTGGCTGTTACCAGTGTTAGTGAAGTAAGCCAGCCAAGGGCCTTTGTTCCTCCAAATCCACTGAAACAAAAAATTACAAAACCTGCAATCAGCACTATCGAAGTATAAATGATACTTAGTCCGGTTGAATGTATGGTTTCCACCACGGTAACTGCCGGATCAGTTCCGGCTTTCATCTGCTGTTTATAGTTCACAAGGAAACGGATGGTTATGTCTATGGCAATACCCAGGGCTACGCTGAACACCAGTACTGTAGAAGGTTTCAGTGGCACGCCGACCCAGCCCATCACTCCTCCTGTAATCACCAGTGGTATGATATTCGGCAACAGCGAACATAACAGAATACGCCATGACCGGAACAGGTACAACATGCACAAAGTGATTAACAGGAAGGCCCACACGATACTTTCTTTAAGACCATTGATGATAAAACTTGATCCTTCAAGAAAAGTGACACTGCTGCCCGTTAACTGCACCTCGTAACGGCTGCTGTCAAATAACTGGTCAACTCTTTGCTGCACACTGTCAAGTATCACCGGCAACCTGGCACTGCCCACGTCTTTCATATTCACACTGATCCGGGCTTTCTGTTTATTGCTGTCCATAAAGCTCGATACCAGTTTGGTAAAAGAATTTTGCTGGCCCGTGTTTCCTGATAAATAAGGTGCAAGTGCAGGGAGGTCATAATCACCGGGCATAATATAGAAAGTGCTGTCGCCTTCAAAAAAAGCCTGCTTCGCGAATTTCAGTCCTTCAGTTATGGTTAGTGGTTTGCCGATATATGGTTTTGCGGCAAGGAATTGCGCCAGTGAATCGATCTTCACCAGGTTGGACAGGTTCCGGCTCACACCATATTTCTTTTTGGTGTCAACAATGATCTCGAGGGGCATTACACCCTTAAAATGTTCTTCGAAAAATTTCAGGTCTGTATAGATCTTATCAGTCTTTGGCAGATCATCCACAATAAAACCTTCGCTCTTTAGCTGGAAGATGCCGAACACTGATGCCACCACAATCAGGAAAGTGGCAATAAATACCAGCTTGCGGTGGTTAAGCGACCAAAGCTCCAGCCTGTCGAGCCAGCGTTGGAGCCTTGCACTGTCCAGATACCTCGTATGCCTTGGCTTAGGAGCGGGCAGCGCATTCAGCGCCACGGGTATCAGGACAAGAGAAATAAAGAAAAGCGCCATGATATTGATACCTGCCACAGCGCCAAACTCTTTCAGGATCTCGCTTTTGGTCAGCGCGAAAACAGCGAAACCAATGGCTGCTGCGATATTGCAGAACAAGGTCACAATTCCCATTTTGCTGATCATACTCACAAGCGCGGCCCTCTTGTCCTGCTTCTCCCTGTAACTTGAATGATATTTGTTAAGAAAATAAATACAGTTGGGAATCCCTATCACCACAATCAGTGGTGGTATCAACGCCGTGAGCAAAGTGATCTTGTATCCGAAAAGATTCATCACGCCAAGGCTCCATACCACGCCAATGATTACTACCAGCAATGATAGCAGTGTAGCTGAAACAGAACGGAAGAATAATAAAAGGATCACAGCGGATAATAAAACAGATCCGACCAGGAACCAGCGCATTTCCTTTTGTATGCGGTCGGCCATCATGGTCCGGATCAATGGAAGTCCGCTCAGGTGTGTCTCCAGCTTATGTTTTTCACTAAATGCATCGGTAAGCTTTACAATATCATTGACGATATCTATTCTCCCAGGTGAGTTCAGGATCTTTCCGTCGATCCTTACTCCCATCAACCATGCATTGCTGGCTTCATTATATAAAAGGCCTTTGTAAAAAGGAAGGCTTAGAAAAACTGAACGGCTGCTGTCGATCATTTCCTGGCTGAGCAGGGAATCTTTGAAGATGGGAACAGCCTGCAGTTTTTCAGAATCCGCCGCCTTCACCAGGTTCACCGCGGAAGGCATGGAGATCACATCGGTTACACCGCGGTTCTGTTTCAGGTTGCGAGAGAGCTGCAGATAATCATTGAATATCTCTTTCTGAAATAACCTGTCGGTCTGAATTCCTATCACCAGGAGGTTGCCATCTTCGCCAAATTGTTTCCGGAACGACTGGTAATCCTGGTACTTGGGATTGTCGGTGGGGATAGCCCGGGAAAACTCGTAACTCAGTGTGACCTTGCTGGCCTGCCAGCCAAGAAAAATAGTGAGTACAACAAGTATGGAAAGCCATAGATAACCAAAACGCAAAATCAAACGGGCCAGTGATCCCCACATAGGCTGAATTTGGCGCAAAGAAAAGGAATTAACAGCCACCAGCCATTAGCCGGTGGCCGATAGCCCTTTGCTCCGAAACACTTAGCTTTGAAATGTGAGCAAGTACCTTGTATTATTGATGGTTCTTTCCCTGAAAACCTATGCCCAGAACCAGCTTCCCTCAATCGGCAACTGGAGGGAACACCTGCCTTACCAGGGCACCAGTGATGTTACCGCTTCTGACAGGAAGGTTTATGCTGCCACTACCTACAGCCTGTTCAGCGTTGACCTTGAATCAGGTGAACTTGAAAGAATGAGCAGGGTTTCGGGCCTCAGCGAAACCGGTATCAGCACCATCCGCTTCGATCCCGTTTCCAAAAAATTATACATCGCCTACCAGAATTCCAACCTTGATGTGCTGGATGCCCGTGGCATTCATAATATTCCTGATCTGAAAAGGGAAAACATTTCAGGTGATAAGAACATCTACCATATTTTTCCCGACAACAACCGTGTCTATCTTTCTACCGGACTTGGTGTGATTGTGCTGGATGCGGAAAAACTGGAGATCAGGGAAACCTGGTTCATCGGCAATAACGGAGACCATGTACGCATCAACGGGTTTGTAAAGAGTAATGGATTTTTTTATGCGGCCACTGAAGAAGGACTGAAACGTATTGCCTCCAATCATAACAACCCGGCGGATTTCAACAACTGGACAAACCTTTCCGGCAGTAACGGTTTACCTGCTGCACCGGTTAAGGCTGTAGTGGAGTATAACAATAAAACCATTGCCCTGCTCAACGATACACTTTACGTGGAGAACGGTGGCAATTGGGACCTGTTCTTTGGAAACGGCTGGCAGGCAATGTCAATCACTGTTTCCGAAAATAAATTATTCCTCAGCCAGCGCCAGCCTTCCGGTTCCAGCCAGGTTTTACAACTCAATGCCGGTGGCAGCATACAAAGGAATATGCAGTACGGTGGTGTGATTTCCTTTCCTAAAAATGCCATCAGCGTGAACAATGAAACCTGGATCGCTGATCTTTTTGGCGGACTCTCCAGGTGGAGGGGTAATGATCCCGAAATATTCAAACCCAATTCACCCTTTGATGTTTCTTCAGGAGGAATGACGGTTTACAAAGATGTATTGTATGCAACAGCAGGCAGTGTAAACGAATCCTGGAACTATCAATACAACCGTGGCGGCATTTATAAATTCCAGGATGGCAACTGGAACGCCTTTAACCAGTACACTTACCCTGTGCTTGACACGCTCATGGATTTTTTGACAGCGGTGGTGGATCCAAGAGATGAATCATTATGGGCAGGCAGCTATGGAGGTGGCTTGCTTCACATCACGCGTGAAGGGGAACTTGAGATCTTCAAACAGAATTCACCCATTGGAGCCACGGTGGGTGACCCTACCAGTTACCGGGTTGCGGGACTTGCCTTCGACGCAGAAAATAATTTATGGATCGCCAATTTCGGTTCGGACCGGCAACTGCATGTATTGAAAAATGACGGGAGCTGGATGTCTTTTACTGCACCCTTCACGCTCAACCTGAACGCGGCGGCGCAGATCCTTATTGATGACGCCAACCAGAAATGGATTCTTTCGCCACTGGGAAATGGCATCATCGTGTTTGACCACAACAACACGCTTGATGATCCCAATGATGATAAATGGAGAATGTACCGCCAGGGTGCAGGGCTTGGCAATCTTCCTTCCAGTGAAGTGCTGGCCCTTGCAAAAGATAAATCAGGATTTATCTGGATCGGTACCGGCGACGGCATTGCTGTTGTGCAGTGCCCTTTTGAAGCCTTCGTCACCGGGTGTGAAGCCGTGTGGCCTGTGATCAAGGAAGACGCATTTGCCAACTACCTGTTCAAGGGCCAGCAGGTGAGAAATATTGCAGTGGATGGTGCAGACCGCAAATGGATCGCAACAGCCAGCGGGGCCTGGCTTGTTTCACCGGATGGAGATAAGGTGCTGGCACATTTTACTGAAACCAACAGCCCGCTACTGAGTAATGATGTAAGATCCATTACCATCAATGGCGCTGACGGTGAAGTATTTTTCGCCACTGCAAAAGGCATCATTTCATTTCGCGGAACGGCAACCGAAGCTGAAGAATCCAAAAACAAACTGTTGGTTTATCCCAACCCTGTACCGCCGGGTTACAACGGATCCATCGGCATCAGGGGTTTACCAGAAAACAGTACGGTCAAGATTACAGAACTGAATGGCAGGCTCGTTTACCAGGCAAGATCACTGGGAGGCCAGGCCACCTGGAATGGACTGGATTATAATGGAAGGCAGGCTTCATCAGGGGTGTACCTTGTGATTGCTGTTGATGATCAGCGACGCGAAAAAGTGGTTAGTAAAATCGTTTTTATTTCAAAATAAGCTGCTAGCTGCTAGAAGCTAGCTGCTAGTA
>CAYWSQ010000203.1:0-7369 GCA_964460925.1 uncultured Flavisolibacter sp. | reverse complement strand
TGTGACAGCAATTTCGTATAATCAGGTGCTTGGAACTTCGTAGGGACATGCCAACGGCATGTCCGTTGATTCCAAATAAAAATATTCCAATACAGAGATCAAAACGGCATGTCCGGAAAATATATCCAGTAGCAGGTATTAGATGGATATCCACCAATATCCTTCATGAGATTTAATCATCCATCATGATTCATTACACATCAGCTGTTTCAGAATTCCCTGGCGTGCCGTTGACAGATTCAACGGACAAATGTGTCAATGTTGATGATTTAACAGTGCCGGTTTGCAGTTTGATACCGCATGGTTTAGTTTAGCGCCATTCATGAGACCCGTTTTCATTTTTGCCATCATCCTGGTAATCCTTACCAGCGGTTTCAAAAAGAACCGTCATGAACCCCTGTTATTTCAAAACTATACTGATACGCTGGCGCCCAGGTTCAAAGCCCTGGAACATAAAGGAAAAAATATCATGCAGACAGACGGTGCCGTTTCTCTCATCACCGGCCTGGATAACCAGCTTTTTCTTACCGATACAATGGCCCGCAAGGCTTTTCTCTATCTGGAAACAAGGATTGGCCAGTTCACCAGCGACACCGCCAACAGGGTACCTCTCAATATCAGCATCGTGATTGACAGGAGCGGTTCCATGCAGGGCATCAAAATGGGACAGGCCAAACGCGCCGCCAAAACCATCATTGACCAGTTGAATGAAGAGGATTATGTAAGTATTGTGATCTATGATAATAATGTGGACAGTGTTCAGTCACCTGTACCTGCAAAAGACAAACAGGCCATCAAAAAGAAAATTGACGGCATAGCACCGAGAGGCAGTACCAACCTCTGGGGCGGCACCGAAATGGGATATGATTTTGTAAAGAGAAATTACAGGGAAGGTTTTGTAAACCGGGTATTGCTCATCAGTGATGGTATCGCAAATACCGGTCTTACCGACTCCACCCTCATCCGGTTGAAAGTGCGCCATTTAAAAGACCAGGAAGGTATCACCATTTCCACTTTCGGGGTGGGTTATGATTACAATGAGACCCTTATGACTGATATGGCTGAGACCGGGGCCGGCAATTATTATTTTATTGATGCCGCGGAAAAGCTGACAGGAATTTTTGAAAATGAACTGGCGGGCCTGCTAATGCTGGCTGCCCGTGAAGCTGAGCTCAGGATTGTACTGCCGGAAGGAGTAAGCCTCGAAAAAGCCTACCCGCTACGATACAGTCAGCAGGGCAGCGAAATCACAATTAAGTTGCGCGACCTTTTTGCGAATGATTCAAAAGGCATGCTGCTCAGTTTTGACCTGGAGAAAAGCAGGAATGTCCCAATGGAATTTGTGACCACACTGGATTATTTCGATACCCGGACCAAAACCAGGAAACAACTGGTAAACCGCAATAACCTTTCCGCGGCAAAGAATACTGGAGAATACCAGAAATGGTTCAACCAGTATGTAAGAGAGCAGCAGGTACTTTATACTTCTAATGAAATGCTGGAGAAAGCAATGAGCATGGTTGACCAGGGAGATATGCTGGGCGCCCGCAGGTCATTACACAACAACATCAAGTATCTCTCATACTTCCCGGAATATGTGAAAGCCTCCGCCGAATTGCAGAGAATGGATTCTATTCTCATGGAATATACAGCAAGAGTGAGCCCAGGCCATGTGATTCATGCAGACACCCTCAAAAAAATCCAGAAGGTGAATAAGGCTGCCAATTACAGGATCAGGCAGAAAAAGCAATAAAAAAGCCGGCTGGGCCGGCTGGTATATTTTTATCCTCGCGAACGGATCAGATTATGTCCATTGCCAGTACAAAGAATGTAGTAACAAAAGGAAGAATCAGGGTTAGCCAGGGCCAGTGTGTAAAAATGGCAAATGCCAGCGCAGCAGTGGAGATCAGGAACAACAACCAGTACAAACCTGTATTTCTTTTACGTACTTCCATCAGATTATTTTTGCGCAAAAATAGGGCAGGGATTCTATTTTCCCGCAACATGATTAAAAACAATTTCAGGGCCGGGGCCTTTCATTAAAAGCTTTTATTATTTTCGTCGCATATTGTGTCCGACAGACACGACCGAAAGTATTGAAATAAGAACTTGATGAAAATTGATTTTTACCTGCGTTTTCACACGCAATTCGGTCAAACGCTTGCTATTGCCGGGAACCTGCCTTCACTTGGAAATGATGACCTGAATCAGGCACTTCCCATGAATTTTTTCAATAACGAGTTTTGGCACGCTTCCATTGAAATAGATCCCGAAGGAATTGATGCCTTTCAATACCGGTATGTTTTTATAAATGAAAACGGGAGCCGCAAAAAGGAAGCGGAAAAAGACCGCCAGATCGATCTGAAAAAATTACAGGGCGATGTGGTGGCCATAGATACCTGGAACGATGAAAGCACTGTAGAAAATGCTTTTCTCACCGCGCCTTTCAGGGAGGTTTTCTTTAAGGATCATAAAAAGGTCAAACATAAAAAACAAGATGGTTTCACCCACCAGTTCAAGGTAAAAGCACCTATGCTTTCTGCCGATGAAGCTGTATTCATTGCCGGCAGTTCGGAACACCTCAATAACTGGTCCACCGAATCACCTATTCTTCTGCATAAAAAAGGCTCCTGGTGGACAGCCAGCCTGGAGATCACACCTGCAGAATTTGCACTGAGTTATAAATACGGGATCTACAATACTAAAACCGGCAAGGCAGAATTTGAAGAAGGAGATAACCGGGTCCTGCATAATGATGGTTCCATCCAGAAAAGGACCGTGGTGCATGATGGATTTATACGCACCCCTTCCAGCTTATGGAAAGGAGCGGGACTGGCCATTCCTGTTTTCAGCCTTCGTTCAGCAAGCGGTTTTGGTGTAGGTGAGTTCACTGATATCAAACTGCTGGTTGACTGGTCCGCGGAGGTAGGTCTCAAGCTGATCCAGTTGCTGCCCATCAACGATACCACGGCAACCTATACCTGGAAAGATTCTTATCCTTATGCCGCGATCTCGGCTTTTGCCCTGCATCCCATTTACATCAACCTGCAAAAGGTGGCGGGCAAAAAGAATGAGCGCATCATAAAGGCCCTTGCCAAAAAACAAAAACAGCTCAACGGGCTTGCTGAAATAGACTACGAACAGGTGATTCATTTCAAAACCAATGCACTTCGCGAACTCTACGATATTGATGGACTTGGATTTTTAAAGGAAGAAAATTTCAAGGATTTTTTTGAGGATAACCAGGTATGGCTGGTGCCTTATGCAGCCTTCTGCTACCTGCGTGACAAATACGGAACTTCAGATTATTCCAAATGGAAAACTCATTCCGTTTATTCTGAAGAAGAAGTTGAAAGATTATGCAGCCCCCGCTCCAAAACATTTACACAGATCGCCTTCCATCTTTATGTGCAATACCACCTGCACCTGCAATTGAAAGATGCAAGTGATTACGCGCATAAAAAAGGTATCGCTTTCAAGGGTGACATACCCATTGGTATTTACCGTTATGGATGTGATGCCTGGACAGCACCGTCGTTGTACAATATGGACATGCAGGCAGGTGCTCCTCCTGATGATTTTACCATCAAAGGCCAGAACTGGGGCTTCCCCACTTATAACTGGAAGAAGATGGAAGAAGACCATTTCGAATGGTGGCGCCAGCGCTTCCACCAGATGAGTAATTATTTCGATGCCTTCCGCATAGATCATATCCTGGGTTTCTTCCGAATCTGGAGCATTCCTGTAGATGCCGTTGAGGGAATCATGGGACGTTTCATTCCAGCATTGCCGGTAGATGTTACGGAGTTTGGTGAAAGAGGGATCTGGTTTGATCATGACCGCTATTGCAAACCCTTCATTACCGATGAGATCCTGCATGAACTGTTTGGCCACCAGGTTGATTTTGTAAAGACCCATTTCCTCCAGGACGAAGGACATGGACGTTATGGGCTCATTGAAAATTTCAACACCCAGGCCAAAATCCAGTCATGGTTCGATGCCCAGGATGAAACAGAAGAAAATAAAAATATCCGGCAGGGACTATTTGATCTTACAACCAATGTGCTGTTGTTTGAAGAACCAGGATCCGGTCATAAAAAATATCATTTCAGGATCCTGATTGAGAACACCAGTTCCTTCAGGCACCTCGATGAAGCAACCAGGCAAAAGCTGAATGATCTTTACATCAATTATTTCTACCGCCGCCAGGATGGATTCTGGAAGGAAGAAGCAATGAAAAAACTGCCTGCGCTCAAAGATGCCACCGACATGCTCATTTGCGGTGAGGACCTGGGAATGGTGCCCCATTCTGTTCCTGAAGTGATGCAGCAACTGGGCATCCTGAGCCTGGAAATCCAGCGCATGCCAAAGAATCCACAGACGGAATTCTTCCACCCGAAAGATGCACCCTACCTCTCTGTAGTTACACCTTCTTCGCATGACATGAGTACCATCAGGGGATGGTGGGAGGAAAGCCGTGACAAAACGCAGCGGTTTTTCAATACCATTTTAGGAGAACAGGGAACCGCACCTTATTTCTGTGAACCATGGATCAACAGGGCTATCGTAATGCAGCATCTGTACGCGCCATCGATGTGGAGTATCTTCCAGTTGCAGGACCTGCTGGGCATGAGTGAAAAACTAAGGAGGGAAAATCCAAAGGAAGAAAGGATCAATGACCCCGCCAATTCCAGTCATTACTGGAATTACAGGATTCATATCCCACTTGAACAATTGGTTAAGGAAAAAGAATTCAACAGGGAAATGAAGGATTATATTGTGAATAGCGGGAGGAGTTAAGTAGTCCGTGAATGGTGAATGGTGAGATCGTGAGATCGATGCAGCTAAACGTTTAGGAATAGGTTGAAATTATTGAGTTGGGTGCACTTTCACCACTCACGTCTCACCACTCAGGTCTCACCACTCACGTCTCACGTCTCACCAGCCTACGCTAAAGCTTCGGCTGGCGCAGGATTCACGATTCACGCCCTCAACACACATTGAAACATGAAAGTATCCCACCACAGCTTCAACCTTAAATTCAAATATCCCTTCGGGATTTCCAAGGGCACCAAGACCCATCAGCCCACTTTTATCGTTGAACTG
This sequence comes from uncultured Flavisolibacter sp., assembly GCA_964460925.1. GTDB lineage: Bacteria > Bacteroidota > Bacteroidia > Chitinophagales > Chitinophagaceae > Flavisolibacter. The sequence continues at coordinate 2,263 of CAYWSQ010000203.1, read as the reverse complement.
GAACACCTGGGTTGGAAGGGTTATGGAGAAGCTCCTGCCATCACCTATTATCACATCCCGGTAGAAAAGATGGCTGAAGACCTGGAGCGTAAAAAAATCTTTGTTGAAAAATTCGCATTCACCGAACCGGAAAGATGGTGGCATTACCTGCATCACCTGTTTCCTGCCAATCCCTTTCTCGTTTGTGCACTTGATATGGCAGGCTGGGATCTCTACGGGCAGATGAAGAACAGGGAACTAAAAGATTTCTGGAAACAGGAGCAACCGCACCAGCCCATTTGTGATTATACCATTGGCATTGATACGATCGACAAGATGGTTGAGAAGCTCAAAGAAAAACCCTGGCCCATCTACAAGATCAAACTAGGAACCGAAAATGATATCGGCATCATGGAACAGTTGCGGAAATATACCGACGCTGTTTTCCGCATAGATGCCAACGCAGCCTGGAAGGCTGAAGAAGCTTTGGAAAAAATCCGTGTGTTCAGCCAGATGAATGTGGAATTGAACAACCCCTGGCTAAAGACGACTGGGAAGGAATGAAGTTCCTGTACGAACACTCACCCTTACCCTTATACGCAGATGAATCCTGCGTGAAGGAAGAAGATGTGGACCGGTGTCATCATCATTTTCATGGAATCAATATCAAACTCACCAAATGCAGCGGCATCACGCCGGCCTTACGCATGATTGAAAGAGCCAGGCAACTGGAACTTGGCATCATGGTAGGCGCTATGAATGAGTCAACCCTTGGATCTGCAGCCATAGCCCACCTGGCCCCCTTGGTTGATCATATTGATGCCGATGGTCCGTTGCTGCTCGAGGAAGACCTGGCAACCGGTCTCGAATACCTCGACGATGGCAACATCATTACATCGGGCAGGCCCGGACTCGGGATCAAATACGAAGGACATTTCAGCAGGAATCTTGTTTCTTGATCAGGCTAATCCACCTGTTGATAGTTCGAATAGATTAACTGCTAAGAGCATAAAGGCCAAGCCTTGCAAACTGAAGTGAAGTGTCCAGCGCAAAGGGAATTGCATAGGAATTTCGAAATCCCTTAGCGCTTTCTTTGCATTCCTTCGTGACCTTTACGGTTAAATTTTTCATATTCAAAAGGCAGTAATAATTTATTACAGCCTGTCCTGCATCAGGTACCGCACAATTACGGCCTGAAATTTGCGTTCGGTGATCAAACACGCTCTCCGTGCAAAAATTATTTTTCTGTCTCATCGCTTCATTCTGCAGCCTGGTATCCTTCTCCCAGCTACAATTGGGTGTTTTTGGAGGACTTTCCAATTACCAGGGCGACCTAGTTGATAAGATCTACCAGACGCCCCGGGCAGCTATAGGTATAACCGCAGGATATGAGATCAGTGGCCGATTCAATATTCGCGCAGGACTCACTTTTGCCAAAGTAGCAGGCGCCGACAGTCTCAATGAAAAAGATTACCTCCGCATGAGGAACCTGAGTTTCCAGTCACCCATAACGGAATTGAGTGTGACAGGTGAATTCAACACCCTCAATATGGACATCCACAGGTGGTCGCCCTACCTTTTTGGCGGACTGGCACTGTTTCGATTCAATCCATACACTTTTGATCAGAATGGTAACAAGGTATTCCTGCAGCCCCTTGGAACTGAAGGCCAGGGACTTGCCGGGTATGAATTTTCCAACCTGTATGCACGCACGCAGCTTGCCATCCCGTTTGGCGGTGGTATCAAATTCAATGTGAGTGACCAGTTCAGGATCGCCATGGAAGTGGGCATGCGTAAACTGTTTACAGACTACCTCGATGATGTAAGCGGCAACTATGCCGATCCCAATGATCTGCTCGCTAACCGCGGGCCGTTGTCTGTTGATCTTTCTTACCGGGAAGATGAAATGCCCGGAGGCAACCCAATCTATCCTTCTAAAGGCGACCAGCGTGGAAGCCCTAAATACAAGGACTATTACTATTTTTCAGAACTTCATCTCATCTACCGGTTGCCTGAAGGTAATGGAAGGGGTTCCCGCAAAAGCGGTTATGGCTGTCCCACCGTATTTTAATCATCCATCCTGTTGATTTTAAACATTTTTATCACGACCCGCGGTTTTACCTTTGCGGGGCCATGGCATATAAAAATCAACAGCAATTCATAGAAGCGATAGAAAGGGCAGGAGAACTGGTTCGCATTAAAACCTTTGTTGACCCCAAACTCGAGATCTCCGAGATCACTGACAGGATCAGTAAAACAGAAGGAGGCGGCAAGGCCCTGCTAT
>CAYWSQ010000202.1:0-7404 GCA_964460925.1 uncultured Flavisolibacter sp. | reverse complement strand
GCTAGGAAAAGTACGATTACTAAGCAAATTTCCACAGTTTTCCCTGCCTGACCGCAAAGCTACGAACTAAAATCATGGGAAATATACGAGGCTTTGAGTATTTACCGCTGAGTTGAAATCGGGCAGAACTGCTCTTGCCCCCGGTGCCTGGGAGTATTAGTTTTGTTTCAGAAAGTTGATTGAAAAGACGGTCGCCACCCCATCCAATGTCCTATAACCGTCCAGTAAGTTTTTGTTAGATCCAATACCTTTAAAAAACCCGGCGACTCTCGAAATTCAGTCAACTTTTCTTTTTCCCCACCTACCATTTTGCCTCCCCCCTCGATTATAATTGATAATTAATCACTTACATCAATTCAGCAATTCCAAGGGAAAAAACCCATGATTTTATGTGTTTTTCACTTCCGATTGGAAGAGGCAGTTATTAGATTAGTGGTAGGATGGATGCACTCAACAATTCCTAAAATTGAACACCCCATGTATTGACGGTGTACTCAAGGAAATATTTGTCCTAGAACTTTTAAATCTTTTATCCTGACAATTGATGACCTAATTATAGATCATAAATAAAAGGATTAACAAAATCTACTTTTTTTGAACATACTTATTCCAGGTCCATGATTTTTAAATATTTTGAATTGAGTAACTACTTCGAATTGGCAAGTACATTACTTGCAATCGCAGCTGCGATATTACTCAAACTAAATGCTAATGAAAATAAGGATTTGCACAACTTTAAATTATATCTGTACTTCTATATTCTACTTTTAGTTGCTTCCTACTTCTATTATTTTATGCAAATAGATTTCTTTTTTACAATCTTTGAGTTTTTTGTATTCTCGAATTACTTGAGAAAAGTTATTCCAACAAGAATATTTTTATGGGGAACTAGACTATTCTATATTATTAGCACTGCATTACTTCCATTTATTTTTATTGCAACATACAATAAAAGCATTCTCATACTATTTATATTATTCAATGTACAAGCCACCATACTCCTCATATTTGCAAGTAAATTTTATATAGCTCTGTTTAAATCGGATACTGAAAAAGATTTGATCTCATCATATTGGATTATCACAGGAATAACTATACTTCTTATTAGCACACTACCTTTTTCAATTTTATCATATTACATATGGCATTCTAACTTTATTTTATTCGATGAATTATTTTCAATTATTCCTGCCTTTTATTCGATACTATTCTTCTTTATCATTCTAAGTGCTAAAAATGTGCCTTACAAATCATTTATGAAAACATAATTATTTAGTTGACGGCATGGAAACATTTTACACTTTATTAGTTGGAATGGGAATATGCATAATAGGCATCCTTATTTATTCTTTTAGAAATTATCAAAACAAATCTTTAAACATTTTTAGGTACTATTTAATTTGCTATATTATTCTTTGCTTGTTGATTTTTTATAGAGATAACCAAGAAGATTCTAATGCTATTTACATATCTAACATTATAGTTAGTTTATATGATGTTGCTTTTACAATTTTTGAATTCTTCGTATTTGCTCATTATATGAAGAAATACGTATCAAAAGTTATCTACACTATCACCATTAGTTCGTTTTTATTCGGCATAACTATTATTATGATGGACTATAATTTCAAAGAATTTTTTAATGAACAATCATATCTATTTAGTCTACAAGCCATCTCCTTATTAGTGTTCTCTACATCGTATTATCGTCGTATAATAAGAAACTCAACAGTCAAACTAACCCAGGAACCAAGTTTTTGGATTATTACCGGAATGACTTTTTTAATGATTTGCACCTTACCCTATTCATTAATCTTAGATTATGTTTACTCAAATTATTTCGATCAATATTTTTTGACTTTTAATATATTTTATATCTCTTATGCATTGTTATTTATCATGATAATCAAAGCCTTTTTATGCCCACAGACAACTACCAAATAACATTATTTATAGTTGTTACAACAGCTATAGTTTCCATCCTAGCTACACTAACAATCTCATTGTTATATATCCATCAAAAGAAAAAGGTCAGTTATATGGACAATCTTAATACCATGAAAATGGATTTCGAAAAAAATCTTTTATCTACACAGGTCGAAATCCAGGAACAAACTTTTCAATCTATTTCAAGGGAAATTCATGATAACATAAGCCTTACACTTACACTTGCCAAACTCAACCTGAATATGATTGACTGGACAAATCCAAACTGTTCACATAAAACCATCAACTCATCTGTTGACCTTTTGGGAAGGGCTATTTCAGATCTGACTCATCTATCGAGAAGTCTGAATACGGAGGTGATCAGGAACCTGGGTTTAATGAAGGCTATTCAGAATGAAGTGGACAAACTGGTGGAAATTGCCAAATTGAAAGTGGTCTATGATATCAAAGGTGAGCCCATTTTTATGGACAGTGAAAAAGAGATCGTCATTTTCAGGATCATCCAGGAAGCATTCAATAATATACTCAAACATTCCCGGGCCTCTGAAGTGCAACTGGAACTTGATTACACTGCCAATTTCCTGGATATCCTGATAAAGGATAATGGTATCGGGTTTACGAGGAAAAATGATTGTGACCTGGTCAGTGCCGGCATGGGAAATATGAAGACAAGAGCCAAATTATTTGGTGGTAAACTGCTATTGGAAAGCATCCCTCAACAAGGAACCCAAATTTTAATTTCAATACCTTATAAATAATGGATAAAATCAAGATCGCCATGATCGATGATCATGTGCTGCTGAGAAATGCCCTGGCTAACCTGATCAACAGCTTTGAAAACTGCCGGGTAGTGTTCGAAGCGGATAATGGAAGGGAAATGATAGAAAAACTAAAGACCCATGACCTTCCGGATGTGGTTTTGCTCGACCTGAATATGCCGGAAATGGATGGATTTGACACGGCAGATTACCTCAATAAAAAGCATCCCGGTATCCAGGTAATGATGCTTACCATGTTTGATTCGGAACTTACACTTATTCGTTTATTACAATCGGGAGTAAAAGGCTTTTTGAAAAAAGATATACCTCCATCAGAATTGAAATTCGCGATCCGGTCTGTAATGCAGTCTGGTTATTATTATTCTACTCACACAGCCGGTCGTCTGGCTAATCTTTTCAGGACTAGTACTAAAGAAAATTCCAGGATCCAAAATGCCACCTTAGAAGATAGGGAGATCGAATTCCTGAAACTGGCATGTTCTGACCTTACCTACAAGGAGATCGCCCAGAATATGAAACTTTCACCTAGATCAGTAGACGCTCTAAGAGATCATTTATTTCTGAAACTGGATGTAAAAAGTAGGGTGGGTTTAGCCATGATGGCAATCAGGAACGGGGTGATCACACTTTCTACCTGATTTTATCTACCACGATATAGATCTGCGTATCCCCTATGTTGAACTTCCTTTTACGGGGTGTGCTGTACCGGGCAACTGTTTGCAAACCGGCTTCTGAAAACATGGCATCCAGCTCATTAAGTGTGTAGATATAGTCTATTCCCTGAACCACCTCAATCTCGCCATTATTTGATATAATGGTCTGTTCAGATTCGATCCTTGTGGGATCAAACATAAACTCATACTCGAGCATACATTTATAGTCCCCTGCATAATGCCAGTCCTTTTCACGGAAATAACGGATGGCGATTTCTGCGATCATCCAGGAATTGATGATCAATTTTCCCCCTGGTTTCAAATGATTAGAAATATTCCTGAGTATTTTGAAAGTTGTAGCCCGGTCAAAAAAAGAAAAACTGTTACCCATGCAGATAACAGCATCATAAGCCTGGTCCAGTTTCAGGGAAGCGGCATTTTCCACCTGTGCAATGATAGCAAGCTGTTCTGATTCAGCAGCCTGCCGGATCTCGCTGATATAATCTGGTAAATTGTCTATTGCCGTCACCCTCATGCCCCTCCTGGCCAGTTCCAGCGAATGTCTTCCATAACCACACATCAGGTCAAGGACCAGGTTGTTTTCCTGCAGTGCTGCCAGTTCCATGATAAAATCCGTTTCAGCAAGGGTCAATCCTTCAGGGCTGATCCCCTTCCAGGCATATTTATAGGAACCTGCGAAAAACTGGTCGTTGATATTATAAGGCATCAATCCAACAATTTATTGCGCATGGCATACATAACAAGGCCGGCAATCGTTTTTGCTCCTACTTTCTGTTTCATGTTCTGCCGGATGGTTTCTATGGTACGTGGACTCAGGAAAACTTCCTTGGAAATCTCTTCAGTAGTTTTGTCCTCGGCAATACATTTCAGGATTCGGATTTCCTTTTCATTAAATTTGACGGGGTTGGGATAAAATTGCTTAACGGTTTTTTTATGCTGGAGTTTGAGTAAGACTGCTTTATTGACCAGGTCATTAAAATAAAAATCATCGTTCATTACCGTGAGGATGGCCTGGTAGATCTCATCCGGGTCGGTGGTCTTGGTGAGATAGGCATTGGCCCCCATTTCCATCATCTTGGTAATCATTTCCTGGTCGTCGTACATGGTCAGCACAATAATCTTGATATCCTCATATTCCTTGCGCAGGATGCTGATGGCATTCACCCCGTCGATTTCCGGCATACGGATATCCATCAGGAGCACATCGGGCTGCTTGAGTTTAAGCTTGTGAAACAGGTCCTTGCCATCCTCGGCCTCCCATAATATTTTGAGGTAATCCCGGTCCTTCAGGGCCATCTTGATGCCGTCGCGGAAGATCTTGTGGTCATCGGCAATGGATACTTTGATTTGCTGGGCAGTCATGGAATTGGTAAATTATTGGGTTTTAAGCAGTAAAGTGCGACAAATCTAAACGTTTTTTACGGCGGTCGCCAACTTGCCGGATATTTTGTTTAGGATCATGTTCTGAAGGCATCTCGTAAAAGCACGAAAGCCCTACCGTAAATCTACGAACTGAATTTGAGCATTAAAAGCCTCTTTCCAATTAACATTCAATCCCCTTGCCTAAGGCTATTCCCCTACTTACCTTGGATACACAAATCCCTTCAAATTCAATACAGTTAAGGCTTTTCACCTATTAGAACGCAGCTCCAAATATCGATGTTTCAACCCCGGAGATTAGGATTTTGATCGAAAACTTCCTATTCGTACCTAGTAAATTTACTAATTTCACTACGTAGTATTACCCCATTTCGTTGCGTAAGCTTACGGTCTAAATTCGCTGAAATGCGTACCAATACTGCATTATTAGATAAAATACTCATTTATGATAGGATATATACCGGTTGAGAACGGGTTTGGTTTGGGCAATTTTTACACCGTTAACAACAACAAAAACTTACTGTCATGACTAAGAAAGTATTCCGTTCCAGACCAATTACTGATTCTACCGAGACCTCTTGGTGGGATGTAGCGTAAGTAATTTTAATTTCTACAAAGGTTTTCTATATTTGAGGCAATGGCCAAAACTATAGAAAACCTTTTTTTTAATTTAGTATATCTATTTGACCTTATAGTTATTGCCTATTGCATTTACATTTCCTTCAAACAAGTAGATAAAAGAATACTTTGGTTATTAATTAGTTACTGTTCTTTAAATTCGCTTTGTAACCTTGGCCAAACCCAACTATCTACTGAATATAACTATCCTATATTAGTTTTTTTTACACTTTCTGAATTCCTTCTTCTTTCCATTTTTTTTTCAATTTTTATCCAAAATAAGAATTTCAAAAAGTTTATCATCATTGCTTGTATTGCCTTTAGTGCTTTTGTTATTTTTAATTATAACATAGCAAATTCCCATAAAATTGATTCTTTACCTATTGGAATTGAAACCATTTTAATCTTAATCTACTCCTTCTATTATCTTTTTGAGCAGATGAATATTATTGATGAAACGTTCATCTATAGCAGAGCTTATTTTTGGATGGTGATAGGAATGATGGTGTATTTAGGGGGATCTTTTTTCATTTATATTTTTGCTAATCAAGTTGCTAACACAAAAGAATTATTCGAATTATTGGATAATTACTGGTTTTTAACATATGTATTTTACATAACTAAAAACTGCTTTTTTATTGTGGGATTATTTCTATATGCCAAACCTAAAAAAAAACAATCTTCAATTTTACATCGCCTTAGCCCTATTTAAAATTATACCATAATTATGTTCTTCCTACAAGCAGGTGCAGACTCTAAAATTTCCTTAGTGTTATTCTTAGGTACACTAGGAATGCTTGTACTTACCATTAGCCTCATCATGTTCATCATCTTCCACCAGCGCAAGGTCATCCGCTACCAGCAGCGCCTGCAGCAGATGGAATATGAACAGCAGAAAATATTACTGAATGCTTCCATCCGCTTACAGGAAGAAGAAAGACAGAGACTGGCAGCGGATCTTCATGATGATGCCGGTCCCCTTTTGGCTACAGCAAGGCTTTACCTCAACGAAAACCTGGTGAACCAGGATAAGGCTACCCAGCTCCAGTCCATTTTCCAGGCCCGCCAGATCCTGGATGATACCATCCAGCTTGTGCGCAATATCAGCCACAGCCTGATGCCACCCACCCTTAAGAATTTTGGACTGGAATCAGCCGTCAATGACCTGTTCCAGAAGATCAGCGGATCCGGCCAGATCAATGCTTCCAGCCGTTTTCATGAGTACAAGGAAAGGCTGAAACCTGAAAAAGAACTGATCGTTTTCCGCGTGATCCAGGAACTGGTAAACAATATCCTGAAACACAGTAGTTCATCTTTCATTCACCTGACTCAAAATACCCAAAACGGCTCCTGCCTGCTGCGGGTGCACCATGATGGAAGAGGTATTGTACAGGCTGATTTCGAAAAACTGAATAAGAGCAATATCGGCCTGGGATTGAAAAATATCAGCAGCCGACTTAAGGTGGCCCAGGGCAATATCCTTTTTGAAAAGGATGCCTCGCAGACCTACTACAAGATCACGATAGAAATACCAAGGGATGATCCTTACGAGGCTTTAGCTTCATAATTCCTAATTTTACACATTCTCAACGCATTATGGAAGTAATTAAAGTCGCCATCGCTGATGATCATAAGATATTTCGCAAGGGGGTGATCCTTTCGCTCAGGTCTTTTACCAATATCAAATTTGTACAGGAAGCAGAGAATGGACAGGAATTATTAGATGGGATTGCTGCGGCCGAGCCTGATGTGGTGCTGATGGATTTGCGTATGCCTCTGAAAGATGGTATAGAAACCACCAAGGTCCTTAGCAAACAGTTTCCCAACATTCATGTGATCGTACTCAGCATGTATGAGGATGACCGCTTTGTATCTCACATGATGGAAAATGGCGCCAATGGTTACCTGCTCAAGAATGCTGAACCCCAGGAGATCCGCCGGGCAATTATGGATGTGTATGAAAAAGGGTATTACCTCAACAATTTTGTGAACCGTATCCTGCTTAA
>CAYWSQ010000201.1:0-7468 GCA_964460925.1 uncultured Flavisolibacter sp. | reverse complement strand
TTTTTTGCATAGTTGACCAGTTTTAAATTTGGTCAACCTATTTCAGGCACGTACAGTCGGTGAACTAAATGCGGAGAGTCGTTTTTTTAGTCGGTAGTCGGGAGTCGGGAGCCAGGGAGCGAATGTTGATAGTTCAAAGTTGAAAGTTCAAAGTCGATGAACTAAATGCGGAGAGTCTTTTTTTAGTCAATAGTCAGTAGTCGGAGAACTAGTTAATTCAGATTTCAAATGAATTTATTTACTGTCTTCCCACCTTCCCGGCTATCCTCTAATACATTAAACAAGGCCGGGAAGGCGGTAAGGTAACCTTCGCTAAAGCTTCGGCTACCAAGGACGGTAAGTAGGTAATCAGAGATCAATCCTCACTAGTGAATTCTTTTTGTATTCTGTATCAGGCTACTGACTACCGACAAAGTTTACCTGCTCGTTCTCTGACGACTCTGACTTTGAACTCTCAACTTTGAACTTTCAACTGACTACCAACTATCTTTGCCCCCATGTCCATCACCGTAAAGAACCTCACCAAGATGTATGGTGAACAAAAGGCCGTGAACGAGGTTTCCTTCAACATCAGCCAGGGAGAGATCGTAGGTTTCCTGGGACCGAATGGCGCGGGAAAATCCACTACCATGAAAATGATCACGGGTTACCTGGAACCTACCAGCGGGGAGATCAATGTGAATGGTATCGATGTGAAAAACACACCGCTGGAAGCCAAAAGAAAGATCGGCTATCTTCCGGAATCGAATGCGCTCTACTACGATATGTATGTGAAGGAATATCTCGATTTCATAGCTGATGTTCACAAGGTTCCCCAAAAAAAATCGGCCATCAATCAAGTGATCGGGCTTACAGGCTTAACGGTGGAAAGTAAAAAAAGGATAGGCCAGCTTTCGAAAGGTTACAAGCAGCGTGTGGGACTGGCCGCGGCACTCATTCACCAGCCGGAAGTACTCATACTTGATGAACCAACCAGCGGGCTGGATCCCAACCAGATCGTCGAGATCCGTAATGTGATCAAAGAACAGGGACGCAATAAACTCGTTTTATTCTCTTCACACATCCTCCAGGAAGTGGAAGCCATCTGCGACCGCGTAATCATCATCAACAAGGGACGCATTGTTGCCGACGATGTACTGAGCAGCCTCCAGAAAACTTCAGCAGTGAATATTGTGAAGGTTGGATTCAAGGAAGCAGTGGAAGCCTCTCTGCTGGAATCGATCCGGGGTGTGAAACGGACAGAAAAATTGGATGCCAGCAACTGGCTGCTTGAAACCGATGAGCCGGAACAGGTGCGCAAACAGCTCATGGAATTGTCTTTGCAGCATAACCTCAACATCGTTTCTTTGCAAAGCGAAAACAAGTCGCTGGAGGAGGTGTTCAGGACGCTGACCCAATGAGGTGCAAGGTTTAAGGTTCAAGATTTAAAGAACTGAAAGTCATCAGCAAAATTTGGGATTAACAGTCTTGAACCTTAAGCCTTGAACCTTGCCGCTAGAAGCTAGAAGCTAGAGCTTAAAAGATCTAATCTTTAAAACAAACATATGAGTTATATCGCCGAAATATTCGCCAGACAGATTCTTGATTCAAGAGGTAACCCCACCGTGGAAGTGGATGTGATCACTGATGAAGGTGCCATGGGCCGCGCTGCGGTGCCGAGTGGCGCCAGCACCGGTGTGCATGAAGCCGTAGAACTGCGTGATGATGACAAGAAAGTTTACCTCGGCAAGGGCGTGCTGAAAGCAGTAACCAATGTGAATGATATCATTGCTCCTGAACTGGAAGGTTATGATGTGGCTGACCAGACCGGCATTGACCAACTGATGATTGAACTGGATGCCACTGAAAATAAAAGCAAGCTGGGTGCTAATGCCATGCTGGCCGTGAGCATGGCCATTGCCAAAGCAGCCGCTGAAGAAGCAGCACTTCCTTTGTTCCGTTACATTGGCGGCACCAATGCCAAAACACTTCCCGTGCCAATGATGAATATCCTCAACGGAGGAGCACACGCGGATAACAAGATCGATTTCCAGGAGTTCATGGTGATGCCCGTGGGTGCCACTTCTTTCAGCGAAGGACTGAGATGGGGTGTGGAGATCTTCCATGCGCTCAAAACTGTGCTGAAGAAAAAAGGATACAGTACCAATGTGGGTGATGAAGGTGGATTTGCGCCCAACATCGGTTCCAACGAAGAAGCCATCGAGACCGTTCTCACTGCCATTGAAGCGGCAGGATACAAAACAGGATCACAGATCATGATCGCGATGGATGCTGCCAACAGTGAACTCTATAAAAAGGGTAAATATGTTTTTCACAAGAGTGATGGTAAAAGCCTGAGCAGCGAAGAGCTGGTGAAATACTGGGAGAACTGGGTGAACCAGTATCCTATCGCTTCCATTGAAGATGGCATGGCAGAAGATGACTGGGATGGATGGAAGATGCTGACCGAAACAGTGGGCAAAAAAGTGCAACTGGTAGGTGATGATCTTTTTGTGACCAATGTAAACCGGCTGAAACAGGGCATCGATAAAAGCATCGCCAATGGCCTGCTGGTAAAAGTGAACCAGATCGGCACTGTTACCGAAACCATCAATGCCGTAACCATGGCACAACACAGCGGTTATAATACCATTATGAGCCATAGGAGCGGTGAAACCGAGGATACAACGATCGCTGATCTTGCGGTGGCATTGAATTGCGGCCAGATCAAAACCGGGTCTGCCTCAAGAACTGACCGCATGGCCAAGTACAACCAGTTGATCCGCATCGAGGAATTGCTGGGTGCATCAGCCTATTACCCAGGCACTAATCTTAAGTTCGGAAAATAAAAATACCCGGAACAAAGCCCTGGCCTTTTATTCAGCAGTCAAAAGACCGGGGCTTTGTACTTCCGGTAATGCATCTTAAATTTATATCAATGAGCTTTCTTTCCCGCATACCCTCATTTCTCAGGAACAAGTTTTTCCTGGCTGCCACCGGGTTTGTTATATGGATGCTGTTCTTCGACCGGAACGATGTGTTCACACAAAGGGAAAGAAAAAAGGAACTGGCGGAAATGAAGGCCAGCAAGGCCTATTTTGCGAAGCAGATCGCCGAAAACCGTGAAATCTCCAATGCCTTGCAATTCAATGCTTCAGCTATAGAAAAATTTGCCAGGGAAACATATCTTATGAAAAAAGATAATGAAGATCTTTTCCTGGTTCAGCCCCTGGAGGATAAATAATCCGATTTCCCATGCAATAACCAGATCATGGATTTCGTTTATAAACGGACGAAATTATGTAAGGCATCGTTGGATTTTAATTACGAATCATTGGTTATTATGCACAATTACGCACCGGAGGATCTCATCCTGTATCTATACAAGGAAACATCCCCTGAAGCCACCACTGCTATCGAAAACGCCCTGAAGGAAGACTGGACCCTGAGAGAAAAACTCGCCGTCCTGAAAACTTCAATGGAACGTCTGAATGGAATCACTGTTTCTCCCCGAACAGAGATCGTGCTGAATGTATTGAGAGCTGCGAGGGAAAACGTTGTGGTGACTTCTAAATAAAAAAGAAGTAAAAGGTTGAAAGGTGAACCGGTACGCTGGTTGGCCGATCAACTTTTTTTATTTTATCTCCTTGTTTAATTTGCGTGCTCACCTTCATTCATGACAAGGAAAGAAAGATTCAAAGCCGTTATAGATTATTTCGAGGTTACCAGGCCGGAAGCAGAGACCGAACTTGTTTATGGCAATCCCTATGAACTGCTGGTTGCGGTGATTCTTTCCGCCCAGTGCACTGATAAGAGGGTGAACATGACCACACCAGCCCTTTTTGCAGTTTATCCCACAGTATTCGACCTCAATAAAGCTACGTACGAAGACCTGTTTGCCATTATCAAAAGCATTTCCTTCCCGGGCAATAAGACCAGGCACCTGATGGGAATGGCCAGGCTGGTAGTGGAAAAATTCAGGGGAGAAATACCCATGACCGTTGAAGAACTGGTACAGTTACCAGGGGTTGGCCGTAAAACCGCCAATGTCATCACCTCCGTCATTGACCAGCAGCCCAATATGGCGGTTGATACGCACGTGTTCAGGGTCTCTGCCCGCATAGGTCTCACCCACCGCGCTAAAACTCCCTTGCAAACGGAAATGCAATTGATCCAGCACATTCCGAAAGAGCTCGTACATAAATTCCATCACTGGCTTATCCTTCACGGCCGGTACGTGTGCATTGCCCGCCAGCCCAAATGCAGTGAATGCGGACTCAAGCCTGTGTGTAAATATTACCACAGTGTTGTCAAAAAAACGGAGGCTAAGGTGGAAATGGCAAAAAAGGGTTAATCAGAATTTATTTCGCAAGGGCCTGACCTTATTAAAATTCTGTAAAGTTTGGAACGATGCAGTATTGCTGTATGAAAGTTAATTGCCACTACCTGAATCCTGGTTGCATGTATAAGTACAAGAGATCCAAAGGATTTGAGTTTAGCTTCAGCAATGAAGGGATTCAGGCTCGTTCCGGACATGAATTATTTTACACCTGCAGAAGTGCTTTCTTCCCGGTAACCTGTACTTCTTTTCTATAAATTTCCTGGTAAAGAAGCTGCCTTCCCTCCGATGCAGGCAGAGTTTGCTTTTTTGGCTCAGAGGTTGATCTATATGCTCTTCAACCACCAAAAATTCCAGTTACATGTCGATCACTGATTTTAAAAGTTTGCTTTCGTTGCAGCCACTGCTTGCTGTACTGAAAAAAATGATAGCAGAAGGAAAGCCCGGGGCCAGGAGGCTTTACCAGGGTTTGATCCGGGACATTGAGTCCAGGCCTGAGCTGCTATCGCCCATGGAGAATACCGAAGCAATAAAAAAGGAGGCCGAACTGGTAGAAACTCTCTTGTCAACTATATTTCCTCCTTCTACTTCTTCCAACCAGGGTATCTATGCCATATCCCTGCCCTTCCGCACCGATATCGTATATGCCTCACCGGTTTTCAGGGAGATTTTTTTAAAAAACGGCAGCATCAGTTTCGAGGATAAAAAAACCAATCTTGACCTCAGCCGCATCAGCATCAACCTCGCCTATGACCTTATCCTGAAAAAATTTTATAAAAATGAAGCGCCGGTCATCATCAATTCCATTCATGCCTATAAAGATGATAACGGGCTCACCCGGTACTATGACCTTAAAATGAATGCCCAGTTTGTTGAAGTGAGCCAGGTGGATAAGGATTCAAGGCTTCCTGAACTTTCTAGTCCGGATACTATGGACCTGGCATCACTTTCGGAAGTGCTGCCTCTTTCGGCATTCAGGTTTGAAGGATTGGTGGTTATGGAAATCAATGATGTAACGCAGGACCAGGTAATCACTGAGATCAAAACAGCACTCATCAACATCAATACATTCATGGATGTAAATGTATTTGATGAATTGCAGCGTCATGTGCAAAGCCTTATTGGTTTGAAAAACCTCGAGATCGGAATCACTCCATTCTATAAAATGAATGGTTATTATCTCTACACGGAAGCCTTGTACAGGAACAGCCTTCTTTTCAAAACGGAAGAAGTGATCAGGCGCAAGGATGCGATCAGTGAATTGTGCAAGCAGGTTTTTGAAGAATCCAGCCAGCCGCTGCTCTACGAAATTATGAATAAGGCCAGCACCGTTAGCAATAAGCTGCTGAAATATTATTATGAACAGGGAGCCCGCAGCCTGATCCTCTGCCCGTTGAAGACGGATGATGGACAAATGATAGGAATGCTCGAAATACTCAGTCTCAAATCCGGGCAACTGCAATTACAGCACCTGGCTAAAATAAACCCGGCACTTCCCCTGTTTTCGCTGGCCCTTGAAAAAAGTGGTGAAACAATGGAACTGCAGGTAGATAAAATGATCAAGGAGCATTTTACCGCCATCCAGCCAGCAGTGGAATGGAAGTTCACCGAAGCAGCGTTTAATTATTTGCAACTGCGGCAGGAAAGTGAACTGGCGAAGATGCCTCCCATCAGTTTTGATGGAGTGTATCCATTATATGCCGCCATCGATATCCGCAATTCTTCTACTGAAAGGAACCATGCTATCCAGATGGACCTGCTGGAACAACTGAACCTGGCAAGGGAGGTACTCACAAGAGCCGTGAAGGTAACTGAGTTTCCGCTGCTGCATGAGACCCTGTTCAGGATCGATAAATATATTGCAGCCGTTTCTGATACACTTTTATCGGACGATGAACTGATGATCTATGAATTCATGGAGCATGAACTGGCATCGATACTGGTAAACCTGAAGATCTCTAACCCGGAAATGAAAAAATGGGTGGATGAATATTTCGCTGCGCTCGACCCCCAGCGGAAATTTGTATATCACCACCGCCGTGAATACGAAGAAAGCATTACGCGTATCAACGATGTGCTGGACCGTTTTGTTGACCTTGAACAGAAAGAAGCGCAGGAAGTGTACCCGCACTATTTTGAAAGATATATTACAGACGGCATTGAATTCAATGTGTACGTGGGCCAGTCGCTGTCTCCTCACAAACCATTCAACGAACTGTATGTCCGCAATCTCAAACTCTGGCAATTAAGGTTGCTGGCCAGGGCAGCAAGGATTTCGAACACGCTGGAAAAAAGGCTGACACTGCCGCTCAGGACCACGCAACTGATCCTTGCACATTCCATTCCCCTGTCGATCAGCTTCAGGAGAAAGGAAAGAAAATTTGATGTGGACGGTGCCTACAACATCCGGTATGAGATCATTAAAAAAAGGATCGACAAGGTACATCTCAAGGACAGTGAAGAACGACTGACACAACCGGGAACTATTGCCATTGTGTATTCACAGAATAAAGAGCTGGAGGAATACCTGGGTTATGTTGAATTTTTGCAGAGTGAGAAAATGCTCGGCGACAACATTGAATACCTGGAGCTTGAAGATACCCAGGGCATCAGCGGACTAAAAGCGATCAGGGTAAATGTGAATTTTGATGAAGAAGGGCCAGGGAAGGTGCAGTTGTCGAAAACGACTTCGGAGCAGTTGCTGAGGAAGTAAAACTATTGGATTTTTAACCGCAAAGGGCACGAAGGAAGCGCCAAGAAACGCAAAGTTTGTTCGAACATTCTTTGCGTTTTTTCTTTGCGCTCTTGGCGGCCTTTGCGGTTTGAAAACTCTCAGTCAATTCAAAAGTCAAAATTCAAAATTAGGTGGGGTTAATGCCACAACTGAAACGCCGAGGGTGGGAGTTAACGCAGCGTATATGCCTGCCTTGAGTACTGGATAGAATTTTCACCTTGTACTTTTAAATACAATCAATAACAAAGCCGCTTTTTATTGAGAAAAGCGGCTTTTTATTTTTTTCCTGTTATATCTAAAGATTAGTCTTTTGAATTTTGAATTTTTGTTAACCGCCAAGGACGCCAAGAGCGCAAAGATGACGCAAAGTTTGTTCGAACATTCTTTGCGTTTTTTCTTTGCGCTCTTGGCGGCCT
>CAYWSQ010000200.1:0-7563 GCA_964460925.1 uncultured Flavisolibacter sp. | reverse complement strand
CGCCACGCCTGTCGAGATACACGGTAATACCCAGGTAGATGAGGCCGAAAATATAGCCGGGAATTTTTATTGGGAGGAAGATCAGTCCAATGGGACTTTGAGGAAAGAAAAGAATCATCGAAAAAACAATGGCGGAAACCGCACCTGATGCTCCAAGGCTTTTGAAATGATAACTGTCGCGGTACTTGATATGGTCAGGCAGGCTGGCTACGATCAATGCAGAAAAATAAAGCAGGAGAAAATAGACCTTGCCCATCCTACCGAAAACACAATCAAAACCAAAAACAGTTTCCAGTCCTTCCCCGAAAGAATAAAAGGCCAGCATATTGAATGCAAGGTGAATGGCATCAGCATGGATAAAACCATGGGATATGAAACGGTAATATTGTCCCCGCCTCGTAATGGCAGGCGGATAAAATATCAGGTCATCTATCACCTGCTGCCTGCTGAAACCACTGATGGAAATGATGCAGGTTATGATTACTATAATGAGGGTGAGACTTAATTCCACGCTTTTATTTTAAACTTTTATTTATGGTGATATTTCTCGTTATGCATAATGGTGCAGGCCCGGTACACCTGTTCAGCAAGGATCAGCCTTACGAGCATGTGAGGAAAAGTAAGTTGAGAAAGCGACCATTTCAACTTTGCTTTTTTCAGTACTTCCTGATCGAGCCCGTAAGCACCGCCAATTAAAAACACCACCTGCTTCGTGCCGGCCATGGCCCTTTCCTGTAAAAACTCAGATAGGCCTTCAGAAGCAAACTGCTTTCCATATTCATCTAACGCCACCAGGTAATCGTCCTGCTTCAACCATTGAAGCACTGTTTCTCCTTCCCGTTTTTTCAGATCCATTTCCGATAACATGCCTGCATTCTTTGGAACAGGAATGATGGTCCACTCAACCGGGAAGTAACGCGAAACTCTTTTGGTGAATTCCATGATGCCTTCCTTTACATTGGCATCATGCGCTTTCCCGATAGTCCAGAAGGCAAGTTTCATGTGAACAAAGTAAGGGAAAACAGGAGTTCAAAATTCAAAATTGAAAGCCTGCCCTGAGGAAGGAAGGGTCTGATTATTTAAAATCAGATGCATCAAAGAAATCTTGATTCTTCTGTTGCGCGATTTTTCGTTCGTTTGATTTTCGAATTTGGGGTTAAAGAAAATTTAAATAAAGAAAGTGCTTTGGCTATCTTTTGAGACCGGTGAACAAATATCATAATATTGACCAACCAAATCACCATGCGTTTTATATACCTGCTGCTGATACTGCTTCTTTCCATGTCTGCATGTGCGCAGATCACCATAAGTGCTGTGATTATTGATTCTGTAACCAGGCAACCCTTGCCCTTTGCCACCATCCAGACAGAAGATAAAAAAGGAATGATCAGTGATATCAATGGCAGCTTTCAGATGGAACTTAGTCATCACCAGTCCATTCTTATTTCCTACACCGGTCACCGTACCCGGCTCATTTTCTCCGGTGAGATCCGTGATACCATCCTGCTGGAGGGTACCCTGAGAAATCTTGAAACAGTGGTCGTCCGGTCGCAGGAGGCCAGGATCCAATGGATCGTCAACAAGGCTATCCGTAACCGTCACCTGCACGATCCTGAACAATATGAACACTATGCCTGTAATATCTATTACAAAATGACACTCGATATGGGTTTGATGGATGATGTTAATGTGGATTCAGTTTTAGGGACGCAGTTTGGCCATATGAAGCATGAAACCCGGGGCGGAAGCAGCAGCTACGGTTCTTATTTTTCTGATGACCGCCACCTGCTGCTTACCGAAACATTTAGCCGGCGATACTTCGATAAACCGAAATTGCAGGAAACGGTTCTGGCCTCCAGGTTCTCGGGACTTGATAAAACTTTTTTCGCCAACATTGTTACTGATGTACTTCCATTTCATGTGTACAATGACTACATTAAACTGAATTCAAAAGATTATCTCAACCCCATAGCAAGGGGCTGGCAGCAGCGCTACCGTTTTTTTATTGAAGATGAGATACTCGTTGGCAGTGATACTGTTTTTGTATTGAGTTACGAGCCTGTCAAAGGAAAGATCTTCAATTCACTTTTGGGAACTGTGTACATCAACTCAAATGGGTTTGCCATCACGCATTTTACCGGGAGCAACGCAACAGGGCAGGACGAAGACCGAATCGTGCAGTTTGAGCAGATCTACCAGTTGGTGGGGGGGAAATGGTTTCCTGCAGAACTCAATTATGATTTTTTCATCAGTAAAGTGCCGGCGCCATACATGAAGGTGAACTGGAACGGTCATTCCATCATTGATTCTGTAAGTTTTGAAAAACAGCCGGCCCGGGTATTCGATAAAACCTACCCGGTAAAACTTCATGATTCAGTTGACCTGAGAACCGAACAGGAGTGGAGGTTTTTCCGCAAGGATACGATCAGCAGCAAAGAACTGAACACTTACAGGTACATGGACAGTTTAGGGAAGAACACACCCATGGGTGCGGCCATCCGAACCAGTGGCAAACTGGCCCGGGGATTATGGCCCATTGGAAAAATTGACCTGGATCTTACGCGCATCGTTGCTGCCAACCGTTATGAAGGCCTGAGGCTGGGACTGGGTTTATTCACCAATGATCAACTCTCAAAAAAGATCAGCCTGGGTGGCTGGGCAGGTTATGGTACCCGGGATAAAAAATGGAAGTATGGAACTTCTGCTACCTATTTTCCCTCAAAAGCAAAAGAAAACTATATCAGGCTGGCGTATGAATCAGATTACCAGTTACCAGGAAGAGTGGAAATTCATCCCGACCTGGGTTCGGCGCTTACAAGAGGCTGGCTTTTTCAACAGGTTGACCGCACCCGTAAATGGTCGCTTAGTTCCAACTTCAGGGCTGGTTACTGGGAGTTAAGACCCTCTGTTACTTACCAGCAACTACAGCCACTCCATTACACATTTTTTTACCGTGGTAAATTGATCAGCAGATTCCAGGTAAGGAAAGCGGGTATCGGTATACGTTATGCCCCTTTTGAAAAACGATACCCCTTCTTTGACCTGTATTATTCTTCCGGCAAAAACAGGTTCCCTATCTTTTACCTGGATGTTAATGCAGGTCGTGTTGATGCGAATGGCTACCGGGCCAGTTTCATTTCCCTTCTCGGGGCAGTTGATTATGAACGTAGGAGCAACAGGTGGGGAAAGGATTACTTCAGGCTTGAAGCGGGCAGCCTGCGGTTTTCCGGTGCCTTGCCGAAATCATTATTATTTGCCGGCAATGGTTTCAGGAGAGATGCAGTGAGTTTTTATACCTGGGGCGGATTTCTCACCATGCGGCCATTTGATTTTTATATGGACCGCTATGTTTCTTTTTTATACAAACATGATTTTGATTTTCATTTCTGGGATCAGTCATTCAGTAAACCTTTTGTAACAGTAGGTCATAATCTTTTGTACGGCAACCTGGCTGCTGAACATGCAGAAGGAAACATTGGAGTTGTTGCACCGCAAAATGGATATCATGAAACCGGGATACTACTCAACCAGTTACTGAGGTATGATGCGAAATTCGCCGACATGAATATCAATGGTGGATATTTCTATCATTGGACCAGGAAATATGAAAGAAAGAATGGTGTGTGGGTACTCGGATTCAATTTCAGTTTTTAGAATTTTCACTTTTGAATTTTGACATAATTGCAGAGCCCGTCCGCCAATGTGGATAATCCTGTTGATAACTGGTGACCATCCCGACTGTCGTAAAAATGAGGAAGGGATTGCTTTTTGGTTGATATCAGGTACAACAAAAAGCACATTATGCGACCGATCTGGACAGGTTCTCTTGGATTTGGACTGGTGAATATACCGGTAAGGATGTATGCTGCAACTGATGAGAGCACGATCTCATTTGTAAGCCTGGATAAGAATAACAATGCAAGGATCCGTTATAAAAAGGTGAATGAGACAACGGGTAAGGAAGTGAAGTATGAAGACATTGTGAAGGGTTACCAGATGGGTAAGGAAGTAGTGCTTGTGGATGAGACCGATATTCAGAAAGCCACACCCGAGAAACTGGACCACCTGGAGATTGTCCAGTTTATATCAGAAAAAGAGATCGACCCGGTTTATTTTGAAAAGCCTTATTACCTCGAGCCGGATAAATCAGGTGCGAGAGCTTATGCCTTATTGCGGGATGCTTTGAAAAAAGAAGGAAAAGCTGCCCTTGGTCCCCTTGTCTATCATAAACGGGAATGGGTATGCCTGGTGAAACCGATGGGCAATGTGCTGGTGCTTCACCGTTTACGTTTCGCGCAGGAAATCAGGGAGGCAGACGGACTTACATTACCGAAAGCAGACAGCAAGGCCGACGAGATCAAAATGGCTTCGCTTCTGATCAACCAGTTGACCAAACCTTTCAAGCCTGAAGAATTCAGGGATGAATTTTCGGATAAATTATTAAAAGTGATCGAGGCCAAAGCCAAGGGCAAAGGAGCTGCCTTCAAACCGCTCAAAGTAGTGCATACCAGCACTACTGAGGACCTTATGCAGAAATTAAAGGAGAGCCTCAAGCCTGCACGTAAAAAGGCATCATAACCTCGGAGGTTAACCTCCGAGGTCGATTTTCCTGAAATGAATTTTTCTCAACTGGAACCCACCCTTGTCAACACGGAACTTTAGCAGGTTCAAACCCTTTTTCAGATTTAGCATAGTTGGAGGAGTTAATTTCCAGTTCTCTTTGCCACCGGTAGGGTCAACGTTTGCATTCACAACAATCTCCTGCTGGTTCACCAGGATAGAATAAGTTCCGCCTGTTGTGTCGGAAGAAAGTTCAACTGAAAGATTATATTTCCCATCCTTATTCACCAGGAAACTGTACTGAAGCCATTCACCATCCTCCATGCTGTAAACATGATAACCTTCTTTGCCATGCTGAATATCAACCCCGTCATTTCGGTAGGCACGGCCACGGTTGCCTCTTGTATCCACACCCGGTGTGTAGTGATAACTGGCCGAATCAAGATCGTAGTAGGCCTGGCCCTGGCGTCCCATATTAAAATCCACAGCCCTGATCACAAGTGTTTCATCCAGGGCGTGCCTTTTGAATGGTTTGGTATCTGTACTCTGCACCTGCCGGAACATGGCATCAACCACATCAGGATGGTAGATGTTGTTCTCTATTTTGATATTGTCAAGCAGCTCAGTCAAAATCTTCCAGGCTTCAGCTTCGGAAGGTTTGGGTCCTTTACCTGACCAGTAATCCAGCAGCAACTGGTAATTTTCCGGTCTTTTGATCTCCAAGGGATTATTGATCCCCATCTTTTTTTCCTGCCACCATGCCCAGCCGATACCATGACTTTCAACGAGTGCAATCGCTTCCGTAAACCAGGTGTTGGAATTTTCCCCGGATTCGCCCAGCCACAGGGGCATATTGTATTGCTCGCGCAGATCCAGGAAATACTGAATCGCACCTTTTGTATTGAAGTTGCCATATTTATGAAAACTCAAAACCATATTATCATCCCATGCCGGTAAAATGCCATGGTAATTATTTCCAAAGCCATTGCCTTCAATAATGATGATATGGTTTCTGTCCACTTCACGTATTGCCTTAGTGATCTCCACCATCAGCTTTTTAAGTGGTTCATTCTTTTTCTCGGCGGTTCCCCTGAAATCCTTTGGATCTTCAAAGCCCCAGTTGGGTTCATTGATGATATCATAGGCAGCCATCCATTCTTCATTCTTATATCTCTCCGCCAGTTTTTTCCAGAGCGCAATTGTTTTCTGCTGGTTGGCCTCACTTTCCCAGAGCGATGGTTTATCCGGGTTGCGGTCACTGATGGCCAAATCATTTCCCTGTCCGCCTGGTGCCGCATGTAAATCAAGTATCAGGTAAATCTTATTCTGTTTGCACCATTCCAGCAACTGGTCGGTCATTTCAAAACCTTTTTCCAGCCAGGTATTTTTTCCCGCCACAGGTTCCTGGTCAACAGGAAGCGTGTATAATTCATAATGCATCGGCAGCCGGATGGAGTTGAAACCCCACTGCGCCATCGCGTCTATATCTTTTTTGGTGGTATGCTGCTTCAGCCAGGTATCATAAAATACCCTTGTTTTTTCTTCACCTACCACGTCCTTGATTTTCTCTCTGATCCGGTATTGCTGCCCGAGATTGCCCACCTGGAACATATATCCCTCCTGTAGCATCCAGCCTCCGAGGCCCATGCCGCGCAGGATGATCTTTTCACCTTTGCTATTTACAATATGATGCCCTTCTGTTTTAAGAAAACCCTGTGCATTGGTTTCGAAAGTGCAAAAGGAGAGCAGGGCAAATGAAATCATTTGCAAAAACAGCTTGCGCATAAACGGAATTTATTTGATCAATAAGGACATGATGGAATTGGCCGCGCTTTCAGTTTCAGCAGCTTCTCCATTCATCCATAAATGAAAAGGAATTTTTTGATCCGTCGTATTCATCACCACCACCACGATCGTACCATCAGGATTTCTGAATGCGGTGGTTTCCAGTTGTGCACGGCTGGGAGAAGCGCTGATCCTTACAGCACCCGGCCTGATGTATTTTGAAAAATGCCCTATATAATGATAGGCATTGGTGAAGATCAGCTTTCCTTTTTTTGTATCAGCATGCACCGGTGCAAAACAGAAGTTGCCAACATGGTTGGGACCTCCGTGTTCATCCAGCAGTATGTTCCAATCGGTCCATGCAACCGTACCACTGTTGAAATCATTGATCATACTATGACCATATCTTTCACCCAGGCTCCAGTTGTTGATGCTGTCAATATGGAATTTTTCCTTGCAGCCTTCTGTAAAGATCAGGTGCTTGCCAGGGAATGCTTCATTCACTCTTTTAAGGTTATCAAATTGCATCGGTCCCCCGGTCCAGGTCTCATACCAGTGAAACCCGATTCCCCAAACATACTTCGCTGCTTCACGGTCATTCAGTATCACGCTGGCACGTTGATAGATCAGGTCCCTGTTGTGATCCCAGGCGATCAGTTTTTTATCACCAAGTCCATTACGGTGAAGAGTAGGACCCAGGTGGTTCTTAATAAAATCTCTTTCCTCATCCGAAGTAAAGATGCAGGACTCCCAGCGCTGTTTGGCCATGGGTTCATTCTGTACACTCAGTCCCCATACCGGTATGCCTGAAGCTTCATATGCTTTTATAAATTTCACATAATAATCCGCCCAGCTCTGCCTGTATTCGGGAAGTAATTTTCCTCCCTGCAGCATATTGTTGTTGTCCTTCATAAAAGCAGGAGGACTCCAGGGACTCACATACAAGGAGATCTCCTGGCTCGCCGCATTCATGGCATCCTTAATCATCGGCATCTTGAATTTCCTGTCATGCGCGATGTCAAATGTTTTTAGTTCCTTGTCCTGTGCCGTAACATAGGTATAGCTGCTGCTTGAAAAATCACAACTATTGATATTGGTACGGGCAATATTGTAACCAATTCCATCCTGCAGGTCAAAATAGGCTTTCATGAAAGCCTGTTGCTGATCCTTAGGGAGTTTGGCATAAGTTTCAGCGGAGGCATCGGTAATGGCAGCACC
>CAYWSQ010000199.1:0-7607 GCA_964460925.1 uncultured Flavisolibacter sp. | reverse complement strand
TGGTACCAATCCTGAAATGGTTTTGGATTATGAAAAAAGAGTGGATGCCCTCAGCCTGAAAGACCTTCAGAACGCGGCTAAGAAATACCTGGACATGAAAAATTATGTTCGTACAGTTTTATATCCTGAGAATGCGAATGTTCCGGGTGGTGTGCAGAAGACTTTTTAAGTTTTAAAATAATTGATTTTTAATAGCCCTGCAGCAATGCGGGGCTTTTTCAACCTCGGAGGTCAACCTCCGAGGTTGTGCTACCTCCACCAGTCTGTCCATTTGAATTTATCGCCATAAATAGACACGCCGATGATAATACCGGTGATGATACAAATGATGCCCAGGAGTTTCTGGCCTTCGGATATTCCCCAAAAGCCCACACCCATAAGGGCAAAGGAAATCAGGGTTTTCAAAATCAATTCCAAATTGGTATTCATCTTCCAGATAAATGGTTCAAGCACAAATTACGCAACCAAATAGGAAACCGATACCAGCTGTATATGAAAAACCACAGCGATCACGGCGTATTATGATTCAGGAGAGAACATTGCTCTAAACACGGCGATCACGGTTAGCCTTTCAAAGTTCATAGTCTCCCACTGTGTCCGCCGTGTTACGCAATCGGTACTTATGAAAACGTGGCCTCTGTGTTCGCCGTGTTTAAAAACACATTGACCAAAGCGTTATTACGATTTAGGAGATAATATTGCACTCAACACGACGAGCCCATGACCTATCATTATTTCCGCGGTGTGGGTACCAGGTCATCAAAACATCTCACTCCTAACATTCCCCCTTTATCACATCCAGTTTTTCCTTAAGTTTAGAGCTACAAAAACCTGCTGCATGAAATTTACCGGCGTACTGCTTTTCATTTGCATTTCTATTATCACATCTGCACAAAATGTTACCATCGACCAGCTCAAAGCGCTCAAACCACGGAATATCGGTCCGGCCGGAATGAGTGGCCGTATCACATCAGTTGATGTTGTAGTGAGCCAGCCCGATACCTGGTTTGTTGGCGCCGCTTCCGGCGGTGTATGGAAGACCACCAACTCAGGCGCTTCATGGACATCTGTTTTTGATGCGCAGCCCAATATCAATATTGGTTCCATTGCCATTCAGCAATCCAATCCCAGCGTGGTATGGGTGGGAACGGGTGAAGGCAATCCGCGCAACTCCATCAACCTCGGGGAAGGAATTTATAAATCCATGGATGGAGGTAAAACATGGGCGGCCATGGGACTTGAAAAAACGAGGAATCTGCACCGCATCATCATTGATCCTGTCAATCCTGATATTGTTTATGCCGCGGCCATTGGCAATCCCTATGCCGAGCATCCTGAAAGAGGAGTTTATAAAACAACAGATGGCGGGCAGACCTGGAACCGCATCTTATACACTAACGATACCAGCGGATGCGCTGAACTCGTAATGGATCCTTCCAATCCCAATAAACTGATCGCTAACATGTGGCAGCACCGCCGTACACCATGGAGCATGAAAAGTGGTGGGCCCGGTAGTGGTTTATACATTACGGTTGATGGTGGCCGCACCTGGAAAAAACTGGGAACGGAGAACGGACTGCCTGCCGGAACATTAGGTCGTATCGGTCTTGACTTCGCCCGCAGCCAGCCTTCAAGAGTGTACGCTATGGTGGAAGCAACAAAGAATGGTTTGTATAAAAGTGATGATGGCGGTTTTAACTGGGAACTGGTGAATAGTGATCCGCAATGGGTCACTAACAGGCCGTTTTATTTCCAGGACATCCGCGTGGATACAAAAAATGAAAACAGGATCTATAGCATTCACGCTATGGTGGACATCAGCGAGGATGGAGGAAAAACTTTCAGAACATTACTGCCATATTCCGGAATTCACCCGGATCATCATGCATGGTGGATCCACCCGGAAGATCCCAATTTTATTTTGGAAGGAAATGATGGTGGCATTGGATTATCGAGAGACCGTGGACGTAGCTGGACCTTCAATGAAAATCTTCCAGTGGGACAGTTCTATCATGTGAATGTTGATAACGAGATACCATACAATGTAATGGGTGGCATGCAGGACAATGGTACCTGGCATGGACCTGCCTATACCTGGACCAATGGAGGCATCCGCAATTTTTACTGGAACAATGTAGGAGGAGGTGATGGATTTGATGCCATGCCTGATCCTGATAATGCCGACTGGGTTTACAGCATGAGCCAGGGTGGAAACCTGGGCAAAGTGAATCATAAAACAGGTGAAAGATGGTTTCTGAAACCACCTGCACTTGATACCAATACCCGTTTACGTTTCAACTGGAATTCCGCCATCGCGCAGGATCCGTTTGACAGGAATGTAATTTATTACGGCAGCCAGTATGTGCACCGCAGTAATGACAAGGGCGCAAGCTGGCAGATCATTTCACCCGATCTTACTACTAATGATGCTTCAAAGTATGACCAGTCAAACAACGGCGGTCTAACACTCGATATCACGGGAGCTGAAAACCATTGTACCATTCTCGCCATTGAACCTTCCGCAGTGGAAAAAGGTTTGATCTGGGTGGGAACCGATGATGGCAATGTACAGTTGACAAAAGATGGCGGAAAAACCTGGACGAGTTTCCGGGGAAAAATTCCGGGGATGACAGCAGGAGCGTGGATCCCTCAGATCAGGGCATCAAGGCACAATGCAGGCGAGGCTTTTGTTGTGGTGAATGACTACAGGCGTGGTGATTTCAAACCCTATATTTTCCGCACGAAAGATTATGGAAAAACCTGGAGTAATATGCTGCAGAATAAAAATATCCAGGGCTATGCCTTGTGTGTTCTGCCTGATCCTGTTGAACCTAATCTCATTTTCGCTGGTACGGAACATGGTGTGTGGGTGAGCATGGATAATGGCAATTCTTTTACACACTGGAAAACGGATGAATTTCCTGCGGTGTCAACTTTTGACATGGTGCAGCAGGAAAGGGAAGCCGATCTCGTGATCGCTACATTCGGCAGGGCGCTTTGGGTAGTTGATGATATCAGGCCATTGAGAAAGTTCGCAGCCAATAATGGAAAAGTTTTTACGAAGGCCATTACAGTATTCCAGGCGCCCGAAGCTTACCAGGCCAATTACAGGCCCGCACCGGGATATGACTGGAGCACCTATGGATTGTATGGAGCTGATAACCGCGGCCGCGGTGCGTCCATCAGTTATTTTGTGAACCAGCCGTCAAAAGCCGGTACGGCATCAGCGGGCAAACCGGATTCTGTTTCAGTGCAGATCTTCAATGAAAAAAATGAAGTGATCAGGAACCTGAAATGGAGAGCAGAACAAGGTTTGAACAGGAATAACTGGGGCATGGAAGAAAGAGGATTCCGACAGCCTGGCGGAAGAGGCGGTGGCCGTTTTGGTGGTGGCGGTGGCAGCGGCGAACCGGGTGGCATGCAGGTATTTCCCGGAACCTATAAAGTTGTCATGCAATATGCAAATGATAAAGACAGCACATTTGTGACCATCAAGGATGATCCGCGACTGAATAAAACTGAGACTGTAAAGCTTGCACAAAAAACAATGCTGGAACGTTTGAGAAAATCATCTGACAGGTTGCTTACAGGTATGGACCGCCTGACTGAATCTGAAGAACTGCTTACTAAAATCAGTGCCCAACTGAGAGGGTTGAGAGGAAAAGAAATCGATTCCCTGCGCAGGTCAACAACGGCCATGCAGGATTCCATCAAAAACATTCGTGAATATATCAATGGAAAAAATTCTGATAAGCAGGGATTGTCAAGACCTCTAGGACAGGTAACCGTGATGGGCAGTATGCAAACCGCGCAGCAGTACATTACTTCTAAAAGTATAGCGCCGGGAGTGCAGGAAGAAACCCTGGTAAAAAATGCAGAAGCCCATATAGATGCGGCTGTAAAAAGGATCAATGCTTTTTATTCAAAAAGATGGATGGAATACAGGAGACAGGTAGAGAATACGAAAGTGAATTTGTTTAAGGATTATGAGGAGATTAAATAAGAGGCTGATGGCTTTTGGCCGATGGCCTTTGGCTGTGCCAACAGCCTGATAGATTAACCTGTCTTCCTGTTGAAGGCAGGTTTTTTTATTACAGGCGTAGCCGGTAAGTAAGTATATGCTGATGCATGTGCCTCCGCTATAGCTTCAGCGCTCCGATTGCTGCCGTAGCGGGAAGAAAGCGGCAGGTAGCGTATCAGAGATGGAGTGGTTGATAGATTTCGGAAATTTATCTCCTTTGCGACCAGGCGATTTGCCCCGACCTCGGAGGTTAACCTCCGAGGTCGGGGTGACGATCAATTCAGTAACAACAGTATGCATCCAGAGATTGTGATTTCCTATCAATTAGATGGGCATCTTTGTCCAACCAGCCCCAGGAGGCTGGCGATATTGTTATTTCATATTGGCCACTGATAGTTATACCCTTAATGATTTTTTTGTAACCCCGACCTCCGAGGTAACCTCGGAGGTCGGTTCATTCCATATTTTCATTTCTCTTTTTGTGTGTATGGCTTTAGCAGAGGCCGGCCTTTCTGCAATGAGCTATTCTCAAAAAAATAAACAACAGGTTTTGATGATATCGGGTATTGGAATACGATATACTGTTTCCTGAACCTGGAAGGCTGACAATTACCCCAACGGGTGATTGACTCCCCCTCGGAAAGGAAATAGCTTCATCAAAATTTGACAAACATGAAAAATATGTTCCTGGCACTCACTCTTGCTTTGAGTTTTGCAGCCTGTAAAAAAAATTCCTCGGACCCGCCGCCGCCACCGCCGCCACCTCCGGCCAATATTGCCCAGGTGGATAATGCGGTTGCTTCTTTTATGACCAACCATAATGTGCCAGGCCTTTCGCTGGCCGTCACAAAAAACGGTAAGCTGGTTTATGCAAAAAGCTATGGCAAGGCTGATGTGGGTGCAAATACTGATGTAAGCAACAACAGCCTTTTCAGGATTGCCAGTGTTTCCAAACCGGTAACCGGGATCGCCATCATGAAAATGGTGGAAGCGGGACAACTGAACCTGGATGCAAAGGTTTTCGGAACAGGAAATATTCTCGGCACTACATACGGCAATACACCGTATGGTCCCAATATTACTAATATCACTGTAAGGCAATTGCTGCAGCATACCGCAGGCGGCTGGCCTAATGATGGGAGTGACCCCATGTTCACCAACCAGGCGATGAACCATGCCCAGTTAATTTCATGGACACTCAATAACAGGCCACTCACCCATACGCCCGGAACTAATTATGCTTATTCCAATTTTGGATATGCTGTGCTGGGCCGCGTGATCGAAAAAATTTCCGGGCAGACTTATGATCAATATGTAAAAACAAATGTGCTGCAGCCGGCTGGTATTACCAGTATGAGCATCGGTGGTGATACAGAAGCCGACCGCAAACCTAATGAAGTGAAATATTATGGACAGGGTGGACAGAACCCTTATATCTATAAAATTGCAAGAATGGATGCGCATGGCGGCTGGATCGCAAGCGCTACTGATCTTGCCAAACTTTTAGTTAGAGTGGATGGTTTCAATACCAAGCCTGATATACTTTCCACTGCTTCAATCAATACCATGGTGGCGCCTTCTTCGGTGGCTAATTATGGATTAGGCTGGAGTGTGAACAATGCCAATAACTGGTGGCATATGGGAAGCCTTCCTGGAACAGCTACCATGATCGTTAGAGCGAATAATGGTTTCAACTGGGTGATTCTGACCAATACAAGGGCTGTAAGTAACAGTTATCTTACTGACATGGATGGTTTGTTATGGCCTGCCGTGAATAATGCAAGTACACCATGGCCTGATGTGGATTTATTTTAAAGTTGAGAAAAAGGCATAGCCGGTATAGCGGGAAGTGATCTAAAGCTTTATGATTACTTGATAGTTTTTGAATTTGATACACTACTTACCGTCTTCCCGCCTTCCCGGCTATCCAATTAGATCAAATGGTCAATAGATAAAAATGAAAAGAATTGAAGGATATCTCTGAGTATTTTCTGCGTTCTCCCTTCGCCAGCCATAGCTTTAGCAAAGGCTGGTCTCTGCGGTGAAAAAAATTACCTGGACTCATTCAAAACCTTCCACAAAAGATCCTTCAACTCCCGGATATTTTTCTGTGTAACAGAAGAAATAAAAATGTGAGGTATATTCTCAGGCAATTCTTTATCGATCTCTTTGATTAACTCTTCATCCAGCATATCCGATTTGCTGATCGCAATCACAAACTGTTTGTGCAGCAGTTCAGGATTGTATTCTTCCAGTTCATTGACCAGGATTTCAAATTCCTTTTTATGATCCTTGCTGTCGGCTGGAATCAAAAAAAGCAAAACAGAATTTCTTTCAATATGACGAAGGAACCGATGACCCAGTCCTTTTCCTTCCGCAGCACCTTCAATGATGCCCGGAAGATCGGCGATGCAAAAACTTTTTGCGTCGCGGTATTCCACCATTCCCAGTTGAGGTGTCAGTGTAGTAAATGCATAATCCGCGATCTTCGGTTTGGCCGCGGTGATCACAGACAATAATGTTGATTTACCTGCATTGGGAAATCCTACCAGTCCCACATCTGCCAGCACCTTTAGTTCGAGTACTTTCCAGCCTTCCAAACCCGGCAAACCTGGCTGTGCATGTTCAGGTGCCTGGTTGGTTGGGGTTTTGAAATTGGTATTCCCCAGCCCGCCTTTACCACCGGGAAGCCATATCAGTTCCTCACCATCATGTAGAATTTCAGCTTCTTTTTCACCGGTTTCTTCATCCCTTGCAATGGTACCCAGGGGTACCTCCAGCACCACGT
Organism: uncultured Flavisolibacter sp.; assembly: GCA_964460925.1. Taxonomy (GTDB): domain Bacteria; phylum Bacteroidota; class Bacteroidia; order Chitinophagales; family Chitinophagaceae; genus Flavisolibacter. The sequence continues at coordinate 798 of CAYWSQ010000199.1, read as the reverse complement.
CTTTACCAAAACGCCCGGTCCGGTTGTTATCACTTCCTCTCTCACCATCTTCCGCCAACACATTCTTATGATATCTTAAGTGTAACAGCGTCCATAGATTGCGGTTACCTCTCAGAATGATATGTCCGCCCCTTCCCCCGTCACCACCATCAGGACCTCCCATCGCGGTGAGTTTGTCTCTCCGGAAATGCTTGATACCGGCTCCGCCATGACCACTTTTACAAAAGATCCTGATCTGGTCTACGAAATTGCTCTTCTCCAAAAGGTATTGTTTTTGCTTGTGCAAAGATATTCGTGAATACTCAAGGTCTATGAAATCAATTTTGTTTACAATTACTATCTTCCTGGTGATTGCTGCCAACAAATGCCGGAAGGAGAACCTGCCCCGGCTTCCGGGCTGCATACAGTCTAAAATCGATGCGATCAAAAGTGAACCTGCCTACAATCCTCCCGCAGTGGTGAAAGAATATAATTATGCGGGCCGGCGTGTTTTTTATTTTTCTTCAGACTGCTGCGACCAGTATGATATGGTGGTTGATGAGAACTGTAATGCAGTCTGTGCTCCGAGTGGTGGTATTACGGGTAAGGGTGATGGAAAGTGTGTTGATTTTTTTGAGATAGCGAGAGAGGTAAGAGTTGTGTGGCAGGATGAACGATAGTGCAGCATCAATTCTTAAGAACGAAAGGCAAGGCCGGGAAGTCGGGAAGGCGGTAAGTAATGTTTAATCTTCATAGAATCATTTCTTATTCTCACTTCATCAAATGGATAATATGAATTCAATTTTTTGCGCCTTCTTT